>DATCTQ010000106.1:0-7267 GCA_036567865.1 Candidatus Tyrphobacter sp. | reverse complement strand
CGCGATCCTCGCCGCGACGATCTACCGGCCCCCGGCGATGTTCTCGTTCGGGGAGATCCTCGCAATCGGGAGCCTTGCCGCCGCGATCCTCTCACTCGTTATCCTCGTCGTCCTGGGCGGTGGGAGCCTCTTTGCGCGTTCCCTCGCGAACGTCGGCAGCGCGGCCGTCGCCACGCTCTCGAACCCCTCCGTGCTCGCGTGGCTCGCTGCGGGCGCCGCAACCGCATTCTGGCTCACGCTTTTCACCGGATCCCAACCCGTCTACGCCCACGGACGGAGGGCCAGGCGCCCCGATAGGCCGTAGAAGGCCGCATGGAACCTCAGTCGCCGCGCAAGATCCTCGTCGTCGAAGACGACCCCGCAATCGGGCGCGTGCTGCAGTTGGAACTCACATACGAAGGCTACGAGGTGGAGCTGGCCGTCGACGGTCTGAGCGGTCTGGAGAAAGCGCTCAAGGAGCCGGACCTCGTGATCCTGGACCTGATGCTTCCACGCATGGAAGGTTTGGAAGTCTGCAAACGCATTCGCGCGAAGAGCCGCGTGCCGATCATCATCCTGACCGCGAAAGACAGCGTCCCCGACCGCGTCGCCGGGCTCGATCTCGGCGCCGACGACTACCTGCCCAAGCCCTTCTCTACCGACGAGCTGCTGGCGCGCGTTCGCGCGCGGCTGCGCGAGCGCGAGCCGCAGTCGAATCGCATCGAGTACCGCGATCTCGTGATGGACCGCGACCGCCACGAGGTCTCGCGCGCAGGTCGACCAATTGCGCTCACCGCCAAAGAGTACGCACTGCTCGAGTACCTGCTGCTGCACCGAAACAAGGTTCACACGCGCGACGAACTCTTTAACGGCGTGTGGGGCAGCGACTTCTTGGGCGATTCGAATCTCATCGACGTGTACATCCGGTATCTTCGTGGGAAGATCGACGACGCGCACGAGGACAAACTGATCAGCACGGTGCGCGGCGTCGGCTATACGATCAAAGATTGAAGCGGTTTACGACCTGGAGCCTCAGATGGAAGATTGCGGCATCGTACGCCGCACTGCTCGTCATCGTTCTCTCGACGACGAGCGCCGTCGTTGCGTGGCGCTTCGGAAGCATCATCTACGCGCGCGTCCAAGATCGCGCAGACGCAACGATGCAAGAGGTGCTCGCGGTTGCCAATCCCGGGCCGGCACCGTTGGGACTCCAAGACACCTCGCCTTCGCCGTTGCAGGTACTGCTCAACGGCGATAACCTCGTCTATTGGTCTTCGCCGGAAACCTCGATCGAAATCGACACGCCCGCCGGTTACCCGATGGTCAAAAGCGCGAACCTTGGCCAGGGCCGTATCCCGCCGGCGGAGGTGAACGCGGCGCACCCCGTCGTCTTCCGCCGGTTGCAAATACGCGGAGATCCCGCAATTGTCGAGGATCGGTTCGTTCGCATCGGCACTACCGGCGTCGTCATCGCGGTCGCGCAATCACTTGCGACCGTCGTCCGCGCCGTCGACGAGGCCAGGCGCACCGTCGTGGTCATGCTCCTGGTCGCGATCGTGGCCGTCATCCTGCTCTCCGCGCTGCTCGCTGCGCAAGCGACGAATCCGATCAAGGAGCTCTCTCGAGCGATGCGCGAGGCAGGCTCCGAACGCCTCGATACCCGCCTCAACTGGCCGCGCCACGACGAGATCGGCGAGTTGGCCGAATCCTTCGACGATCTCCTCTCGCGCCTCGAAGCCGCCTTCATCCGCGAACGCCAGTTCATCTCCGACGCTTCTCACGAATTGCGGACGCCGCTAACGTCGATCAACGCCAACGCGCAGATGCTGCTGCGCTGGGCCGACCGCGACGAAGGCGTGCGTCGCGACAGCTTGGAGACGATCGCGCGAGAGAGCGCGTCGCTCGGAGAGATGCTCAACGGGATGCTGACCTTGGCCAAGGCGGATCGCGGGGACCAGATTCCCAAGGAGCCGGTGTCCCTCATCGAGGAGGCGCGCGCGGTCGTGCGCAACGCGGCGCCGCGAGCCCAAGAAAAAGGCCTGACGCTGAGTTTCGAGAGCGAGGCGGATTCGGCGCTCGTCCTGGCCGACGCGCATCTCATTCGGCAGATGATCGGCAACCTCGTCGACAATGCCCTCAAGTTCACGGAGCGCGGCGGCGTCGAGGTCCGGGTCGGTACGGAGGATTATCGGGCTTGGATCGAGGTGCGCGACAGCGGCACCGGCATCGCGGAACACGATCTCTCTCGCATCTTCGAGCGCTTCTACCGCGCCGATCGCGCGCGCTCGCGCAGCGTTCCGGGAACGGGTCTCGGACTTGCCATCGTCCGCTCGATTGCGCGCGTGCACGGCGGAAGCGTCGCGGCGGAGCGAGCTGCGGGCGGCGGAACCTTCTTTCGGGTGACGATTCCGCTGCTCGCCGATTCCCGGCTCACCGATCTCTCATGACCATTCGGCGTTTCTACGCCTAGAATGGGCACGTGTTGAGTTCCGGCCGTGCGCGGGCCCTCGGCGTTCTCGCGTTTTCCCTTGCCGTATTGCCCACCAAGGCGCTCGCGGCCGACATCGCCGTGGGCCCGAGTGTGATCGTCAACGCGCAACTCGTCTCGGGAAGCCTGACGATCCGCGTCTGGAACCTTTCGCAGGTGCGCATCGTGACCGACGGACGAATCGGCTGGCGGCATCTGGGAGCGGCGCAGATCCAGCCACGCATTCCGACACAGATCGATTTCTGGGCGCAGACGACGCCGACGCCGCGCGGCGACATCACGCTGCCGGCGGAATCCTTTACCTTGCCGCCGCTTCCGGGTCTTCACGATGCGATCGTTGCACGCGGATACGGGCAGACGACGATCACGGTCCCGGAAGGAACCGCATTGATAGTCGGGCGCATCTCGAGCAGCGGCAGCGTTTTCGTTAGCGACTACCGAGGAACGCTCGTTGCAACCACCAACGCCGGAACGATCGACGTGCAGAGCTTCGCGGGAACGGCCTATCTCCAAGCGTTGCGCGGCCGCATCTTCGTCGGAGATTCTACCTTCGATCGCGTCCGGGCGCGCTCGGGAGTCGGACCGGTGATCTTCTCGAGTTGCCGCGCGAGCCAGATCGACGCGAGCGCCGTCGTTGGGGCCGTGATTTACGACGACGGCATGCTCGGTCAGGGTCCCGTGCATTTCGCTGCGGAGTTCGGCGATATCGCGGTCGGCGTCGCCGGAGCCCCGACCGCAGTTCGCCACATGACAACGGGCGACACGACGGTAACGTTCGGAGCCGGTCGCATCGTCACCGCAACCAGCGCGCACGGCAGTATCTTCACGTACTCCGGCAAGCTGAGCGAGCATCCGGAATTCCTCGCGCGCTGGCCGCGCGGCGGCGTGCTGTTACGAGCCCGCGGGCCGGGCTTTACGGGCTACCGGCAGCGGCGACCTCCGTTTCGATATCGATGAGCATGCCGTCGGTCGCGGCGATCGCGCGTAACCCCAAGCGATCCTCGAGCGCTTCAGCAAGCGCCGTGGGATCGCGCTCCAGCATCTTCGTCCCGAAGTGCTGAAAGACGGCAACCTTCGGGCGCACGCGTTCGACGATACGCTGAGCGTCGTCCCAGGTGAGGTGGTCGACGTCCAGCGTATCGCGAAACCGCAGCACGTTCACGATCAACACGTCGGGTTGGTGACGCGCGTAGTCGTCGGCTAATCCGTCGAAAAAGCGCCCGCACGGAAGATAAGCCACGCGCATCCCATCGTAGGTGAAGTGAAGGCCGTACGTCTGCGATGCGTGCACGTGCGCGATGGAGGTTCGCACCTCGACGCCGCCTACGCGATATGGCCCCGCATCGGCTTCGAGCCGCTCCACGCGCTCGACGAAGCGTTGCGCGTACGGAAACACGACCGGCTCTTCGTCAAGGGCATCGCCGGGGGCGAGCAGCACACCGCGCTTGCGAAATCCGCCCGCCGTCATCGCCTCGATCATCGCGTTCACGTCGCCCGAGTGATCGAGGTGCTTGTGCGAGAGCAGGATCGCATCCAACTCGCGGGGATTGCACGGCGGCACGTGCGAGAGCGCGCGGACGAGTGCGCCCGGGCCCGGATCGACGTGCAGCTGCGTCCGCCCGAAGCGCATCCACATGCCTCCCGAGGCGCGGATCTGCCGAGCGACCACGAATCGCGCGCCGCCGCTGCCGAGGAAGAGGAGGGACGCCACGCGCCGCCTTTGCACGATCGGCTCGAAGCGCCCTTTGCCGGAGGCCGGCAGGGAACGGCGTCCGGCAAGGCGATTTAGGTCTGCCTAACTATGCGATTAGGGTTGACTACCTGGACATTGTTTGCCTGCTTGCTCGCCGAGACAGCGCCGGCGAGGGCGATTCCCCTTTTTGCCCGCGAGTACGGCGTCACGTGCGAGAAGTGCCATACGGTCATCCCGCATCTCAATGCGTTCGGCGCGGCCTTCCTCGCCTCGGGCTACCGCATTCCCGGCGTGCGGCCGGGGCCCACCCTGCCCTTTTCCGCCAAAATGAATCTCGTCGATTCGAGCGAGCGCCAGGGCAGCGGGCCGGACGGCACCGGACTGCCCAAGGCGATCGTCGACGAAGTCGAGATGTTCGCCGCCGGGGCGATCGGCAGCCGTGCAAGTTATCTCTTCGAGCAGTACGCCGTGGACGGCGGCGAGCCGGGGCTGACGCGCGATGCCTGGGTCATCGACCGCGTGAACCCGTGGGATGCGCGCATCCCGGTCTACGCGCAAGCCGGATCCTTCACGCTCCCGCTTCCGGTCGATCCGGAGACGTTTCGCGAAACCTATCAAGGCTACACGCTCTACGAGCAGAGCGTCGGGGGCAATCCGTTCAATTTCTTCGAACCGAAGATCGGCATCCGCATCGGCGTGGGCGATCCGATGACGGGTCCGAGCCTGCAACTCTTCGCCGGACCGGGGCACGACCGGCAAAGCGGACTGCAAACGATCGGCACCGACTTCATGCTATCGGCCCAAGAGGTGCTCGGAGCGCTGACGTTCAGTTTCTACCGCTACCAGGGGATACGGCACGGGGCCGGTGCGGTCGACACGTTCCAGCGCACCGGGTACGGGATCGTCTTCAACGACTGGGGGCGCTGGACGAGTGAAACCGTGTTGCAGACGGGCTGGGATTCCAACTGCGGGATCGCAGGGGTCACGGGGTGCGCGTCGAGCGGCGGCTTCACGCAGCTGCGGTACACGATCGGCCCGCGGCTCTTCACGCTCGCGCGCTACGAAGGGACGAGCGATCCGACCGGCGGGTTCACGCGCGACGGCGTCTTGATGATGGGCTACGCCCCGACCGAGAAGTCCCGCATCACCATCGAAGACGTTATCGCGCACTCACCTGCGACGACACACACCATGAATCTCCAGCTCACGATCGCCCGCTGATGCCGCGAAACCGCTACACGCTCGCCGCCTCGATCGCGCTCCTGCTGACGACGCTGCTTCCGGCGCGGGCCGCAAACGTAGCCGTGGAGCATACCGTAGACGTTGCCGGCTCCCGCGCACAGTTCTCGGTGACGCACGTCTTCGTCGGGCACGTCACCGGGACGATTCCGATCCTTCACGGCACGGTGACGCTCGCGCGTGGGTCGCTAATTCCGATCCGGGCGCAGGCAACGCTCGATGCGCGAGCGATTGCGACGGGAGACCCCGATCGCGACGCCGCGATGCGCAGTCCCGATTGGTTCGACACCGCGCGATTCCCGATGTGGGCCTTCACCAGCACGAAGATCGTGGCGCACGGCGCGACGGCCTTCGGGATGGACGGCCTCTTGACGATGCACGGGGTCACGCAGAGCGAGCACCTCGATGTCACGGTCGGCGGCGACGCAGAAAATCCGACCTATCACGCGGCTGGAACGATCGATCGCCACGCCTTTGGCATGAAGGTGACGATCCTCGATCCGTCGATCGGCAATCCCGTCGACGTCGTGCTCGATATCCGGTTGAGGCCGCTATAACAGCGCGATCTGCTCGAACGTTCCGTTGAGGACGTGCGCCGACGGGCGCCCGAGCCAGCGCTCGAGGACCGTCGCGTAGACGCTGCGGAAATCGGTGGTGAATCGAATGTTCCCCATGCTCGTCGAGGAGAGATCCGGCGCGACTCCGTAGACGCCGCCCTTCGTGCCGCCGCCGATCAAAAAGAGCGGTGACGCCTCGCCGTGGTCGGTGCCGCGGCTGCCGTTCTCTTCGATGCGCCGCCCGAACTCGCTGAACGTCATCGTGAGCACGCGGCGGTCGTTGCCGTGCGCGGCAAGATCGTCGTAGAAGGCCTTCATCGCGTCGGAGAACTCGCCGAGCAGCCGGTTCTGCACCGCAACCTGATTCACGTGGGTGTCGAATGAACCGTGCTGCACGTAGATCACTTTCGTGCCGATGTTGCTGCCGACGATCTGCGCCGCGAGCGCCAAGCTGCGTCCGAGCGGCGTCGCCGGATACGAGGCGCTCGTCGTGTAACCGGCGATCAGACGCGGCAACTCCTCGGAGCCTCGTTGCGAGCGATCCTCGATCTCCATGACGTGCGCGAGGTAAGGCGAGGAGAACGGCAAGCGTTCGTCGTGAACGAGGCTTACGTACGCCTGTCGCGCGGTGGCATTACGGTCGACGGCAAGACCGTAGGCGGCCTCGCTCGCGATTGCGGGCACGTCGACCTTCGTGCCGACCATGACCTCCGGCAGAATCGGCGCGAGCGAGACGCCGTTGAAGAGATTCTCCTGCGGTAGACCCGCATCGTCGAGGTATCGCCCGATCCAACCGGTATGTTCGTAGCGATCCGGCGCCGCGGTCTGCCAGATCTCCGTCGATCGGAAATGCGAGTGATCGGGATCGGGATAGCCGATCCCCTGCACCACCGCGATCATTCCCTTGTCGTACATCGCCTTGAACGAGGCCATCTTCGGATTGAATCCGAGTTGCGCGTCGATCGCAAGCACCTCGCTCTGCGGGATCGCCAGCGACGGCCGCACCCGATAATAGTCCGGATTTCCGTGCGGCACGACGCAGTTCAATCCGTCGTTGCCGCCCTGCAGGTTGATGAGAATCAAGCAGCGGTTCTCGCCTCCGGGCAGCCCGGGCAGCGGCGTTGCTGCGAGCGCGCGCGCGAAGACGTGATCGGCATTGGCGACGACGGTGATGCCGGAGAGCGCCCCGAGCAGAAAGTTACCGCGTTTCATTCAATTGGCCTCGGACGTTGCGCTCGGCCTGGCGCTACGCTGCGCTTCGGCCGCTTCGCGGCCTCAACTTCGCTGCACGCCCCCACGCGGACATAGCCA
>DATCTQ010000105.1:0-7090 GCA_036567865.1 Candidatus Tyrphobacter sp. | reverse complement strand
TCGGTCACAGACTGCTTAGAGTATGCTCCCTCCTCGCTCCTCGATCTGCGGCGAAAATGCTCGTTGCGCTCGGTGCAGCGGATTCATCAGAGGCCCCCTAGGAAATCATGGCAATCGACGCCCGGCGGCGCGGGACGATTTCGCGCACGACGAAAGAGACGGCTATCGAGTTGGCCCTCGACCTCGACGGCGGCGCGCTTGAGATCGCGACCGGCGTCGATTTCTTCGATCACATGCTGAACGCGCTCGCAAAGCACGCGGGCATCGGCCTGCAGCTTCGGGCCAAAGGCGATGGAATGGACCAGCATCACCTCATCGAGGACGTCGGCATCGCGCTCGGCAAGGCGATCTACGACGCGCTCGGCGAGAAGCGCGGAATCGCGCGCTTCGGCTCCGGTCTCGTGCCGCTCGATGAGGCGCTCATCGCGGCGAGCGTCGACATCTCCGGGCGCCCGTACCTCAACTTTCGCGTGACCTTTCTAAGAGAAGACCTCGGGCAGATGCCGACTGAGATGATCGGCGAGTTCTTCCGTGCGCTGACCGACAACGCGAAGATCACGCTGCATCTCATCCAAATGAACGGGCACGTCGCGCATCACGTCTGCGAGGCGACCTTCAAGGCCTTCGCGCGTGCTTTCGCCCAGGCCAAGACGGTCACGGGCGACGAGATACCTTCGACGAAGGGCGTCCTCGAATAGCGCACGCGACGATCGCCGTCATCGACTACGGGGGCGGCAACCTCGGGTCGCTGGTCGCCGCGCTGGAGCGGCGCGCCGCCGATTTCGTCGTCACCGATCGCGCAGCCTCACTCGAACGGTGCGGTGCGGCGATTCTTCCCGGCGACGGCGCGTTCGGCGCGACGATTGCTGCGCTGCGCGAACGCGGCCTCGACGCACCGGTGCGTGCGTTCTTGAAAAGTGGAAGGCCTTTCCTGGGCATCTGCGTCGGCATGCAGTTGCTTTTCGAGCGCTCGAGCGAGTTCGGCGGTGCAGAGGGTTTCGGCGTGCTGCCCGGCGAGGTCGCGCGCTTCGAGCGCGCGCCGCGCATTCCGCACATCGGCTGGAACGGGCTCGAACCGGTGCGGGCGCATCCGTTCGTTGACGGTTTGGGCGGTGAAGAGTATGCCTATTTCCTGCATTCCTATCGCGCGCCGGTCGGTGCCGCGACGTTAGCCGCCGCGACGCACGGAGAGCGTTTCTCGGCGGTCGTCGCGCAGGACTCGGTCATGGGAACGCAGTTTCATCCCGAGAAGAGTCAGCGCACGGGGGCGCGCCTGCTCGCCAACTTCATTCGCCTCGCCGGTGGGCGTTAGGGGGGCCCACGCGGCGAAGTCCGCGTGGGGGCGCGCAGCGAAGTTGACGCCGCATAGCGGCGGAAGCGAAGCGCAGCGCCAGGCGGCGCGCAGGGTGCGCCGCCATATGATAGGAGGAGCGGCATGAACGTCATTCCAGCCATCGACCTGAAGGGCGGCGCGTGCGTTCGTATGGAGCGCGGCGACCTCTCCACCGCGACGATCTACGATCGCGATCCGGTCTCGCGCGCCAAGGCGTTCGTGGCTGCGGGCGCGCAGCGGCTGCACGTCATCGACCTCGACGGCGCCTTCGGATCGGGTGAGAATCTGCGCGCGATCGAGCGCATCTGCGCGGAGGCGGGCGTTCCCGTGCAAACCGGGGGCGGGATTCGTACCCTCAAGATGGCCGAGTCGCGGCTCGCCGCGGGCGCGAGCCAGGTCATTCTGGGCACGCTGTTGGTCGAGGAGGAGCGCAGCGCACGAAACATCATCGGGCATCTGGGCGTCCGCGTGATCGCGGGCATCGACGCACGCGGCGACGAGGTCGCGACGCATGGCTGGGCTGAGCGGACGCCGGTAGCGCGCGATGCGCTCGTGAAGCGGGTCGCGCAGTGGGGCGTGCAGCGTGTGATATTCACGGAGATTCGCCGCGACGGTATGGGGCTCGGCTACGATCTCGATGCGCTGCGCGCCGTCGCCGATGCGGCGCCCGTGCAAATCACGGCGAGCGGCGGGGCGCGCAGCATCGAGGATCTCCGGCAACTCGCGGCCGGCGCCCCGGAGGCCGTCGATTCGTGCATCGTCGGAAGCGCGCTCTACAAAGGAACGATCGATCTCGCGGAAGCGATCGCGGCCCTCGCCTAGACTCTACAGGCTCCTAGTCGTCGTCGTAGCGGCGCGGGATATGCGCGGGCAGGCGCGCGACGATTTCATAGTTGATCGTCTCCGCCCAAGCCGCCCAATCGTCGGCGGTCACGCAAGCGTCGCCGTCGCGACCGATGAGCACCACAGCCGTCCCCGCCTGGGCGTGCGGAGCGGGGGTGATGTCGATCGTCGTGAGGTTCATTGCGACGCGACCGACGATCGGGCAGCGTGCGCCGTCGACGACGAAGGCGCCGCGATTGGAAAGCGCTCGCGGGACGCCGTCGGCATAGCCGAGGGGCACGACGCCGATGCGCATCTCCGCCGCGGCGAGGTACGTGTTGCCGTATCCGACGGGCTCACCCGCGGCGATCGTGCGCGTCACGGCCAGGGACGAGCGCAAAGCGAGCGCCGGTTCGAGCGGAAGCGCCTCTCTTCCCATCGCCTCGCGCGTCGCCGCCGACGGCCACAAACCGTACAGCGCGATGCCGAAACGCGCGAGATCGAGGCGCGTTTGCGGCCACAGCATCGCCGCCGCCGATGCCGCGATGTGCCGGATCGGCGTGATGCCTTGGCGCTCGAGAAGCGGCGCGGTTTCGGCAATGGCTCGCTCGAATCGCGCGAGTTGCTGCATCGTGTATGGCGAGTCGATTTCTTCGGCGGAGGCAAGATGCGAGAAGATGCCCGCGATGCGCAGCTCGCTCAATCGCGCGTAGTCTTCGACGGCATCCGCGACCTCGCCCGGCTCGAGACCGAAGCGGTTCAGGCCGGTGTTCACCTTCACGTGAACGCCGAAGGGCTCGGAGCGGCGGCGCGCAGCCGCAGCGAGATCGTGCAGGAAGTTGCGCGTGTCCCAAAGAGCGATCTCCGCGCGTGCCGCGATCGCGGCGTCGAGCATCTCGGGCGGCACGGGGCCCAGGATGAGAAGCGGCGCGTTGACGCCGCCTTCGCGAAGCGCCAGCGCTTCCTCGGCGGCGTAGACGCAGATGCGCGATGCGAAACCCTCGATCGCGATGCCCGTCGCCGTGAGGCCATGCCCGTACGCATTGCTCTTGACGACGAAGGCTGCATGCCCGTGACCGACCAGGTTCTGCAGCGCGCGCGCATTGCGCCGCAACGCGCCGAGGGAGATGCGCAGTTCGCCGATCATCGGATCCGGGGCACGAGGGCGACCATCCGCCCCCCTTCGACCCCGATTCCGGCGAGCCCCCAAGCGCGTGCTAACAGCTCTTTAAGCCGCTTCTCGGTTTGCCGAGATAGGATGCAGGCATGGTGCGCGATCGGGCCTTCGATCCGGCGGACATGGTCGTTTGGATCGCAATGGTATTGCTCGCGATGCTCTGCGGCCTCGGAATCGGCTTCGTCTGCTGGTCGGTGTTTGCCGCGACGAACGAAGCGTGGCCGTGGGGCGCGAGCGTCTACGCTCTCGCCCTCGCGATGCTGCTCGCGTGCCCGTTTCTGCGCACCGCGCACCTGCGGCTCTTCGTCGGGCTGTGCGCGGCGACGCTGATCGTGAGCTTCGCCCTGGGCGGATCGCTCTTCGCGCCGCTGCTCTCGGGATAACCTACGGGGAAGCGCCAATCCTGAACGCTGCAACGAGCCGGACGTTGCAGCGCCTGTTACTTTGTGATACAAAGTAATGGATGGTTGAGCTGCTCAAACGGCCGAGCGCCTTCCTCCCGCTGCTGATCTCGGGCGGTTTCCTCGTGGCCTTCGCCGTCGGTATTCTCCAGGGGACGCTGGTTCGCCGGCCGGACGAAGACGCGGGAGCGCACCTGTTCCAGATCCTGATGCCCCTCCAGCTCTCGATCATCGCCTTCTTCGCGATTTCGTGGCTTCCCAAGAAGCGGACACCGGCCTTGCAGGTGCTGACTCTCCAGGCCGGCGCGGCGCTCGCCGTGCTCGCCGTGGTCTACTTCCGCCACCTCTAAGCCGCGACTGCCACGGGCGGCCCTCGATGGCCAAAGCCGGAAAGGTGGAAAGGTCGGAAAGGTCGCTTGCACTCTCCTCGGGAGTCTGCTAACATTCGCTTTGGCGCTCTGACCTTGAGAGTGCTAATCCCAACAAAAGATTTCTGTGGAGGTTTTTCGTGAATCTCAAGCCTTTGGGCGACCGAGTGGTCATCGAACACGTCGAACAGGACGATAAAAGTTCGGGCGGCGTGTTTTTGCCTGACACTGCCAAGGAGAAGCCCCAGGAGGGCATCGTCCGCGCGGTGGGTACCGGCCGCGTCAACGACGAGGGCAAGACGCTGCCCATGAGCGTGAAGCCCGGCGATCGCGTCATCTACTCCAAATACTCGGGGAGCGAAGTCAAGGTTGACGGCACCGAGTACCTCATCGTCTCCGAAAAAGACGTTCTCGCGGTCGTCGACAAAGTTCCGGCCGGCGTTAAGTAAGGAAAGTGTGAAGTAACCATGGCTGCAAAGCAAATCGTATTCGATGAAAACGCCCGGCGCGCGCTCGAGCGCGGCGCGAACATTCTCGCCGACGCCGTCAAGGTGACGCTCGGTCCGAAAGGTCGCAACGTCGTTCTCGACAAGAAGTTCGGCTCGCCGACCGTCACCAACGACGGCGTGACGATCGCGAAGGAGATCGAACTCTCCGACACGTTCGAAAACATGGGCGCGCAACTCGTCAAAGAAGTCGCATCCAAGACCAACGACATCGCCGGCGACGGCACGACGACCGCGACGGTGCTCGCGCAGGCGATCATTCGTGAAGGCCTACGCAACGTGACCGCGGGCAGCAATCCGCTGCAGATCAAGCACGGCATCGAGAAGGCCGTCGAGATCACGGTCAAAGAGATGGAGACGTACAAACAGGACGTCGACTCAAAGCAGAAGATCGCGCAGGTCGCCTCGATCTCGGCAAACGATCCGGAGATCGGCGACTTCATCGCCGAGGCGATGGAGAAGGTCGGCAAGGACGGCGTCATCACCGTCGAGGAGTCGCGGACGCTCAAAACCGAGGTCGAGACCAAGGACGGCATGCAGTTCGACAAAGGCTACATCTCGCCGTACATGGTCACCGACAGCGAACGCATGGAGGCGGTGCTCGACGATCCCTTCATCCTCGTGACCGAGCGCAAGATCTCGGCAATCGCCGACATCCTGCCGTTGCTCGAGAAGGTCGTTCAGGTCCAAAAACCGCTGCTCATCATTGCGGAGGACGTCGAAGGCGAAGCGCTTGCGACGCTCGTCGTCAACAAGCTTCGCGGCACGTTCACGTCCGTCGCCGTAAAGGCGCCGGGCTTCGGCGACCGCCGCAAAGAGATGCTCAAGGACATCGCCACGCTCACCGGCGCGACGGTCGTATCCGAAGAGTTGGGCCTCAAGCTCGACAAAGTTACGCCGGATCAGCTTGGCAAGGCGAAGCGCGTGACGGTTACCAAGGAAGAGACCACGATCGTCGATGGCGCCGGTAAACCGGCCGACATCAAAGGCCGCATCGAGATGATCAAGAAGCAGATCGAGGAGACCGACTCCGACTTCGATCGCGAGAAGCTGCAAGAGCGCCTCGCGAAACTCTCTGGTGGTGTTGCGGTCATCCAAGTCGGCGCGGCCACCGAGACCGAGCTCAAAGAGAAAAAGCATCGCATCGAAGATGCGCTCTCGGCGACTCGCGCGGCGGTTCAAGAGGGCATGATCCCCGGCGGCGGTGCGTCGCTCGTGCACGCGATCAAGGCGATCGACAAGCACATCGAAACCATCTCGAAGGGCAACGGTCACGCCTCGGCGTGGGCCGACGAGAAGATCGGCATCGAGATCATCCGTAAGGCGCTCGAAGAGCCGCTCAAGCAGATCGCGTACAACGCCGGCTACGAGGGATCGGTCGAGGTCAACAACATCAAGACCAAGCCGGCTCCGAAGAAGGGCGGCGTGGACGCGTGGGGCTTCGACGCGATGTCGGGTCAGGTCGTCGACATGTTCAAAGCCGGCATCGTGGAGCCACTCAAGGTGACGCGTTCGGCGCTGCAAAACGCGGCTTCGATCGGCGCGCTCATCCTGACGACGGAGACGCTCGTTGCCGACAAGCCCGAGCCGAAGAAAGAGCCGGCGATGCCCGGCGGCGGCATGGGCGGCTACGGCGACATGATGTAAGCTTCGCTCCGTTCGCGAAGTTTAAGGAAGATGAGAGCCTCGGCAGCGATGCCGGGGCTCTCGTTATGCTATAGCGGCAACGTCAGTCGTCGTCGGGAGAGCGGTGATCGGGCGGTAAGTGCTCGAAGTAGGACGCGGGCAGCGGCGCCGCGATGGGCTGGAACGGCGACGGCGCAGCGTTGAAATCAAAACAATCCGAGAGATCGTCTGCGCGGGCGTCGCTGTAGCCCAGCGATCCGAGCCCGAAGACCTCTTCGGTAAACCTCAGGATGCTGCCGAATTCGTGCTGGGCATGCGACACGTACGCCCGTTTCGCAAACGGCGAGATCACGATCAAGGGTACGCGGAACCCGAGTTCGTAGGCGTTGTACCGCTCCGGCGGGACGTGGTCGTACCAACCTCCCCAGTCGTCCCACGTGATGAAGATCGCCGTCGAGTTCCAGTAGGGACTCTCGCCGATCGCGTTGACGACGTCTGCAACCCACGACGGGCCGCTCCCGTCGGTGATGCCCGCGTGGTCCGATTGCGCTGCGTTCGGGATGATCCACGTAACGGCGGCAAGCGGCTCAGACGCGATGTCGGTGAGAAACTTCGTTCCCGGCGAGATCACGTTTGCATAATCGGCACTATACCGAATATGGCGAATCGCATCGGGTGCATCCCACAATCCGGCGTATACGCGAGGCTGGTAATAGCGCCACGTGAGGCGATGCCGGTCGAGCAGATCCACCAGCACCGGATGCTCGAAGCACGGATACGTCGTCGTGTTTTCGATGCCGCTCACCGGGTCGATCAGATAGACGGAGGAGCCGGCGGGCGAATCGCAGCCGCCGGTC
>DATCTQ010000104.1:0-13810 GCA_036567865.1 Candidatus Tyrphobacter sp. | reverse complement strand
GCCGCGAGCATATCGATGTGCGCGAGCGGTCGGATGAAGCGCGTTCCGTATCTGCCGCACGGCGTCGCGCAGTCGAAGACGGGCAGATGCTCGTCCTTCAGATACGGCGCGCCCTCGAGCGTCATACGCCCGCAGATGTGCGCGGACGCCTCTTCGATCTGCTGCGTCGTGAAGCCGAGGCCGTCGCGCAGGATCGAGAAGTTCCAATCGCCGAGTTGCTCTTGAGTCAGACCGAGCTTGTTGTTGCAGAACTCGTCCCCGAGCACGAAGCGATTGAACGCGAACGGCAGTTCGAAGGCGGTGGGCAGCGCCGCTTCGATGCGCGCGAGTTCGTCGTCCTCGAAGCCCTTAGCGCGCAGGGTCGCGCGATTGACATGCGGCGCTTCCTCAAGCGAACCCGTGCCCTTGGCGTAGGTTTCGATGGCAGCGATCTGGTCGTCGGGATAACCCAGGCGGCGCAGCGCATGCTCCACGGATTCGTTGACGATCTTGAAGTAACCGCCGCCCGCGAGCTTCTTGAACTTCACGAGCGCGAAATCCGGCTCGATGCCCGTCGTGTCGCAGTTCATAACCAGCGCAATCGTTCCGGTCGGAGCGATGACCGTGGTTTGCGCGTTGCGGTAACCCGCAACCTCGCCGGTCGCGAGCGCCTCGTCCCACATCTTGCGCGCGAGGTCCCACGTCTTTTGCGTGAAGAGCGTCGGCGTCTGCATCTCCGGCACGATCGTGAGGCCTTCGTATTCCTCCGATTTCGCCTGATACGCCGCGCGGCGATGATTGCGAATCACGCGCAGCATATCGTCGGCGTTCTCGCCGTAGCGCGGGAATGCGCCGAGCTGGCGCGCCATCTCGGCCGAGCACCGATAGGCGGCGCCCGTCATGAGCGACGTGATCGCGCCGCACCAGTCTAAGGCGTAGAGAGAGTCGTACGGCAAGCCCATGCGCATGAGCAGCGTGCCGAGATTGGCATAGCCCAAGCCGAGTGTCCGGAAATCGAAGGATTTTTGCGCGATGACGCGGCTCGGGAACTGTGCCATCAAAACGCTGACCTCGAGCGTGAACGTCCAGATGCGGCACGCCTCGGCAAAGCGCTTCGCATCGAACTCGCCGCGCTCATCTTGGAATGTCACGAGGTTCAAGCTCGCGAGGTTGCAGTTGTGTGCGATCATGCCTTCGGCAATGACGGAGTGCGTAACCGGTTCCGTGATATCGTACACGACCGCGTCGCCGTCGGGAACGATGGACAGGATCTTTGGAGCCCGTGGGTTCTTGAGCGCGCCGTCAAACGAGCGCCAGCGAACTTCGTCGGCCTTAACGTCCTTCTCGGCCGAACACGGAAAGCCGATGAGAGCCATGAACGAGCGGGCTTGCTGATTATAAAGGCGCAGTTGTCCTTGCGGGTTTTTCCGACCATTTGGGTGTGTCCAACCGATCCGCGATGTCATGCCAAGATCGGAAAGGAGCAGCTGGACCGACCGTAAGAGCGCGGGCGCGGATGATGCAAGCATGACCTCCGGCTCGGTACCAGAGGGATTTTCTAAGATGCTACCATCCGCGGAAAATAGACCCTGAAGGTAAGCGATCTTCAAGTCATCCGGCACGCGATGGACAGACTCCGGCACGTCTTTGGAGGTCGCCGTCCCCTGTTGAAAGCCATAACTATTCTCGAGATGCTCGACGAGGGACGTCTGTGAGGTCGTCATTTGATGAACGCCGTTGGCCTGCGTGCTGATGTTCACGGTTCGGGCGACCGCGCCGCCGGCAGCTACGCTCTTTAAGGCGTTGAGTTCAGGCTGGAAGATCTCTGCGGTTCGGCGTTCCTTTGGGCCGAATACGAGCGCCACGGTATCCTTGCTGAAGACGCCATCTCCGGTAAGCCATCCCAGCATTTGCCAACGCTTCACGTCCTTGGGCGTCGATGTATAGGCCACGGCATTGCCGGATTCCCTAATTTCGATTCTGTCCACACCAGGCTCAAGCGCGTCGACGCGCTTCCATGCGCCCTCATGCGTCAGAAACCTATGATCGCCGGTCGTCCGGATAACGCGACCATCTTTGAGCGTCATCTTGAAAATCTGTCGCTTCCCGAGGCGGCTCATGTATGCGGGGCGGTGCGCGGTTATGCGACGATGGTCGCCCTCGGAATGAATATCCGTCGTGACGAACACCTGGT
Source organism: Candidatus Tyrphobacter sp. (assembly GCA_036567865.1). Classification (GTDB taxonomy): domain Bacteria; phylum Vulcanimicrobiota; class Vulcanimicrobiia; order Vulcanimicrobiales; family Vulcanimicrobiaceae; genus Tyrphobacter. The sequence goes on along the minus strand of DATCTQ010000104.1, from coordinate 11,637 downwards.
CGCCTCGTTCTTGGATGTGAAACAACTCTTCTACCGTGCGCAATCCATCCGGTGTACTGATGCGCGTTTCCGGAGCAAAGCATGCAGTGTCATCTAAAAACAAGTACTCCGAGCACGGATTACTTGCGTTGATCCGGCCGTCGCTCGGGCACGTGTGCCATTCGTTGATCGTCGTATCGAATTGCACGCCGGGATCCGCGCATTGCCAGGCGGCAACGCCGATGTGCTCCCAGAGTTCAGCGGCGGGGATGGAACGCGCAACGCCGCCGTCGGTGCGGCGTATCAGATCCCAGGAACCGCCGGAATCGAGCGCCCGGAAAAACTCGTTGGGGACGCGGACGGAGTTGTTCGAGTTCTGTCCGGAGACCGTGCCGTAGGCGTCCCCGTCCCAGTTGACGTCGTAGGTATCGATCTCGAGCGACGTGTAGCCTTGCTTGGCGAAATCGATCGCGTACTGCACGTTCGCCGGCGGAATTCCCGCAACGATCGCCGAGCGCAACGCCGCGCGCAACGATGCGTTGAGCGCTGGATCGAGGCGTGCGCCCTCCGGAACGCTCGGATCGTGCGCGGCCCGCATCATCGCGTTGAGATGCTTCTGCACCGCGATCGAGCCGGCGACGAGATCCGAGACCTTTTGCTCCTCTTTGACCTTCCAGCCGATGAACTGCTCGATATCGGGATGGTCGAGATCGAGCACGACCATCTTTGCGGCACGGCGCGTCGTCCCACCGGACTTGATGGCGCCCGCGGCGCGATCGCCGACCCGCAGGAACGACATCAAACCCGACGACGTCCCGCCGCCGGAAAGTCTCTCGCCCACGCCGCGTAACTTCGAGAAATTGGATCCGGTGCCGGACCCGAATTTAAAGATGCGCGCCTCGCGGACCCACAGGTCCATGATACCGCCCTCGTTGACGAGGTCGTCGTCGACGCTTTGAATGAAGCAGTTGTGGACGACGACGTTGTTCGTCAGGAACGAATGGCTCTCGGTCTCGATGTCGTAGACCGGCAGCGGTTGCGGCAGTTGGTCGATCGCGACGATCTCGAGCGCATGGATCTCGAGCGCCTTCTGCGTGGAAACGCCCCCCGCGTGTAGCGCGATCCGCGGAAAGAACAACGGCGTCGGGTCGAGACCGCCGCGCGCGAAGAGGACATCGCCCGCCTGGAGATCGCCGATCTGGCGCCAGCGAGCCGCTTCACCCAACTGGGAATAGACGCGGTGATCCGATGTCGCTTCGATGTAATCGCCGCTTGCGAGGTGCACGCGAAGAACGGGTTTGACGCCGGTTCGCTTGGCCGCAACGACCCGCGTCGTACCGCGTGCGTCGTAGACTTCGAGGCCGAGGAGTTGGTTTTCGACGATTCGGCCGATCGGAATCGGCCCGTCGGGCGTCGAGACGTTCGCCCAATACGGAAGGCACGCGTGCGGCGCGGGATGCTCGTAGGCGCTCGTCGAGCGCTCGAGTTGTCCGCTCTTGGGATCGACGTACCAGTGCCCTTGCGCCGGGCCGGAGATGCCGTACGCCCAGTGTAACCCGGTGTTGAACCATTGCGGCGAGTTCGGCGCGCCGATCTGGCGCGCGAGCATCGCGCACATCTCGTCGTAGTAGACGCGGGCGTCGTCTTCGGCGTCGAAGTAGTCGTGCTTCCAGCCCCAATACGTCCAGCAGCCGGCGAGACGATTGAAAACCTCGCGCGCGTCGAGTTCTCCGCCGAACTGCTCGTTGCGCGATCGTTTCGAGAGCGCTTCGTCGTCGGCGATGGAGCGCTGCAGCCATTCCGGCACGCGCTCTTCGGGGACGCGGCGCAGCGCACGCGGAACGCCGGCTTTGCGACAGTATTTCTGGGCTAGCACGTCGACCGCGACCTGGCTCCATCCGCTCGGGACCATCACGTTTGCCGCTTCGAAGATGACCGTGCCGTCGGGATCGACGATACGCGAGGTCCGCGGCTCGAAGGTCAACCCGAAATAGGGGTCGCCCGAGGCGGAGTAGATGCGGCGGAACTTCATACTAGCGCGTGCTCCTTGGGGCATCTATTGTGGCATATTCAGAATAAAGACACAAGATATTGTGGGTTCCCGGTGGATTCCTTGTGGGTCGCCTGTCGATTGGCGGTGGACTGGCGGGGGAGAGGGCGAACAAGCCGGGCTGCCTGTGGAGAGAACCGAGGATACCGGGGATAGCCTGTCCGAACGCTCGAGGCCATGCTCGGCCCCGACCGCTTCGCACCACGCCTCAGCGAGGTCTCGCTCGAGGAACTCGAGGCCGTCGGTATCCGCGGCCTGATTCTCGACCTGGACAACACCGTGGTGAGTTGGGGCGGCAGCGAGATCGCCGAGGAGCACTTGGCCTGGGTACGGCGCGCACGCGACCGCGGCTTGCGCCTCGTGATGCTATCGAACAACTTCTCCGATCGCGTGACGAGCATCGCGCGACAGATGGACATTCCGTTCGTCGCCAACGCGCTCAAACCGTCGCCGATCGGTTTCGTGCAAGCGCTGCGCGCGCTGCGTCTTCCGCGCCGACAGGTCGCCGTCGTCGGCGACCAACTCTTCACCGACGTCCTCGGCGGCAAACTTTGCGGTCTCTACACGATCCTCACGGAGCCGCTCGAAGCGCGGGATCATCCGATCACCAACGTCTTCCGCTTCTTCGAACGCTTGATGTTGCCGCAGCGACGCACGCCGTGAAGCTCGCGGTGATCGGCGACCCGGTCTCGCACAGCGGCAGTCCCGCGATTCACGCGCGCCTTCTTCGGGAAGCCGGAATCGAGGGAACGTACGAAGCCATTCGCGTGCCCGCGGGCGAAGCCGCGGCTGCGATTGCGGGCCTTGCAACCGCAGGTTACACCGGCTGCAACGTCACCTCGCCCTTGAAAGAAGAAGCTGCGGCGGCGTGCGACGAGTTGACGCCGCAAGCGCGGCGCGCGAACGCGGTCAACACGATCGTCTTCAGGGGAGAGATCGTCGGCACGACTACGGATGGAATCGGCGCCGCGCGTTCGTTGGAAGCGAGGTTAGGCGCCCTGCGGGGGCGCCGCATCGCGGTTCTGGGCACCGGGCCGACGGCGCGAGCGGTGGTCGTGCAGCTCCGCGAAGAAAAAGCGAAACCGTTGCTGTGGGGCCGCGACACGGCCAAAGTTCTTGCGCTCTGCAAAGCTCTGGGGGCGACCGGCTTCCTCCCCGGGGAGCGTGACCTCGAGGCCGCGTTCTGCGCGCTGCTCCCGAACGCGAGTCTTCCGCCCGCGCTTATCGAGGCTCTTCGTGCGGCGCCCTTGGTTATCGACGCGAACTACGGCGAGCGCGCGACCCTCGGCGATCAACTCGGCCGCCAGGTCGTCGACGGCTCGGCGATGCTGGAGGCGCAGGCGCGCGCATCATTCGATTTCTGGCGGGCGAGCGAGCGGGCGGTTGACGCATCCTGAAGGACGCCGTCGCCGGTGTGCCAAACGAGCGCCATCTCGGGAGGTAGCCTGATGAGAAGCGTCCTCGAATCAGCGATTCTTGCCTTCGCCTTGGCGGCCGTGATGACGGCATGCAGCAGTAGCGGCACGACCATGAATCCGCCGGGCGCCCAGATTGCCGCGCGCCTGTATGTTGCGAACTTCACCAACTCCGGACAGTTCTTTCCAGGAAGCCTTCTGGCATTCGCGTTGCCCTTCGCCGGCAACTCGCCCCCGCTCGTCACGCTCGCGCCTCCTGCGGCGAACGAAGGTCCAATCGGTTTAGCACTGCTCGGGAAGCAGCTGTTCGTCGGTTACCAGCAGCAGGTGGCGGTCTACAAGCTGCCGCTGACACCTTCATCTGTGCCGGCCTATCAGATCACGCCGCCGGTCGCTGGAACCGTGCAGGGCCTGGCTTTCGACAGCTCCGGCAACCTGATCGCGGGCGTCGCGAATAATGTGTACGTTTTCATTGCGCCGCTCAGCAGCTCGAGCAGCTCGGCGTTCAACTTCACGCTCCCCAACGGCGCCGGCTGTTGCCTCCAGCAGTTCGCCGTTCACGGGAGTCAAATCGCGATTGCAGACGATAAGGGCATCAACGATCATATCTACGTCTACGCGCTGCCGCTGACCGCGGCGTCGGTGCCTACCGCGTCGATGACGACGGGAGCGGGACAGAGCTACTCCGGTGTTGCGTTCGACTCGAGCGGCAAATTGTATGCCGCCGGCGTCAGCCCGCAGCAGATAGAAGTTTACGCTCCGCCGTTCACGAGCCTGAGCGTTCCGATCACAAAAATCTCGACGGCGACCTTAGCGTCCCCGCAGAGCCTGTGCTTCGATTCGCAAGGAAACCTTTACTACACGACGTCCAAAACGGCGACGCTGGCAAGTACGTTGTACGAGTATGTCGCGCCCTTTACGGCGGCGAGCACGCCGGCCGGGCAGACGACGATCAGTTTCGGAGCGCTGCTCGGCAACTGCATCGCGGGAACGTAAGAGCGACCGCGGTAATTCGGAGAGGGGGAGATTCGAACTCCCGAGAGGCTCATCACCTCTGCTCGCTTTCCAAGCGAGTGCATTCAACCGCTCTGCCACCTCTCCATAGAACAACGCTGCACGTTGCGCAGCGTCTGGCGCTACGCTTCGCTTCGGCAGCTGCGCTGCCTCAACTTCGCTGCGCGGGCCTGACGTTAACTCTTGAATACCAGCCCTCCGTGGCGGTACTGCGCGTAGAGCGGCTCGAACTCGTCGGGCGGGAGCGGGCGGCCAAAGAGGTAGCCCTGCGCGAACTCGCATTCGCATTCGCGGAGGAACTCCGCTTGAGATTCGGTTTCGACGCCCTCCGCCTGAACCTTTAATCCAAGTGCGTGCGCCATCGCGATGATCGCCGAGACGATGGCGAGATCGTTCCCGTCGTTCGGAATGTCGCGCACGAAGGTCTTGTCGATCTTGAGCTTATCGATCGGGAATCGCTTGAGGTGCGCGAGCGAGGAGTAGCCGGTCCCGAAATCGTCGAGCGCAAGGCCGATGCCCAAGTTCTTGAGTTGGCGCATGATGCCGATGGAATCGTCGGCATTCGTCATCGCGACCGTCTCGGTGATCTCGAACTCAAGGCATTCGGGCCGATACCGCACGTTCTGAAGCGCCGCTTCGATCGACTTGACGAGATTGTAGTGCACGAACTGGCGCGCCGAAAGATTGACGGCCAGCAGGATCGGGGCGTCGAACTGCTGCTGCCAGCGTCCGACCTGATCGAGAGCGGTTCGAAGCACCCATTCGCCCAGCTGCACGATGAAGCCCGACGACTCCGCTTGCGGAATGAACGTGTCCGGCGGCGTGAAGGTGTTGTCCGCGTGCGGCCAGCGGCAGAGCGCTTCACAGCCGACGATCTCGCCGGTCTGCAAGTCGACCACCGGCTGGTAGAAGAGCACGAACTCATCGTTGACCAGCGCGTTCGCGAGGCGACGATGCAGCGGTTGGCGATAACTCAGAGCACTAGACCCCGGCTGGGTGCCAAATCGTCTTGATTTCGGAGAACGACTCGATCTCGTCGAGGCTCTGCGCAGCCTCGGAGAACCATTCCGCGCGGGTCCGCGGTGCGCGCGGCCGCGTCCGTTTGACGTTCTCGGCGGCATCTTGCTCGATTTGCGTCGCAAGCGCCGTGCCGGCGTCATAGGCGATGGCATTCACGTCCATGTGCTTGGCAAGCACCGGTCCGATCTCTTCACGCGAGCCTGTGAGCACGTTCACGACGCCCGACGGCAGATCGCTGGTTGCAACCGCTTCGGCAAAAACGATCGCAGTTCGCGGATCGCTTTCGGAAGGCACGACGACGATGGCGTTGCCGGCGACAAGCGGGGGGAGGACGACGGAGACGAGGCCCAGGAGAACCGGTTCGTCGGGTGCGAGGACGGCGACGACGCCGGTCGGTTCGGGCGTCGAGAAGTTGAAGTGCGGGCCGCCGACCGGATTGCGCGTCGAGAGCAGGGCCGCGTACTTGTCGCACCACCCCGCGTACCAAATGGCCCGGTCGATTGCCGCGGTGACTTCCGCGCCGGCGCTCTGCGCGTCGCAGTCGGCGCCCTCGCGCACGCGCGCAACGAACTCGGCTCGCCGTGCCTCCATCATCTCGGCGAGGCGATAGAGGACGAGCCCCCGGGTTCCGGGCGGTGTTTTCCACCAGACGCGCTGCGCCGCCCGGGCGGCGACGACGGCGTCGCGTGCGTCTTTGCGCGACGCCCGGGCAATGTTGGCGGCAACATCCTTGCCGTCGCGCAAGGGATCGCTGCGGCCGGATTCGGAGCGCACGAAGGCGCCGTTGATGAAAAGCTTGTACATCTTGCGGACCGGAAGCCTGACCTCGCCGTTCTTGGGCATCGCTGACGACCTACGACACCGGGCGGCGCGGGCCCTAGGGGCGGGTTTGACCCGAGCCCCGGTGGGAAAGGCGCTCTGGACGAAAGGAAGGCCATTGTGGCAAAGACCGAACCGTTCCTGACCGACGTGAAAGAACTGCGCCGGCGCGCGCGTGAGCACATCGAACGCGGTGCCGTCACCGATGCATATCGAGGTGATCCGCGAGTCGCGTGCGAGGTGCTGAATCAAGCGCTCGCGACGGAGATCGTCTGCGTGCTGCGCTACAAGCGCCACTACTTCATGGCCAAAGGCCTGAACAAGGACGCGGTCGCCGCGGAGTTCCTGCAGCACGCGAACGACGAGCAGCAGCATGCCGACAGCATCGCGGGTCGCATCACGCAACTCGGCGGCGCGCCTGATTTCAACCCGGCCGGCTTGGAAACGCGCAGTCATTCGGAATACGTGGAAGGCGTGGACCTCGTCGACATGATTCGAGAGGATTTGGTGGCGGAGCGCGTCGCGATCGAGTCGTATACGGAGATCATCCGCTTTTTCGGCGACAACGATCCCACGACGCGGCGGCTCATGGAATCGATTCTCGAGAAGGAAGAAGAGCACGCCAACGACATGCAGGATCTGATCGACCGACTCGGCCGCTAGAGACGCAAGGCCCAACGCCTTTTGGGGCTTTCTCCCTCATCTACATCGGGTCGCAGGAGGGGCGCTCGCACGCACGGGAGACGGTCCCATGCAGGCATACGCGCTTTGGAGACGCGCGAACACCGAGTTGGGCATCGCGCTCTGGCTTTGGTACGAGTCGGTTGCGGATTGCGCGTACGCGATGGTGGAGCGCCAACGCATGGACGTGCGCCTCACGTTCGGTCTCGCGACGTTGGCGGCGGCGGAACTCCTCCAAGCGCTGCCCGCGATCGGCGGCGGCAGTTCGCGCATCTTGCTGGGCGCGGTGTTTTTCTTGGCCTACGCGGGATGGACGAGCGTCCCTTCGGTGCACCGGCTCTACGCGGACATCGTCGCGATGAACGTGGTTCCGGGCGGCGACGCGTACCAAGTCGTCGACGTACATTCGGATTCGATGGCGCCGACGATCGCCACCGGCAACCTGGCGGTGGTCGATTTCTCGGTCTATTCGCGGAGGCTTCCAAGCCTAGGAGAGATCGTGGCAGTCGCGCTGCGGCCGGGGCACGTCTATCTCAAGCGGCTCGTCGCGCTCCCGGGTGATGCCTTCGAAGTTGCCGGCGACGGCGTGCGGACGAATGGCGAGCGCCCGCGCGGATGGCATAATCGGTTCTACCCGAACTATCAGCTCGAAGTCGGCGACGGCACGATCGAGGTCAACGGCGTTCCGTTGGATCGCAGTATCGCGAACGTGCCGCTGCCGCAGGCGTGGCCGAGTGCCTCGCGCCTGCCCGACGACTGCTATTTCGTGCTCGGCGACAACATCAACGATTCCGAGGATTCACACGTCTTCGGATGCGTGCCGCGCCGCGAGATCGTAGGGCGCGTCCTGCGCGTGCTCTAGGGTCTACTGCCCCTGGGCAAGCGAATACGCCCGGGCGCCGTCGAATTCGTAGAGTCCCTCGGTCTTGACGACGTCCAATCCGGCCCGGTCGAGCGCCGAGAGAATGTGTATGGTTTGCTTCGCTGAGAACGGCGCGTCGTCGTGCTCGAAGCGGCAACACCAGTGATCGCCCCAGAACGTATCGGGATTGCCATTCGGCCAGACCTTGGTACCGCGGTTTGCGATAACCGTCAACTTGACGCCCGCGAGCGCCAGCGCTTGGATCGTCGCGGCGATGTCGTCGGGATCGCCGCCGGGACGATCGATGAAGACGTCGACGCCCACCGGCACCTTCGTCGATGGCGGCGCTGCGGCGCGGACGCCGAGCTGCATCGCGGCACCCTTGGCGTACACGGCGGGGTGGAGATGCTCGGGGCGTTGCCCGAGGCGCTCGATCACCGCGTCTGCGAACTCGCGCGTACCGACCTTCTGCTTCGAAATGGCGGCGTCGTAGATGTCGTAGGTATGGATGCCGTCCTCGATCGTGCGCAGCCAGGCGTTGTGGACGCTTTCGGCTACCTCTCCCTGTCCGATGTGCGAGAGCATCAGCAGTGCGCCGTGTAACAGGCCCGACGGATTCGCAAGATTTTGCCCCGCGCGGCGCGGCGCCGAGCCATGGATGGCTTCGAACATCGAGCAGTGGTCGCCGATGTTTGCCGAACCCGCGAGTCCGACCGATCCCGTCATCTGCGCCGCGACGTCGGAGAGTATGTCGCCGTAGAGATTCTCCATCACGAGCACGTCGAAGGCCTCGGGCGTGTCGACCATCTTCGCGGCTCCGATGTCGACGATCCAATACTCGTTCTCCACGTCTGCGTATTCTTTGGCGATCTCGTCGAAGATGCGGTGGAAGAGCCCGTCCGTCATCTTCATGATGTTGTCCTTCGAGAAGCACGTGACTTTCTTGCGCGCGTTGGCGCGGGCGTACTCGAAGGCATAGCGGATGACGCGCTCGCTGCCCGGGCGCGAGATGAGCTTGAGGCACTGCACGACCTGCTGCGTTTGCCGGTGCTCGATGCCGCCGTAGACGTCTTCCTCGTTCTCGCGGACGATCACGAGGTCCATCTTCGCGTTTTTCGTCGCGACGTACGGATGGAGCGAGGCGCAGGGACGCACGTTCGCGTACATGCCCAGCGTCTTACGGACGGTGACGTTGAGACTCTTGAATCCCCCGCCTTGCGGAGTGGTGATCGGCGCCTTCAAAAACACCTTCGTTCGCCGCAAGGAATCCCAAGCGCTCGGCTCGATGCCGTTGCTCAGGCCTCTCTTGTAGACGGATTCGCCGATCTCGATGCGCTCGATGTCGAGCGCGGCGCCGCCTGCGAGGATGATCCGAATCGTCGCATCCATGATCTCCGGACCGATGCCGTCACCGTACGCAACCGTCACCGGGGTTTTCTTCGTGGTCATAACTGCCATTCGTATGCGTTCCATCCTTCGCTGATGCCGTTGGGTTTGAAGTTGCGCAATTGTGGGATGCGCACGTAGCGCTGCGGCGCGTCGTAGAGAAACGCCGCCGGCGCGTCCTGCAAGAGCAGGCTTTCGACGCGCGCGTAGGCGGCCTTGCGCGCGCTGCGGTCGAACGTCGAGAGGGCGAGTTGCTGGGCCGCGTCCATCTGCGGCGAGCAATACCGCGAGACGTCGTTGCCTTTGGGCGGGATCGTCGAGCACATCCACATGGACGAGTTGTCCGGATCCGTACCCGAGATCCAGGCGTACATGGTCATGTCGAACTTGCCGCTGTTGAGAATCCCGCCGCTCTCCGCCGCCGCGTAGAGCACCGCGTAGTCATAGCTCTTCAACTGCACGTCGACGCCGATCTTGCGGAGCATCTGCTGCACCTCCTCGACGGTGTTGCGCGCGGTTTCGCTGCCCTGGCCGTAGACGAGCTGCAAGGAGAGCGGAACGCCGTTGCGTTGACGCATGCCGTTGGGACCGAGGCGCCAGCCGGCGGCATCGAGCAATGCAGCCGCTTGCGCCGGGTCGTACGGCGCCGGCGGCAGCGCCTTGTCGTAGGCCCAGGAGAACGGCGTGAGATCGGCGTTGCCGACCGTGCCGGTGCCGTAGGTGTTGTCGCGGGCGATGCGGTGCGAGTCGACGGCGAGCGCGAGCGCGTGCCGGACGCGAACGTCGTTGAGTGGGACGCGCGACGTGTTGAAGACGATCGCGTACCAGGAGGGCGCGGGGACGAGCTGCCCGACGAGCGACGGATCCGAGGTCATGCTGTGATAGCCCGCCGCCGTGACTTCGAGCGCGAGATCGGCTTGATGCGACCTCAACTCGGTTTCGATCGTGTTCTGGTCGGTGATGATGAGCAGCGTGAGTTGCGCGATGTGCGGCGCGCCGCGGAAGTAATCCGGATTCGCTTCGAGGACGATGCGATCGCCGCGCTCCCACCGCGCGAAGCGATATGGGCCCGTACCCACGGGGGCGGCGTTGAACGGGACCTGATTGATGTTGGGATAGCGGGCGAGCAGATGCGCCGGGAGAATGCGATACGGTGAATCGCTCTCGCCGAAGATCGTGTCGATCGCCGGCGGAAAGACCTTCTTCATGTGCATGACGACGGTGTAGCGATCGGGCGTATCGATGGAGGCGATCTCGTCATACCCGCGGCGCGAAACGACGTTGTTGGCGTCGCTCATGATCGCGTGCCACGTGAACTTCACGTCCGCGCTCGTAAACGGCGCGCCGTCGTGCCAGCGAACATTGTGGCGCAGATGGTAGGTGATCGTGAGCCCGTTCTTGCTGATGCCGCCGTTATTGAGGGTCGGAACGACCGCGGCCAGGTCGGGTACCTCGTTACCGCGATCGTCGAGTGTCACCAACTCGTCGAAGATGAGGCCGTCGATCGAGCTCTCGACCTGATTCTGCGTGAGGATCGGATTGAGATTGGTCGGATCGATCGGAATCGCGATGCGCAGATTGCTGCCGTTCGGGCCGGAGCCCGTCGTCGTTTGCGAGCAGCCGGAGAAGCAGAGAGCGATGGCGGCAAGGAGAGAGGCCGCCCGCACGAGCGGAGCGGCAGATGGGAGAGCGAGCACGAATCCGGCTTTCGCGCGGCCCCTGCCCTTGTCATCCCGAAGGGGCGCGGGGCGCAGAAGTCAGGCCGCGGAGAGCGTAAACCGCAGTTGAAATCGCTGTTCGTCCCGTGACGCCTCTATCTTCGATCGCGCCCGATCTGGCCCAGAAGCAACGTCGCAATGTTCGCGCAGATCCCGCAGACGTAGTCCCACCTGTCCCAGGGCGGGCGCGCTATGCGGTACTCGGTGAGGCCGCGTTCACTAAGGTCATATGGTTTGGGCTCCGCGAGCTGGCGGGCGAGCTGTCTCAATACCGACTCGCCGTTTGGTTGCGGATATAGTTCGTCCATCACACAGAGCGCCTCCCAGTTGCCCTGAGGGCCGAGACGCTCAGCAAGAGCCGCAAAATCCAAATAATCGCGGGTTGCGTTGCGGCGCACGATGAGCCAGGCTTTAATGCGCAGCATCTCAGCGAGCGTCGGGATGCGCACCTCTCCCCAGGATCCTTGAGCGGTTGTGGTTTCCAATGGCTTCACTCGTATTTGGTTTCGGATTCCGGTTTCAACGCCATCGAGACTGCCAAGGATCTGTATGGGTGCTCCGCTCCCCCGCTAAGTTGACAGTTTGAGCTGCCGAAATCTCCCTTGTTTCGCTGCTACCGGCAGCGCTCGGTTAGGTTACGTCGGTTCGGCGCTACGCGCCGGTGGGTCGTGCTCGACGCGATCTTCGATCGCA
>DATCTQ010000103.1:0-36873 GCA_036567865.1 Candidatus Tyrphobacter sp. | reverse complement strand
CGGCGCGCTACCTCCAGGCGCTCCTCACGCCGCCCGACGAGCACGGGACGCGCGCCGTGCTCGCGCAGCACGAGCGCGTGAAGAATTCCGAAGGCGCCGTCACCGATAACGGCCACCGTCTCATGGGGAGGAAGCAGTCCGATCGAATGCACCACGCACGACAGCGGTTCCAAGAACGCTGCCTCGCGGTACGAGAGGTTCCCAGGCTTGTGGAAGCAGTTCTGCTCCACCACGGCGCGCGGGACCTCGATCAGATCCGCATAGGCACCCAGAAGCATGGTCGGCATCAGCCGCTCGCAGAGTTCCTCTTGACCTTGCGCGCACCAGAAGCACACGCCGCACGGCGCCGTGTGAACGCACATCACCGCGTCGCCGGTCGCAAACTTCGTGACGCCGCCGCCGACGGCTGCGACGTCGCCCGAAAATTCGTGGCCGAAGCGCGTCGGCGTCGGCATCTGCGGATGCCCGCGGCGATAGGTCTTGAGGTCGGTGCCGTCGGTCAGTGCGGCACGTACGCGCACGACGATCGCACCCGGTCGCGGGTCGTGCATGGGCTCCTCACGCAACTCGATGCGCCCCGGCGCGACGAGCACCGCGACCCGCGAGCGTTCGATCACCGGCGCATCGCCTCGATCGCGGCGCGCGCATAGCGCGCCAAGGGATCGATCTCGAGGTTGACGCGATCGGCGGGGGCGCGCAGGCCGAGCGTCGTTCGCGTCAAGGTCTCGGGAATCAGCGCCACCTCGAACCAGCGCTTCCCGACGGCTGCAACCGTCAGGCTCACGCCGTCGACGGCGACGAAGCCCTTCTCGACGATTGCCGCCGCGAGCGATTTCGGGCGCTCGATGCGCATCCGCTTGCCCTGTCCCTCATCGAGAACGGACAGCACGCGGGGACTCGCATCGATGTGACCATAGACGATGTGGCCGCCGAGCCGATCTCCGACGCGTAGCGCGTATTCCACGTTCACTTCGTCATTCGGCCGCCGATCGCGTAGGGACGTGCGCCCCAGCGTCTCGGGGACGACGTCGAAGCTCACGACATCGCCGTCGACGCGCGTCGCCGTCAGGCAGGCGCCGTCGATCGCGATCGAATCCTTCGGCTCGGGAAGTTCGGCGGCTACACCTTCGCAAACCACGCGTAACAGCGCGCCGTCGGTGTCGTTCTCGAGCGCGACGATTCTTCCGCGATAGGCGACCAGGCCGCTAAACATCCCGTAATGCTCCCGAAATCACGAGGTCTCGGCCGAATCGCTCCACGCGATCGAAACGCAAAATCCGCGGAACGCCGTCGAGATCGGCGCCCGCAAGCACCGGAACGGCGGCGTCGCTGCGCAGCAAAACGGGCGCGATCGCCCAGTAGAACCGATCGACGAGGGCGTTCGCGACGAGCCGGCCGGCGAGCGTCGGCCCCCCCTCGCACAGCACGCTCTGGATACCGCGCTCGCGCAACGATTGCAACGCGCTGGGCAGATCGAGCTCTTCGGCGGATTCCTCGCCGATGTACAGGACGTCGGCCACGGCTTCGAGCGCTGTGAAGCGCGAACGCGCCCCAGCCGGAGCGAGAACGATCGTGCGCGCGTAGCCGGGCTGCGGCGAGAAGACTCGCCGATCCGGCGGAACGCTTTCTCGCTCGCAGGCAACGACGCGCACGAAATCGCGCAGGCGATGCCCCGGCGGACGAACCGTGAGTTGCGGATCGTCGACGCGCACCGTGCCGGCGCCGACCATTACCGCATCGTGCACGATTCGCAGGTCGCGCACGTACAGCCGCTCCTCCTCTCCGGTGATCCATTCCTGGAGCCGGGGGCGTGAGGTGACGTACCCGTCGAGCGACATCGCCATCTTCAGCGCGACATACGTCCGAACGCTCTCGAGTGAGAATGAAAATATTTCGATCAGGTCGTGAGCCGCCTCGTCGTCGGCGACGACGACTTCGACGCCTCGCTCGCGAAGGCGCGGAAGGTTTCCATGGCCGCTGCGGTCGAGGGCGCCGACGACCACGCGCGCGACTCCGGCCTGGAGCAGCGCCTGCGTGCACGCCGGGGTGCGTCCGGCGTGATCGCACGGCTCGAGCGAGACGTAGATGGTCGCACCGCGCGCATCGCGCGCCTGCGAGAGCGCGTTGACTTCGGCGTGGGGCTCGCCGGCACGGTGGTGATACCCCTCTCCAAGCACGTGCCCATCGCGCACGATGACGGCACCGACCGGCGGATTCGGCGACGTGTTGCCGATGCCGCGCGCGGCGAGTTCGTAGGTACGGTCGAGAAACACGCGGTCCGAGGCGGAAAACACGGTCAGGACGACTGCGCGATTGCGACCACCAGCGCCTCCTGGACGGTTGCGCCGGCCTCACGCAGCGCTTCGGCGCAGTCGGCGAGCGTCGCGCCGGTCGTGCAGACGTCGTCCACGAGCAGGAGCCGCTCACCGTCGAAACGCCGGTCGCACAGAAAGCGCCCACGCGCGCACAGACGCGCAGCGCGCGAACGGCCGCGCTGCGCGTCGCCGGCGCTCTGCCGCAGCACTTCGCTCGCGCGGCCTCCGCAGAGCGACGCCGCAGCGCGAGCCATCTCCACGACGCCGTCAAAGCCGCGCGCCCGCAGCCGCGCCGCCGTCGTCGGGACCGGAACGAGCACGGCACCGGCCGGCAGGCGCGCACTGAGGCACTCGCCGAGCGCTCGCGCAACGTCGCGCCGTCCATCCTTGAGCGCAAGGATTGCGCTGCGCAACGCGCCCGTATACGCGCCGAGGCCACGCACCAGCAGCGCACCCTGCCGCCGCTCGAGCGGCGCGGACTGTGCGGCGCAGAGAGCGCAAAATCCGCTGCCGATCTCGCCGCACGCGCCGCATTGCGGCGGAAAGAGCACCTCCAGCGCCTGCGCCCACATATCTTGCCTTCACATGCTCGAGTTTGAATGACAAGGGCCGAAACCTCGGAACTCGATGCGGCGTACCAGTGAGTATGAGCATTCGAGCCCTCGCCATCGCCCTGTTTCTCGCGGCGCTGCCGCTCGCCGCGCAATCGGCCCCGAACTCCGCCGCCGCCGTCCTCGCGCGCGTCCGCGCAGCAACCCTCTCGCGGCCGCTTTCGTCGATCACGTCGATCCGGACGACCAGCGCAGTCGTCGTGGTCGGCCTGCACGGGCGCTCCGTAGAGTGGGACGACGTCACGAACGAACGCACGGTCCAACGCATCACGGACTCGCCCGCAATCTCCGGAGCGAGCGGCTGGGACGGCAAGACGTCTTGGTCCGAAAACGAGTCGGGCATCGTCCGCATCGACGGCGGGCAAAGCACGCGGCTGCAAAACATCGATCAGGGATATATGGCGGCGTTCGCGTACCTGCGCCCCGCTATGGGAGGTGCGAGCGCGACGTTCCTCGGCGTCCGCCACGACGGTGCGAACGTTTATGACGTCATCGAGCTGACACCTCCGGGTGGCACGCCGCTCGATCTCTGGATCGACGCGACGACGAACCTCATCGCGAAGGTCGAGAGCAAGATCGGCATCACCTCCCAGGCGGTTACCTACGGCGATTATCATCGCGTCAGCGGAATCGAGATTCCATTCCACATCACCGCCCAGAACTCCAACGGCAACGGTTTTTTGGCGAGCGTCGCGTCGGTTGCCGTGAATGCGCCCGGGCTTGCCGCAGCGCTGCGCATTCCGCAATCGAGCGCCCATGACTTCTCCATGGCAGGCGGCTCGTCGACGACCGTCCCCATCCACATCATCAACAACCATATCTACGTCCACGTCATGCTCGACGGCAAGGGCCCGTACACGTTCATCTTCGACACCGGCGGCGCGTTCATCGTCACGCCGGCGGTCGCGGCAGCCCTGCGTGAGCGCAGCACCGGTAGTGTCAGTCTCTCAGGTGTCGGCGCGAATACCGAGGCCGCCCAGTTCACGCGGGTGAACTCGATCCGGATCGGCAGCGCGACGATCCGCAACCAAGATTTCGTCGTCCTACCGATCGCGCAAAGCTTCGGTATCGCCGAGGGCACGAAGATCGACGGTATGTTCGGCCCCGACATCCCCGACCGATTTCTCACGTCCATCGATTACCGGGCACGAAGACTGACGCTTTCCATGCCGGGGAGCGCGACGCCGCACGGTGCCGCCGTTCCCTTCTTCTTCGACGGGACGACCCCACGCGTCCCGATCAGCGTCGACGGCCTCGGCGCGGATGCGCAGTTGGACACCGGAAACCGCGGTGCGCTCGAATTCTTCTCGCCCTTTCTTGCAGCCCATCCGGCGCTCGCCGCCGATGCCACGACGGCCGACGGCGTCACCGGCTTCGGCGTCGGCGGCCCGTCTTTCGGCAAGCTCGGCCGCGTGCACACGCTGCGCATCGGGCCGTTCACGCTCGAGCGCGTCGTCGCCGGATTCTCGACGCAGAGCACCGGCGCGTTTGCCGATCCGTACACGCCCGCGAATGTCGGCGGAGGCGTTTGGAACCGCTTTACGCTCACGCTCGATTATCCGCACCAACGCGTCTATCTGATGCCCAACACCGGTTACGCCACGCCGTTCACGAACGATCGCTCGGGCCTCTTCCTCATCGATTACCACGGAGGCGTCATGGTGCTCGATGCGCGAGCCGGCACGCCCGCTGCATCCGCCGGATTACGCAAAGGCGACATGATTCTCACGGTCAACGGAAAATCGGCGTCGTCGTACGCGCTCCCGCAGCTCCGCGCGCTGCTCTCCGGCCCTACGGGCGTGGTCATCCGCCTGCGCGTTCGAAGCGGAGCCGCCGAGCGCGACGTCACCTTGACGCTACGAGACTACGTCTGAATCGTTCGCAACGATGGCACCATCGAGCGTGGCGTTCGGAGCGACGCGATAGGACCCGCCGACGATCGCATCGCGGAGGCGAGCGCCGCTGCCGATGCTCGAGTTCTCCCAGATGATGCTGCGCTCTATCCGCGCGCCGGATTCGACGACAACGCAGTCGCCGATCACGCTCGGCCCGATGACGCTCGCGCCGGATGCGATCCGTGCGTGCGCCCCGATCCACACCGGCTCTTCGATCCTCGCACCCCTTGAGACGCGCGCGCTCGAGTCGACCCCGCTTCCGCGCGTCTCCGGGATGGTGAAGAGGCCGGCGAGCAGATCGTGTGTGACACGCCGGTATTCTCCAGGCGTTCCGATGTCGCACCAATACGCGTCACGCGCCTGAAAACCGTAGAATGCCGCGCCGTCTTCTTGCAGCTTCGGAAAAACCTGTTTGCCGAAATCATAGACCTCGCCGCCCGGAATGCGCTCGAAGATGCCGGGAGAGAACACGTACACGCCGGTGTTGACGAGGCGGCTCATCTCGGTTCCCGGCGCAGGCTTCTCTTGAAATCCGACGATCTTGCCGCGCTCGTCGAGGACGACGACGCCGTACTCGGAAACGTCGTCTCGCTCGACGAGTCCGATCGTCGCGACCGCCTTACGATCCCGATGGAAGTCCACCAAAGCATCGAGCGGAAGATCGGTAAGGTCGTCGCATCCGATCACCACGAAGGGATCGGCATCGCGAAAGAACGGTTCCATCAGTTTGACGGCGCCGGCGCTGCCGCTGAGGACCGGCTCGTCGAGATAGCGCAGGCGCACGCCGAAGCGCGAGCCGTCACCGAGCGCCGCACGGATCGCGTCCTTGTGGTAGAACACGTTCGTCGCAATATCGGTGAAGCCGTACTTCTTCAAGTAACGGACGACGTGCGCCGCGTTCGGTTCGCCCAGAACGGGTACGAGCGGCTTGGGCACCGTCTTGGTCAGCGGGTAGAGCCGCGTGGAGAGGCCGCCCGCCAAGATCATTGCCTTCAGGAATCGAGTCCTTTCGCTCCGCGCAGCCCGAGCGCGTCTCCGACGACGAGCCCGACGAACGCCGGTAGCGCGAGTTGGCGACGCCAACGGTGCGGTTCCTTCACCAATCGGTAAAGCCACTCCAAACCGAAGCGGCGCCACGCCGCGGGCGCTCGCTCGACGCGTCCGCTGATCACGTCGAACGACCCGCCGACGCCGAGCCCCGCGCCGCATCCCGTTTCCCGCAGATGCTGCGCGAGCCAATACTCCTGGCGAGGAAAGCCGAGCCCGCAGAGGAGCAATCGCGCACCGCTCGCGCGAATCTGCGCGGCGATCTGCGCGCCGCTCGCGTCATCGAAATACCCGTGGTGCGTGCCCGCGACGACCAGGCCAGGGTGACGCCGGCGCAGCCGCTCGGCAGCCTCCGCCGCAACGCCTTCCTTTCCGCCGAGCAAATAGAGACCCAGGCCTTCGTGCGCCGCGCCTTCGCAGAGCCGTTCGATCAACTCGACTCCCGCCACCCGTTCGCGCAGATGCGCGCCGCGGCGCCGAGCGACCCAGAGCACTCCCACGGTATCGCAGAGCGAAAGCGCGCTTGCATTCACGATCTCGCGGAAGCGTGGATGGCGCTGCGCATAGACGACCATCTCCGTACCGAGCGTGACGACCTGCGCCGCGGCGTTACCGGGAGCAAGCGTGAGGATGCGCGATGCGGCTTCGGGGGCGCCGACGTCGTCGACGCGGCACCCAAGA
The DNA here is from genome assembly GCA_036567865.1 of Candidatus Tyrphobacter sp. Lineage (GTDB taxonomy): Bacteria > Vulcanimicrobiota > Vulcanimicrobiia > Vulcanimicrobiales > Vulcanimicrobiaceae > Tyrphobacter. Next base: position 30,324 of record DATCTQ010000103.1, on the reverse strand, counting down.
ACGGAGATCACGCTTCAGATTGACAAGGCTGCTGCCGAGGTATATGGGGCCAGCAACGGTCGCAGGCGTTTCGCGAGCGCCTCCGGCATCTCGTCGAGCGGCAAACGGCAGGCCCCGACGTGAAAGCCGAGTTGTGCCATGGCCCACTTGATCGGAATCGGGCTGGTCGTCGCGAAGATCGCGTCGATCAGCGGCAGCAGCGAGGCGTGAATGCGTGCCGCCTCGGCGACTTCGCCGTCGCGATAGGCTTCGAGCATGCGCCGATACTCGGGGGAACAGAGGTGCGATGCCACGCCGACGACACCGTCGCCGCCCAGTGCGAGCGTCGGCAAAAAGAGGTGGTCGTCGCCCGACCATACGATGAAACCCTCGTCGCGGTCGCGGAGAATCATGCCGATTTGCTTCAGATCGCCGCTCGACTCTTTTACGCCTACGACGTTCTTCTTCCGGCGGGCCAGCTCGAGCAGCGTCTCCGGCAGCATGTTCGCAGCGGTCCGCCCGGGGATGTTGTAGATGACGATCGGCAGCGACGTCGCGTCCGCGATCGCGCCGAAGTGCGCGAGCATCCCGCTCTGCGGCGGCTTGTTGTAGTACGGTACGACTGCGAGGATCGCATCCGCACCCGCCGCCTGCGCGTCCCGCACGGATCGCACGGAGTCGCGTGTATCGTTCGAGCCCGCGTTCGCGAGAATCGTCGCGCGCCTCCCGACGGCTTCCTTCACCGCCCGAACGAGCGAAGCGCGTTCCGCCGCGTCGAGCGTCTGCCCCTCGCCGGTCGATCCCGCTACGACGAGACCGTCGTTACCGCGATCGACGAGCCACGTCGCCAAGCGCTGGGCCTCCGCGAAATCGACGTTGCCGCGTGCGTCGAACGGCGTGATCATCGCCGTGAGAATGGTTCCGAGTTTGCTCATGCCACGGGGTCTCCCACGTCCAGTTTGAATCGCCGGTGCGCAGCCGTCTCGGCGCGCTCTCCATCTTCCGCAGGCACGAGCACCGAGATCGTGACGTTGCTGTCGGTACAGTGGATGATCTCGACGTTCGCATCCGCGAGTGCCGACGTCAACTCGAAGATCACGCCGGGTGCTTCACGCATGCCGTTGCCGACGACGGAAAGCTTCGCGCAGCCCTCGCGCACGCGCACCGCGAGATTCAAGTCGCCAAGGAGCCGCCGCACCTCGCTGCCGCAATCGCCGTCGACGACGAACGCCACGCCCGCCTGGTTGATCGTCACCTGATCGATGGATATCCCGGCCTCGGCGATACGGCGAAACATCTCCAATTCCGTCTCCATACGCTTCGTCGGGTTTTCGATATCCCCGCGAATGACACGCACCCACGTGAGCCGACCGGAGAGCGCCACGCCGGTCACCGGGCGATGATGATCGACCCTCTCGTCTACGATCGTTCCGCGGTCGCTCTCGAGATCGGCGATGCGATAGCGCGTGCCGGTCCGCCGCGCGTACTCGGCGGCCTTGTGGTGCATCACCTTCGCGCCGTGCTGCGCAAGCTCGGTCATCTCCTCGAGCGTCGCGCGTTCGATCGTGCGCACGTTTTCGACGCGACGCGGATCGGCCGTCATCGCACCGACGACATCGGTGTAAATGTCGATGCGCTCGGCATCGAGCGCTTGCCCGATCGCGATCGCCGAGAGATCGGTGCCGCCGCGTCCGAGCGTGACGATCGCCCCATTTTCGCTCGCCCCTTGAAAGCCGGCGACCACCGGCACGACGCTCTGCGAAAGCAACGCACGAAGCGGCGCCACGTCGACGCGGCGGACCGTTGCATCGCCGAACCGCTCGTCGGTCACGATTCCCGCTTGCGCGCCGGTCAGCGCGAGCGCTGCGATACCTTCCGCCTCCAATTCCAGGGCGAACACCGCGGCTGCGATCGTCTCACCGCTCGCGAGCAAGAGGTCCGCATTGCGGGTGTGCGTTCGGCCGGCGGCGAGCGCCAGCAGCGAATCGGTCGCGTACGGCTCGGGCGCGCGCCCCATCGCCGAAACCACCGCAACGACCTGCCCGTCCGCGAGTGCCTCCGTAACGCGCCGGCGCGCGATCGCCCGCTGCTCCTTCGTCGCAAGCGACGTCCCGCCGAACTTCAGCACGGCGACCGGATGCGCGCTCACGCCACGTAGCCTTTCTCGAGCAGCAACTCCAGAATCTGCACGGCATTCGTTGCGGCGCCCTTGCGCAGTTGATCTCCCACGCACCACAGGCTAAACTCGTTCGCCGATCCTCCGATGGCGTGAAGGCGGGCCACGTGCACCTGATCGCTTCCTTCCACCTCGCGCGGCGTCACGACGCCCTCCCGATGGAAGACGATCGAGCGCGCGCGTTCAAGTGCGCCGGCGAGATCAGCCACGCACGTTTCCCGCTCGGTCTCGAAGAAAACTGCCTCTGAGTGCGCCGTGCGCACCGGTACGCGCACGCAGGTCACGCCCACGAAGAGATCCGGCAATCCGAGCATCTTCCGCGTCTCCTCGCGAACCTTACGCTCTTCGCCGCTCTCACCCCGTTCGTCGAGCGACCCGATCTGCGGCACCACGTTCCCGATGAGACTGCCTTCCCCGCGATCGAACTCCTCGAGTGCGGCACGCCCCGCGCCGCTGACCGCCTGGTACGTCGCGATCCGAACGGCGCGCAAACCGGCGACGTCGCGCAGCGGCGCGAGCGCCATGCAAAGGATGATCGCGGTGCAGTTCGCGACAGGAAAAACACGGTGCTCGGGTGCGATGGTACCTGCATTGACCTCCGGAATCACGAGCGGCACGTTCTCCCGCATGCGAAAAGTCGGGCTGTTGTCGATGACGACCGCGCCGCGCGCCTCGAGCGCCGGAACGAGACGCTCGCTCGCGTCCTCGCCTCCTGCAAAGAACACCACGTCGAAATCACGCAGCGACTCCTCGCTCGCAACCGTGACGTCGAGCACATTCCCGTGAAATGTCAGCGCCGCCGAACGCGGTCGCGACGCAAAGGCGCCGAGCCGCGCGATGGGAACGCGTCGCTCCTCTAAAACGCGCAGAATGGTTTCGCCGACGACGCCGGTGGCGCCGACCACCGCTATCCGGATGGCCCGGCCTCCGCCTCCCCGAGGATGCGGTCGAGACCGATCGCGAGTGCGTCGAGGCTCATCACGGCGCGCACGGCGAGGAGCATGCCCGGGACGTATGCCTCGCGCGAAAGGCAGTCGTGGCGAATCGTCAGGATCTCTCCGTCGCCGCCGAAAAGCACCTCGTGGTGAGCGCCGAGCCCGCGCAGCCGGATGCTGTGGATCGGAACGTCGCGTGCGATGCGTTCCGCGGTCAGCATCGCGGTGCCCGACGGCTTGTCCTTTTTCTGATCGTGATGCATCTCGACGATCTCGATGCTCGGAAAGAAACGTGCCGCCTCGCCGGCGAAGCGCAGCATCAGCGCAGCTCCGACCGAAAAGTTTGGGATCAGCATCGCGCCGAGTTTGCGTTCTCCAGCTTCGCGCGCGAGCGCTTCGCGGTCGAAGTCGCTCCAGCCGGTCGCGCCGATCACCGGACGCACGCCGTGCCGCAACGCCGACAGCGAGATTTCGACCGTCGAGGGCTGCGTCGTCAGATCGAGTAGTACGTCGGGCGTCGCCTCTGCGAAGAGCTTCTCGAGATCGTGATACAGCAATGGCTCCGCCGATCCGTCGACGGCGCTCGATCCGGTAGCGCCTTGGCGGATCAATCCGCCGACATATTCAATTCCTTCGGCCTCTCGCAGTGCCGCGCACGCGACCTGGCCCATACGTCCCAGCGCGCCGGCGACCGCGACGCGAATCAAATTTTTTCTAGCGGCGCATATTTGAGCATCAGCATTTTCTGCCCGACATTCGGGAAGTCGATCGTGACCAAGCCGTCGCCGCCGGCCCCCACGATGCTCGCAATCGTTCCCTCGCCCCACTTCGGATGACGCACGCGACTTCCCGCGCCCAGCTCCATGTGCATACCTGCGCCGGCCGATTCGTGGATCGCGACTTCGCGCCAGCGTCCGCCTGCAGGCCGCGGAAGCGCGACGCTTTCGCTTTCCAGAAACTCGAGCGCCGGAATCTCGTCCAGGAAACGCGAGCGCGGATAGGCGTAGCTGTTCCCAAAGAGCGCGCGCCGCTGCGCGAACGTGAGGTAGAGGCGGTCCATCGCGCGCGTGATACCGACGTAGGCGAGTCGCCGCTCCTCTTCGATTTCGTGCGGCTCCGCGAGCGTCCGCGAATGAGGGAAGACGCCTTCCTCCAATCCGGTCAAAAAGACCGTCGCGTATTCCAGTCCTTTCGCGCTGTGCAACGTCATCAACGTGACGTAGGACGCGCCTTCTTCGAGCGCATCGATATCGCTCACCAGGGCGATGTTCGCCAGGAATCCGGCGAGCGTCGGCTCCGCTTCCGTGGCCTCGTACTCGCGCGCAACGCCGATCAGTTCTTGGAGGTTCTCGAGGCGCGCGCGAGCATCGTTCGTCTCCTCGGCCTGCAGTTCGCGAAGGTACCCGGACTCCTCCATCACCGCGACCAGCAAATCCGAGACGGTGAAGCGCTCGACGTTCTTGCGGAACTGAGCGACGAGTTCGGCGAAACGCTCCAACTCCTTGAGCTTCTTCGGCACCGCCGCTCGCAGCACGTCGGCGTTGAAAATCGCCTCCCCGACGGAGATCGAAGCGGCGTTCGCCGCCTGGACGAGCGCGCCCAGGGTCTGCTGCCCGATACCGCGTCGCGGCACGTTCACGATCCGCTTGAACGCGATCGCATCCGCCGGATTGAGAATGTAGCGGAGGTAGGCGACCACGTCCTTGATCTCCGCTCGCGCATAGAATCCGACCCCGCCGATGACGCGATACGGAATCCCGTCGGAGAGCAGCGCCTCTTCGAACACGCGCGACTGCGCGTTGGTGCGATAGAGCACGAGGAAATCTTGGTATGCAGCGCCGTCGCGCACCGCGCTCTTGATCTGCTCGACGACGTACCGTGCCTCATCGCGTTCGGTTGCCGCCGGGTAGACGAGTATCGACTCGCCCTCGCCACGTTGGGTGAAGAGTCTCTTTTCCGCACGAGATTGGTTGTTTGCGACCAAGGCATTTGCCGCATCGAGGATCCGCTGCGTGCTCCGATAGTTCTGTTCGAGCTTGAATACGGTCGCGCCGGGAAAGTCCTCTTCGAAACGCAGGATCATCCGATGGTCGCTGCCGCGCCACGAATAGATCGACTGGTCGTCGTCGCCGACGACCGTAACGTTGCGGTGCTGTGCCCCCAGAATCGAAATCAATCGATACTGCGCGAGGTTGACGTCCTGGTACTCGTCGACGAGCACGTATTGGAACCGGCGCTGATATTTCTCGCGCACCACTTCATCGGCTTCGAGAAGATCGATCGTGCGCAGGATGAGATCGTCGAAGTCGAGCCCGTTCGACTCGACCAAGCGCCGCTGATATTCCTTATAAACGTTCCCGAAGCGCTCGCCCGAGGACGAGGTCTGCTTTTCGAGATACTGATCCGGGCCGAGCATTGCGGTTTTCGCTGCATCGATTTCGTGCAGGCACGCACCCGGAGAGAGCTGGCGTTCGTCGTAGTCGAGATCCTCGAGAATTTCTTTGATGAGTTGGCGCTGGTCGCTCTCGTCGACGATGACGAAACCCGGAAATACGCCGACACGCCGTCCGTCGCGGCGCAACATACGCACGCACATCGCATGAAACGTTCCGGCCCAGAGATCGCGTGCCGCAGGCCCGACCATGCGCTCGAGACGCGATTTCATTTCGCCCGCGGCTTTGTTCGTAAAAGTCAACGCGAGGATGCGATCCGGAGCGAGGCCCAATTCCTGCATCAGGTACGCGATGCGATAGGTGATGACACGCGTCTTTCCACTGCCGGCACCGGCGAATACCAAACACGGCCCATCGGTATGCCGAACGGCGGCGGCTTGTACGTCGTTGAGGGCTTCCGTCTCGAGGATCATTTGCGCCTTCTTCGACGCGGGATGCGATTTTGCCTAGCGCGCGACCGCGATGCGCGATTTCCGTCGTAAAGCCACGGCGTACGAAGCTGAAAGCAGCGCCAGCGTCGATTCCGCGCCCATGTTGCGATTTACGCAGCCCATGGAAAGCCCATCGTAGCATCCGCCGTCGTGCTCCATCACGATGCCTTCCGTGTTCGCCCCCTCGTACCACGCCATCGCCGCGTGTGCCGCCTCTTGGTGCGCCCCGAGCCCCGTGGCCTCCAACGCGGCCAGTTCCCCGTCCACCATCGCCGCCGCCTCGAGCGGCTGTTGGTCGTAGCGGGCCCGGTCGCCGCCGCGCCGGTACCAGCCCGCATTGCCGATCGGTACGAAGATCCGACGCTCGAAGGCCGCGCTTTCATAGAACTCGAGCGCGAGCAGACCCGCTTCGACAAACGTCTCTTCGCAGATCGCGAGGCCGGCGCGCAACAGGGCTTCCGGGAGGCGTGCCACGTCATAGGTCATGACGTCGTCGAACCACGTCCAACTCGCGTCGCTCGCGGCGGCGAGCCGATCGAGTGAACGACGGCCCAGCGCTCGCAGCGCGGCGGCATAGGCCGGCTGCGGGGAAGATTCCTGCGCGTTCGCGAGTCCGAGCATGGCGTAGGCCTCGGAGTGCGGATAATCGAGCCATTCCACCGCGGCAAGGCCGCGCTCGAAGAGGTGCTTTGCCGTTCGCTGCCAGCCCGCATCGGGCGCGTAGCGCATCGCGTAGCCGAGTCCCCACAGGGCCCGACCGTTGCTGTCGTGCGTTCCCACTTCGTCGAGCCATCGCCGATCGTAGCTCATGAAGTTGTGGAACCTACCATCTGAAAGCTGGGCGTCGTGCAAAAATGCGAGATAGATTCCAGCAAGGCGACGGGCCTGCGCATCCTTCGGAACAATGCGAAGTCGAGCGATCGCGACCATCAACGCACGCGCAATGTCGTCGGTGCAATAGCCGGTCGAGCGATTCGGTACGTTTTCGACAGCGTGCTGAATCACGCCGACATCGTCGCTCAAGGTGACGAGGTGATCGAGCGGGCGTAACGCGCTGGGCATCGGAGGGTTCAAGCCGTGCCGACGAGAGCGAGCGGATTCGGCGGAAGCAATTCGCGAAACAGCCGTCCGTATTCCGCCGCGACGTGCGGCCATGTCATTTGCCGGCCGAAGCGGTAGGCGCGCCGCTCGGTCGAGCGGCGCAGCGCCGGATCGTCGAGCAACGCGATGATACGCTCCGCCATCGCCTCGGAGTCATGGAATGGAACGATGAAGCCTCGCCCGAAAGCGAGCAGCTCTTTCGCGTAGAGGTACGGCGTCGACACGATTGCCTTGCCGCAGCCGACGGCGTACGCGAGCGTGCCGCTGACGATCTGCGTCGGATTGAGATAGGGCGTCAGATAGATGTCGGTCGCGGCGAGATAGCTGACGACCTCGTCGAAGTCGAGGTACTTGTCGACCAATTGCACGTTGTATTGCAATCCGTATTCCTGCACCATCGCTTGCAGCGATTCACGATACGATTCGCCTTCGTGGCGACGCACGACCGGATGCGTTTCACCCAAGATGAGGTAGAGCGTCTCGGGATGCCCTGCGACGACTTTTCGCATCGCCTGGATAGCATACTCTAAGCCCTTGCCGCGGTTGATGAGCCCGAAGGTCGAAATCACCATCCGCTGTCCGATGCCGAAGGATGCCTTCGCGGCCTCCGTGCCCGAGAACGGCACGTCGGGTACGCCGTGATGGATCACCCGCAGCTTCTCGGCATCGACGCCGTAGACGCGCTCCAGCAACTCCCGCCCCGTTTCGGAAAGTGCGATGATCTTCGTCGAATAACGGCAGAGACGCGCGGTGACGCGCAACATGGTTTCGTCGGGTTCCGGAAGGATCGTGTGGAGCGTCAGGACCGCCGGCTTGCGCAGATTGCGCAGGAGATCGACCAACCATTCGCCGCGCTCGCCGCCGAAGAGACCATATTCGTGCTGGATATTCAGCAACTCGGCGGGATCGCGATTGATGAAATCGGCGGTGTCGAGATAGTCGCGGCGTTCCTGCTGGCTGATCCGCGCCACGACATCCGGACCGTAACGGCGCACTTCCCCTCCGGGCTCGTCGACGGCGATGACGCGGCTGCGCGTGCCGAACTGGCGGTCGAATGCCTCGACCACGTCTCGGGTGAACGTCGCAATACCGCATTCCCGCGGCGGATAGGAGCCCAAGAAAAGGGTGCGAGGCACGCCGCCGATCTGGAGCGTCTGCACCGATCCGGCCTTCATGCTCCGATTCTACCCTAGGACTGCCCCCACAAACTAGCCGCAGAGCGGGGGGCTGCTCGCTTATTCGAGGACCGGCCTCACACGGCCGGCTCGCCCAGACGGCTTTGCGGCGGGATTTCGGCCCCGGCTTCGATGACGACGTCGTGGCCGATGACGCTCCCGGCGCCCACCTTAGCCCTTTCGCCGACTCGAACGCCCGAAGCGAGTATCGACTCCTCCACGAGCGCACCCGGACCGATCCGAACGTCGTCCCACAACACCGAGCCCCTTACGACCGCCCCCGCTTCGACCCGGCATTTGCGTCCAAGCACCACGTTCGGACCAACTCTTGCCGTCGCATCGATCGCGACGCCGGCATCGACGTACACCGGTTCGACGATGCAGCGCCGATCGATCGCTGCGGCGCCGTCGCCGGTGAAGCCCCGTTCGACAATCAGCGGCATCGCGCCTGAGAGTATGTCACGGTGCGCCGCAAGGTACTGCTCGGGGCGTCCGAGATCGATCCAGTAATCGTGGGTCGTATACGCATAGAGGTGCCTGCCCGATGCGATCAACCGCGGAAACGTTTCCCGTTCGATCGAGACCGGGTGCCCCGGCGGGATAAAGTCGAGGACCTCGCGTTCGAGCAGATACGTTCCCGCGTTGATGTCGTTGCACGGTGCCGTACCCTTCGGCGGCTTTTCAATGAAGGCCGAGATCCCGCCACCGGAATCGTGGACGACACATCCGAAGGGCGACGGGTCTTCGACTTCGATGAGGTGGAGCGTTCCGACGCCGCCCTTGCTCTCGTGAAAGCGCATCATCGCGCGCAGATCGAGGCTCGTGAGGATGTCGCCGTTGAAGACGAAGAATCGCCCCGTGATGTGTTCGGCGACGTTCTTCAGCGCGCCGGCGGTTCCGAGCGGTGTTTCCTCGATCGCATAGATGATGCGCATGCCGAGTTGCGAGCCGTCGCGGAAGTAATCCGTGATCGCCTGCGGCATGTATCCGGCGGCGAAGACGACGTCGAGGATTCCCGCGTCGCGAAGACGTTCCATCGTTCGCGCGAGGAACGGAACGCCCGCGATCGGTACCATCGGCTTCGGCGTTCGATACGTCAACGGACGCAGGCGCGTTCCCTCGCCCCCCACGAGAACGATCGCCTGCACCCCATCCATAGGCTGGAAGGAATCCCCGGGGGCGTCTGGTTTTCCTTTTAAGAGCCTTAGCTATGGCAACAGGTTGCAAGAGAAGGCGTCGAGCCTGTAGTATAAGCGCCGAGCCATCCGCTCATTCCCGGTTAGTTCAGCGGTAGAACGCTCGGCTCTGACCCGAGAGACTGTGGTTCAAATCCATGACCGGGAGCCACGGCCCTATCGTCTAGAGGCCTAGGACGCCGCCCTCTCACGGCGGTAACACCGGTTCGAATCCGGTTGGGGCTACCATCTCTAATCAGCGGCGTCACCGATGGCCGCTTCCGGCACGATTTAGGGCACGCCGATTTGGTAGTAGACTTCGACGCGCCGCGGGGCGAGCGGGTATTCGGTCGTGGCGTCGATCCCCACGTATGGTGCGTAGTCGCCCGGCTGTGCCAGCGGACTGAGCGGGAGCGCCGTGCCTTGGCCGATTAGCGCGCGATCTCCGGACCACTGATCGAAAAGGTTGTTCACGATCACGTGCAGCGCGCCGCGAGGCAGGCCGATGCTGAACTGCGCGTTGACGAAAGAGTAGGCCGGAAGATTCGACGGGTTGCCGGCGCCCGTCCAATTGTAAACCAGCGCGCCATCGACGGCGTCGCTGAAGCGCTGCTCGACGGCGAACGACGCTTTGTGTAGCGGCACGTTGGGCAGCTGGCCGCCGAGGATCAGCGTCTTGTTGGCCGCCAGCAGCGGCGTATCGGCGCGCTCCAAGACATCGGATTCGCCCGACCAATCGAGCCGGATGCGTGTCGCCGGGCCGATGTGCGTCGTCGCACTCAACAAGAAACCGCGTGCGCGGACCTGACCGACGTTATCGTAGCTCGTGACACCGAGCCCGGCGTTGCTCGCCCCGCATGTTGCGGTCAACACGGCTTCGTATGGGCCGAGGAGCGCGGGGCTCACGAAGTTCGGGGGCAGCGCGGAGAGCGGAACCGTCGTTTGATAGATCTTGCTGTCGAGCAGCGTATTATAAGCCGCAACGACGACCTGCGAATCCGGATCGAAGTGATGGGAATAGGTCAACTCTTGATCGGCGGCGCGTTCGGGTCCGAGCGACCCGATGGAAGCCGAGCCGACCGACGCCGGCTCACCGCACGTCGGATTAAACCCTTGGAGCGCGATCGGTACGAAGGGATTGTCGAGCCACGCCGCGGGCGGCTGCACGGTCACGCTGCCGGCAGTGAAGCGCACCGCGTCGCGCGCTCCGAACTCGTGCCGCAGGCCGAAATGCGAATCGATGAAGGACGTGTGCGTCGCACTCGACGACGTCGAGACGAGCCATCCCTGGAGCGTGGTGCGCGCGTCGTTCAGTTGGTACTGATCCTCCAGCGATAACGCGCCGTTACGAACGCCGACGTTTTGCACCGTGTCGGGAACTCCCGACTGCCGCAACACCGAACCGGCGAGAAACCGGAAACGGTAGGTTTCGTCGTCGTAACGATATCCGACCCCGAGCGTGTTGTCTCCGAGATCGATCTGGTCGATCAGGCTTCCGCCCACGTTGCCCACGAGTTGGTCGAAGGCAAAGCCCGTGTCGCCGGGTGTCGCGAAGTACGGAAGAAAGCCGGTGCGGTCGTAGTCGAAGTAATAGTCGTTGTCGTACAGATCGAGCGCGATGGAATGCGGGCCGCTCGCCGTCGTGAGGTGCGCTCCCTCGTCGGTAGCGTGAAGCGTGGTGAAATGCGGGCCGATTCCTTGCCAACCCGTGTTGAACGACGCCCACTGTTGCGGCGTTTGACAGGTGAGACCGCCGTCGGGCGCGCCCGTCGGCCCGAAGCCTTGCGGCATGCCGAAGGGATTGAGCGCAGTGAACGTGCCGCCGGGGCAAGGATCGCTGGGCGTCTTCGCAGCCAACAACTGGTTCCCGCGCGCCAGGGCCGTCGGCGCCGGGAGATAGATGTTGTCGCTGTTTCCGCTGCCGTCTTCCCACGACGTGTTGCTGAGCGCGTGCAGCGTCAGCCACGTGGGAGCACCCAGATTGATGCCGAGCTTCGCGAGCGCGGAGCGCCGCACGGTGCTTTGGTCGAGCACGTACGTCGCGGCGTCGAGAATCGCCGGGTCGCTCGTGGACGGGTCGAACGACGCGGCGGGAACGTATTGCCGATCGTGAGCAATCCAACCATCCTGTCCTTCGACGCCGTAAGCAAACGCATACGTGAACCGTCCGCTCGGATCGTTTCCCGTCGCCTGCAACGCCGTCGTGCTGCGCTGGTATGAGCCGAATCCTTGCAGGAGACGCAGCGAAGGCTGCTCGGTCGGGTCGAGCGTTCGCATGTCGATCACGCCGCCCGCGTTGTTCACCCCGAAGGCGCCGTTTGCGCCCGACCCATAACCAATGTAGACGTCTTGGAGCGCGAAGATCGGCGCGTCTTGAAAGTCGTATCCGAGATCGATCCCCTGCCCGATCGGATGGCCGTCGATCAGCGTCGACGTTTCGATCGGGCCAAAACCGCGCAGATCGAAAAAGATCGAGCTCCCCGGGCCGGTAGATTGCGCGATCTTACCCGCCTGCGCGCCTTGTCCCGGGCTGCCCGCCGGACTTCCGGCAGCATTCGCCGATGCGTTGGCATCGGGCAGCGTTAGCAGCGCGTCGGCCAGCCGGAACATGCCGGCGCGTGCCAGATCTTCGGCGCCGAGCGACGTGTGCAGCGCGGGACCCGAGGTGACGTCGTTGCGCGGCGCCGTGATGGTCGTGACGGCGATCGTCGGCAGCTCGGTGGCTCCGAAGCTCGGATCCAGCACGATGGTCAACTGCGTGTTCGGCGCGGCGACCGCGATTCGCACGATGCGGAGCGCGTAGCCGGGCGCGCGCACCGCGATACGATGCTCGCCAGGCGTCACGTCCGCGCGAAACGTTCCCATTCCGGTGCTTTCCGCCCGGCGGTTGCGCTCGTCCGGCAGCCACACCTCGGCGCTCGCGATCAGCCCATGTGTGACGCTCGAGCGTACCTCGAGTACCAGCGAAGCAGACGGTTCCGCCGCGGCGACGCGTGCAGACGCGAGCGCGCTTGCAAGCAGAACGCCCGCGAGAAGTGCCTTAGGCATTACGAGCCATCCTACTCTGCCGTACGCTGCCCGGCAAGCCACAGAAGTCTATGCGGGCTCCGTTGGCTCGGTACGGGCGGGCTTCCACCGCGCGACGACGGCCTCCGGCGCCGCGCCGAGCTCGTCTTTCAAGCGATCGACCCACGCTTCCGTGTAGAGATAATCGCGGTGCGCTCGGTCGTAGACGGCATATTTCGAGTCCGTTCGCGCAGGATCGGGTGAGTTGCTCGGCGGCCGTATGCCGTGGTACCGCCACGCAAGGGTGTGGCGGTACATCGAGAATGCCGGAAAGACCATCCGCACTTGTGCGACGACCTCACCCGCTTTCAAACGGTTGACGTTGATCGCCTCGATCTGGCGGTCGCGGATGATCACCCGCGCATTTTCGACTGCCTCGGCCTCTTCGGCCGAGAGTTTCGAGAGATCGACGAACTCGATCGGGAGGTCCCGTTCCGTCGGCGGCGCTTTCGGCATCAGGTAGATGCGGAAATCATACGCCTCACTCACGCGAATGGAGTGGTCGAGCCGCGCTTCATACGATTCGATGAAGCGCAGGACCGACGTCGGCGTTCCCTCGTAGGCCCCCTCCAGTAGGCGCGCCGACTCCCTGGTCAAAGACGAGAGGAAGATCGGAAACCGCATGGCATCGGCAAGCGACCAGCGCTCGCCGAACTCGGCGACGAGCGTCTTCTCGAAGTTTACCAGCAGCGCATTGATCTTTCCGGAGACGAGTGTCTCGACGAACCGCAAGCGCTTACGACTGAACCTGTGCTCGATACGCTCTCGCAGTCTCAGGAAGAACTCCAGATTTGCGCGAAGCGGGTCTGCGGGATCGGCGAGATAATGCTGCAGGTGCTTATGACTATCCCAGTCGCGCATTTCGCTCAAGCGATGCTCTTTGGAGGTAATCGCGCGCAGCAGATGATGCCACGCACGCATCATATGCGCGAGAAAGGCGTCGAGATTCCTCTCGCGCCGATCGTTGAACAGATCGCAGGCGAGCAATGCCTCTTCGCGGGACGCTCGAAGATCATGCATCGCTCAAGAATTGCCCGTCTGGCCCCTTTGTCATCGGTAAGATGGGTGAACGGCCGTACACCCGACGACGTCGTTTCCGCAGTCGTTCCAGATCCGGTTTTTATCGCGATTCTCCGGCGAACCTCTTGCATTCGCCGTAACTCTGCGCTACAAAGTAAATAACTTTGCGACGCAGAGTTATCGGCTCGAAGTTGTTCGGAGGCGACCGTGCTCAAATCCCTGTCGGCCATCGCCGTCATCTTTTGCGGCGCAAGCTTAGCCTGGATGATCTTGGGAGCGACCATCGCTGCGCGAACGGCCGGCTCGGATTCGAATCAGACGGAACGTCTGGCTTCACAGTGGGGCTCCTCACAAGTACAATCCGCGCCTCAGATTGACGTCATAGGGACGCGCGTGAGCGTGCCGATCCGAAGCAGCCGGATCAACGTTCATCTCGATCTCGAACAACGGCGTAAGGGCCTGCTGTGGTACAACCTCTACAACGTCTCGTTTGTCGCCCATTACCTGATTTGCAACGACACGAGCAACCCACACCTCACCGTGCAGTTTTTTCTTCCGACGTCGGATGGGAGCTACGCGGATCTAACGTATTTGATTGGCGGGCGCCGGATCGACAATGCAACGGCTCTCGACCAAGGCAAGGTCCGTTTCGACCTGCAATCCGGGCGAGAGACCACAATCGACGTGGGCTCCCGCTCCCGCGGGATGAACTCGTGGCTCTATCGCTTCAGCAACCGCGTTGAGGTCGAGTCGGTCAACGATTTTGCCCTGACGATGACCACGAACTTCCACGCAATCGATTTTCCGGTACAAATGCTATTGCCTGTCACGGAACAGTCCTTAGGCCAGGGGTGGCGCCTGCAATGGAAATACTCAACCCTCGTCACCGGCAACGGTATCGGCATGGCGATCCCGTATCCGCTGCAACCCGGCCCGCTCGCCCAGCGCATTACGTTTTGGGCGCCGGTCGCCTTGCTGTTCTACTTGTTCGTGATGCTGTTATTAACGACGATGCGGGGAATCCGCCTCCACCCGGTGAATTATTTCTTCCTTGCCTGCGCGTTCTTCGCGTTTCATCTCCTTTTCGCGTATTTAGTCGACCGTATCCCGCTCGAAGCCGCCTTCGCGATCTCTTCGCTCGTCTCGATATTCCTAACGGTCTCTTACCTTCGCCTGGTCGCCGGCTGGCGCTTCGCCGCAGTCGAAAGCGGCCTGGCCCAGTTCATTTATTTGATCTTGTTCAGTTATGCGCTGTTCAACGAAGGTTGGAGCGGGCTCACCATCACGATTGGTGCAATCATCACGTTATTCGTTGCGATGCAGCTCACGGCGCATGTTACATGGAGCGAGCGGCTTGTCGAGGGCGTTTAGCGGGCGATTTTCGCCGCCCCTTCTTGAAGGGCCGGTGTGCTTGTGGCCGAACGCCTCGCCCGACGTGGGGAAGAGCGTGAAGACACGGTGAGCGAACTCAACGCGACATTTCGACGATCGTGGGATTTGCTTTCGAATAATGTCATCATCGTCGTTCCCGGACTCATCGTCGGCATCCTCGCAACCGGGCTCGTTATCGCATTCATCGCCGCGTTCGTTCTCTCGATCATCGGTCTGAAACTCGTCGGAGGCTTTGGCGGCGCCGCGACCGTCGCCGGCGTCGTCGTCTCCGGCGTGATCGCGATCCTTCTGCTCGGTGTACTGCAGGCGACGTTCGTCACTGCAATGGCCGGTGTCGCATGGCAGAAAGGAGCCGTGACGCTCGGCGACGGCTGGCACGTGTTTGTGCAATGCGGAGGCCCGCTACTGGGGGCGGCCGCATTGCTGACGCTGATCGGTCTGCTGGCGCTTGCGCTCGCGCCGTTCACGTTTCTGCTCTCGCTCCCGGCGTTCGCCTTTCTCTTCGTGTACACGCTGCCCGCAACGGTGCTCGGCGGCCGGCACGCGACGGCGGCGCTTGCCGAATCCTGGCATCTCGCGATCGACAATGCGGGCGATACGGCCGTCCTCGTTCTCGTCCTCATCGTCCTCTGGGTGGCCGGGACATCGCTCGGCCCGCTCCTCGCGATTTCGACGCACGTCTTCGCGGGCATCACGATCGCGGTCATCCATCAAGCGATCCTCGCGTATGGATCTCTCGTCGCGTGCGGCGCCTACCAGCGACTCCGGGAAAGGAAGCTGGTCGCGACGGAGCAATAGAAGAGCGACAACGTGGAGGCAACGATATGAAGCGTAGCGGTATCGTATGGGTTCTCGGGATGGCCCTTGCGCTGGTGGGAACGGGCATTGCGCAAGCCGGCGAGATCGACGGCGTGATTACGAGTTACATAAGCGGCAATCAAGGCACCGACATGACCGTTAGAACGAGCGACGGTAGAAATCATCGGTTATGGTTCGATAACATGAGGAAGCCGCTCTTCCAAGGAAAAGCGCTGCCGTGGTGTCCCGATTTCCCATGCACCGGCTGGCCGATACAACTCCTCATGAATAGGACGCGCGTTCGAGTTTTCACCGTCAACGCGAATGCTGGCGGCCACATGATCCAGACACCGACGCAGATCGAGTTGCTGCACTAACGAGAGGCAGGCGATGGCACAACCTCCGATCCTTCCCGAGGACGATCTTCGTGCGGCGCTGCCTCACGGGCATACGGCGCACGCGACGATCGACCGGCTGCGGGACGAGCTCGAATCGCCATCGCCCGACCGCCGCTCCATCGAGACGCACGTCACGCACTTGCGCTCGCTGCCCGAACTCGCGGCGATCATCGCGAACTGGTGGGACGACCCGGAGACGCAGCGCTTTATCGCGACCCTGAACTCAATGGGGCTATAGTTCCTTCAGCGCTTCACGAGTTGCGGAAAGCGTTCGCGGAGTTCGCGAAGTTTGGGAAGGTCGTTGATCGCGACGTACGGATAGTCGGGGTGGTGCGCGACGAAGTCCTGATGATAGCTCTCGGCGGGATAGAACGCCTGGAGCGGCGCAAGGGTGGTTACGATCGGTTCCGAGAAGACGTGCCGCCGCTCGAGCGAGGCGATCGTCTCGCGGGCGACGCGCTGCTGGGCCGTCGTCGCGTAAAAGATCTCCGACCGGTACTGCCGGCCGTCGTCAGGGCCCTGGCGATCGATCTGCGTCGGATCGTGCGCGACGAGGAAATAGATGGCGAGAATCTGGGCAAAGCTGATGCGCGAAGGATCGTAGGTGATCTCCACTGATTCCGCATGCCCGGTGAGGCCGGTGCTGACGATCTCGTAGTGTGCGCTCAGCGCGCTGCCGCCGGAATAGCCGGCGACAACCCGCCTGACGCCGCGGAGCTGCTCGAAGACGGCCTGCATGCCCCAGAAGCATCCGCCGGCGAGAACGACCCGTTGGGGAGGCGCCGCGGCGGCCGCCGCCGGGGTGGCGGCGAGCAGGAGCGCGGCGAGCAGCGCCACCGGCGCAAGGAATCTCGTCATCAGATGCATCGAACGTTATATATTCTCCCTAGGGCGGTCGGCTTCCGTGCCGAAAGCGGCGACCGACGATGAAGGCTACGAATCCGGAGGTTTCCGACGCGCTCGCGAACGAGCGCACCTACCTTGCGTACATTCGCACGGCCCTCGCCTTTGTGGCGTTCGGCTTCGTGGTCGCGCGATTCGCGCTCTTCTCCCGCGAGATATCGGTCGTAGCCCACATTACGATCCCTCACGCCGGTATCTCTCGGGCGTTCGGTACCGCGATGGTGATCTTGGGAGCGATCGTCGGCATCGGCGGCGGCGTACGCTATGCCGCAGCCGAGCGCGGTATGCGCGAAGGGCGAGCCACGGCGCTGCCGCCACAGCTCGCCTACTTGGGGGCGACGCTGATCGCCGGGATCGCCGCCGTCGTTGCGATCGATGTGTTTCGTTTCTAGGAGCGACTACCGTTTTGTCGTGATGCTCGGAAGGCCGATGCTCCGGAGGCGCGCGTTGAGCGACGCGAGCCTCGCGCCGAAGAGATCGTCGTCCGCCGTCAGCACGCGGTGCAAATCCCCTTCGATGCTCGCAGCAAGCTCCGTCTGCGCCGAGGTGGGCGAATAGTCGTTGCCGATCATTTCGCCCGCGAGATTGGCGATCCGTTCGTAGAGACCGCTGGGAGCGCGTAACGTATCCTCCCAGGTCTGCGCCTCCGCCAAGTACAGCGCGGACAGAGCGCGCTGCGCTTGCGACCGAACGGCGTTCGCGGCGGAGGCGATCTCCGGTTGGCCGTGCAGCCGAGGCACGATCCGCTGCACGGCGTCGCGTAGGGAGCGCAGGGCGACGATCTCGCGACCCGTACGTTGAAAGTCGCCGCGCAGGCTCATGGCGAGGGCGAACGACGCGCGCATGTCGGCCGGTGTGCCGGGCGTGTTGGGATCCGCCAGCAGCGTCATCGGACGATCCTGCGTTACGCCGTCCACCGCCAGCCGCACCGTGTAGGTGCCCGGCAGCGCCTGCGGTCCTGCGAAACCACTTTGCAGCGCATGGTAGTGCGGCACGAGGGCGACGGTCTCGTAAAGCAGGTCCCACCAAACCCTATTCACGCCTTGCACCGGATACTTGACCGCAATCGTTCGCACGGGCGACATCCCGTCGTAGATGCGCACGTCTACTTTTGCATGCTTCTTTGGAACGTCGCGCAGATAGAAGGTGATCTCCGCCGGCGCGGGCGGATTCTGACCGGCGCCCTCGTCGGTCGCCCACGTGCCCCACGAGGAGTTCCACCGGTAGGCAGCCCGTACCGGAAAGAGATAGAACGGCGTCCGCGCGACGTTCGGCGTCCATTGCTGCACCGCGGCGAGATCGTCCAAAATCCAAACGCCTCGACCGTGCGTCGCGACGACGAGATCATCGAAGCGGCGCTGAATGACGAAATCATAGATCGGCGCGTGCGGAAGATTGTTCAGCAGCGACTGCCAGTGGGCGCCGTCGTCGTAGGAGAGCCACAACCCGGTCTCGGTACCGGCATACAGCATGCCGCTGCGCGTGGGATCCTCGCGGACCATTCGCGCGTAACTGTCGCGCGGCAAGTTGCCGGAAATCGAGCGCCAATGCGCCCCGTAGTCGCGAGTCATGTAGAGGTATGGCGCGCGATCGCCGAGCTTGTGATTCTCCGCCACGATATAGGCTGTTCCGTCGTCGAAGGGCGACGGATCGACATTGTCGATGCGCGCCCACCTCGGCAAACCGGGAATACCTGCCGTGACGTTGTTCCAGTGCGCGCCGCCGTCGCGCGTTACCCACACGAGACCGTCGTCGGTGCCGACCCAGAGCTCGCCTAACGTCAGCGGGGATTCGGCAATGCTGGCAATCGTATCGTAGACCTCGGTGCCCGCGTTGTCGAGCGTAACCGGTCGGCCGGACGCGACCTGCTTCGCTGCGTCGTTGCGCGTGAGATCGGGGCTGATCGTCGTCCACGTTTGACCGCCGTCGATCGTCTTCATCAAGTACTGGGAACCGAAGTACAGCGCATCGGGCTCCAGCGGCGAGACGGCGACCGGGGCGACCC
The DNA here is from genome assembly GCA_036567865.1 of Candidatus Tyrphobacter sp. Classification (GTDB taxonomy): domain Bacteria; phylum Vulcanimicrobiota; class Vulcanimicrobiia; order Vulcanimicrobiales; family Vulcanimicrobiaceae; genus Tyrphobacter. The sequence continues at coordinate 11,317 of DATCTQ010000103.1, read as the reverse complement.
AAGCGCCGCGATATCGATAGGCATTTGCGCCGACGCCGGAATACGCATCCGGCCACGGGCTGATGAGACGTGCCTGCATCGCCTTGCGGTCGAATCGAATAACGGCCTCTTGGTATCCGGTTCCGTAGATGATATCGTGATTCGCCGGCGAGAAGACGATCCAGCCGCTCTCGCCGCTATCCGCCGAAAACCACTGGTCCGGTGTGATCGCACCGGTCAGGCTCATGCTGGGACCGCACACCGCGCCCGGATCTTGGAACTCGCCGCAGATGACGTACGGGATCTCGTCGTCGGCCGAAATGTGATATGGCTGCGAGACGATCAACTGCGGGTCCCGCCACGTCTTTCCGCCGTCGAGCGAGATGCGAACGCCGGCATCCGCGGCGATGATCGCACGACGATCTCCGACTGGGTCGATCCACATCTGATGGTGATCGTACCCGCCCGTATGCACGCGCGTAATCGTTTTGCCTCCGTCGTTCGACTCCGACGGATAGATCGACATGAAGAACACGTGGTTCGGCCTCTTCGGGTCGACCGTGAACTGTGAGAAGTAGTACGGGCGCTGATCGAGGATGTGCCTATTATTCATCAGCCGCCAGTGGCCGCCGCCGTCCTGGCTACGCCAAAAAACGCCGCGATTCGATTCGATGACGGCGTAGAGCAGCCGCGCATCACTCGGTGCGAACGCCACGCCGATGCGTCCGGTCAGGCCCGCCGGGAAGCCGTTCCCGCTCACGAGTCTCCAATGGGCGCCGCCGTCGCTCGAGCGGTAGAGGCCGTCGTCGCGGCCGCCGCTCGTCAGCATCCACGGGCTGCGCTGTACCGTCCACATGCCGGCAAAGACGATCCGCGGATCGGCGGGCGAGACGACAACGCTCGAAGCGCCGGTTTGCATCCCGGCAAAGAGGATCCGTCGCCAATGTTTGCCGCCGTCAATCGTCTTGTAGATACCGCGCGCGGTTCCCGGTTTGAATGGATCGCCGACCGCTGCCACATAGACCACGTCCGCATCGCGAGGATCGACCGCAATCTGCGCGATCTGCGACGTGCCGTCGAGCCCGACGTGGCTCCAGGATGTTCCGCCGTTCGCCGATCGCCAGATACCGTCGCCGAAAGCGATGTCGTTGCGAAGGTTCGGCTCCCCGGTTCCGACATACACGATGCGATGATCGGAGGGTGCCACGGCGATGGCGCCGATCGAACTCACCGGCTTCCCGTCGAAGACCGCACTCCACTCAACGCCGCCGTCTCGCGAACGCCACAACCCTCCGAGGCCGCCGGCAAAATACGTCGTCGGCTCGCCCGGAACACCTGCGACGGCATCGATGCGGCCGGTCGTGGGCCCGATGCTGCGAAAATCGAGATGCGCGAACGGTGCGGCGGCGCGTGCCGAGGGCGCCGCGGCGAGCATCGCCGCGGAAACGCCGATCGCTGCGATGCAACGATGGATCGAAGAGCGACGAACGTCCACGGCGACTGCTCTTTGGCGCCGCGGTCGAACGCCGCCTGCACCGACCCGCTGGATGGTCCACCCGCTACCTGCCCGAATCCCACAACCCATGAAGCCGTTTCGTGCGCTCGCCTTCCTAGCAACGTTCTCACTCGCGCTGCAAACGCAGCCCGCTGCCGGCGTACCGGCTCGCGGCATTCACCTGATCCGCCACGTCGTCATCATCATGCAAGAGAACCGCTCGTTCGATAGCTACTTCGGAACGTATCCCGGCGCCGACGGGATTCCCCGGGGCGTCTGCGTTCACGACCCTGGTAGCGGCGGTTGCGACCGCCCATACCACAATGCTGCCGACCGCAACGGCGGCGGACCTCACGGCGCCGCAAGTGCCCGCGCCGATATCAATGGAGGCCGCATGGACGGCTTCGTCGCCCAAGCCGAGGCAGGACGCAGGGGTTGCCGGCAAGCCTTCAATCCGCTGTGCACCAACACCATGCATCCCGACGTGATGGGCTATCACGACGCGCGGGAGATTCCGAACTATTGGGCGTACGCGCGAAACTTCGTCCTGCAGGATCGCATGTTCGAGCCGAATGCATCTTGGAGTCTGCCCGAACACCTCTTCCAGGTCTCCGAATGGTCGGCATATTGCACGCAGCACGATGTGCCCGCCAGTTGCGTGAACAACTTGGATCAGCCAGGGCTTCCGCCTGACTTCGGCCGCAACATGGGAGGTCCGCCACCGATCTACGCGTGGACCGATCTGACCTACCTCCTCAATAAGTACGGCGTCAGTTGGGCGTACTACGTCGTCGCGGGTACTGAACCCGATTGCGAAAATGACGAAGCGATGTCGTGCGGTCCGGTCCGCCAGAACGCTCACACGCCCGGCATCTGGAACCCGCTGCCCTTCTTCGACACCGTGCGTGACGACGGCCAACTCGGAAACATTCGGTCGGTCGGCGCGTTCTACGCAGCCGCGCGCAACGGGACGCTTCCAGCCGTTTCGTGGGTCGCTCCGTCGCAGCCGGTGAGCGAGCATCCGCCGGCAGCGGTAAGCACGGGGCAATCCTACGTCACGAGCCTCATCGATGCCGCCATGCGAGGCCCGGATTGGAACAGTACGGCGATCTTCCTCGCATGGGACGATTGGGGCGGTTTCTACGATCACGTCGTTCCCCCGAGGGTCGATGCAAACGGATATGGGCTACGCGTGCCGGCCCTCGTGATCTCCCCGTACGCGCGCCGCGGCTTCATCGACCATCACACGCTGAGCTTCGATGCATACGTGAGGTTCATCGAGAACGACTTCTTGGGTGGCGCGCGCCTCGATCCGCGTACCGACGGAAGGCCGGATCCGCGTCCGGACGTGCGCGAGAACGCTTCGATTCTTGCGAACCTGCTCGACGACTTCGACTTCGCGCGACCACCCCGACGCTCGCTCCTGCTCCCCGTACACCCGACGCCGGGACCCGGCTAGAGCGCGCGCCGCTTCGCGTCGACATGAACTCCGGCGGCTCGCGATTAAACCGCCGGTATCGCATCGGCGTTCAACTTGGAGCGGGTTTCGGGAAGGGGCCGTCGCGAAATATGAGGACGTGGAGGATGCAACCGGCCTCATGGAGCGCATCCGCGCCCGTGACACCGACGCCTTCGAAGCACTTTACGACGAGTATCACCGGCTCGTCTACGGTGTTGCGTTGCGCATGCTCGGCGACGCCGGTAGTGCGGAGGACGTCACGCAAGCCGTGTTCTTAAAGATTTGGGGCTCGCCGGGGCTCTTCCGGTCGGGCAGTTTCGCCGCATGGGTAGCTCGCGTAACGCGAAATCGCGCTTTGGACGAGATTCGGCGGCGGCGCTTGCGACCGGAGGGCGAGCTTGCGGAGTCGATGCCGATGGAGGAGATTCTCGAAGACACCGTGCTCGCCCGCGTGAACGCGGAGCACGCCAGAGACGCCCTGGCCCAATTGCCGGTCGAGCAGCGCGAGCCGATCGAACTTGGGTTCTTTGACGGCATTACGCACGAGGAGATCGCGCGTCGCACCGGAGTGCCTCTCGGGACCGTCAAGACGCGTATCCGGTCCGGCTTGCGAAGATTGCGGGTCGCGCTCTCGGGTGTTGACGCATGACGCCGCACGACGAGATGCTCGACAACGTCGCCGCCTACGCGCTCGGCGTGCTTCGATCGGGCGAAGCTGCAATCGTCGTCGAGCACATGCGCGCGTGCGAGCTATGCGACGCGGAGTACCGGCGCTTACGCTCGGCGGTCACCGCGGTGGCATACTCGGCTGAGGCCTGCGCCAATGCAGCGACGGGCGCAACCGCAGCCAGCCCACTGCTCAAGGCGCGGTTGATGAAGCAGATCCGTTCCGCGGCTGCGAGACCGCCTCGACCCGCCGCGCCGTGGGCCTGGACGGCTGCCGCGGCCTGCCTTCTCGCAGCCATCGCGGCGGGAGCCATCGATCTTTCGCTCAATGCGCGCGTCGGCGAAGACCGAGCCCGGATCGCACAGCAGGGCGTGACGATCGCCGACCTCACCGCTTCAAGCTCGAGGCACTTCGCATTTCGCAACGGTGAGATCATCACGAACGGCCCCCGGCTCTACATCGCCGTTCGCAGCCTGCCGGCGCCGCCTGCAGGCCGTGTCTACCAGGCTTGGACGTTAGCGCGCGGCGCGCGAAGCGTGGCGCCTTCGGTGACGTTCAAGCCCGACAACGGCGGCGCGGCCGTCGTGCCGCTCCCCGTGGACGCGAGGTCGATCGCCGCGGTCGCGGTGAGCGTCGAGCCGGATGGCGGCTCGCGGCAGCCGACCACCAAACCGATCGCACTCGTGAAGATCGGGCAATGAGGGCCAATCCAAACCGCGGATACGGCCGTTTCCTGTAGGCAACGAGCGTTCACCAATCGCTCGCCGTCAGGAAAGGACCCTTATGAAGAATCTGCGTTCCGCCATCTTTTTTTCTGCACTGGCTTTGATCGGCATCGGCGTCGCCGCGGCCGCGCTCATGCCGAGCATCTCCGACCAGCCCACGCGCTTTTCCGGATCGTGTTGCGTCTACACCGGGGCGCCCGCTCTTGCGGTCACGCTCTCGATGATCGAGGCCGGCGGCGGCCCGGCTCACTTCAGCACCGCCGACTTGCTCAAGACACTCACCGGAAGCCTCTACGGCGCGGAAGTCACAAGGTTGACGAAGCGATACGGCAGCGCCCAAGTCGGCCAATTCCTCAAGACCTTCAACTTCGTCGTCGCCGATTCACTACGAATCGTCAACGCGAAACACGTTGCGCTTCCGAAACAGCCGAGCCCGGACCCGCATAATGGCGGTGCTCTAGCGGGTGCGTTATGGGCAGCCGGACAAACCGGCCAAGGTTTTAACGTCGAGGTGATGCTCGACCGAGCCGTTTCTCATGCGATCCATCTTCAAGTTATGACCGACATCGACGGAAAATACGGTCTCGCGGCGGATGCGCAATATCATGCGATATTGTGGACCGCGATGAAGGATCTCGCGGCAGCCTACCACCTCAACGCCGCCGGACAGATGCAACACCTGTGAAGGCGAGGATAAGGCCGCCGGCGATGAGTCCGATCGCCTGGGCGATCGCGGGAAGATAGATCGCCGGCATCCTATCCTCTTCGAGCGGCCAGGCCATCATCCAGCCGTCGGCGAGGATCGGTGCGACGAATCCGGCGGGGGTCAGCAGACGCCAGCCGCGATCGTACCTGCTCGGCATAACGAAGAACCGTTGCGAAGCGGCGGCGGCGTTGCCCGGATCGCAGGGCTTGCGCGCGACCGCGACCAGGCCGAGCGGCTGCAAGCGCGCGTTGCCGCCCGATCCGTTGCCGATCGTATAGCGCCTCCATCGGCCGCGGATCGCATACGTTCGGCCTGAGAGCGAAAGATTCGCACCGCTCGGGGCCGCGACGAGCAGGCACCGCACGCCGCGCGGGAGCTCGAACGCGACCGAATTCGACGACAACGTCCATGCAAACGGATAGATGCTGTCGGACAACCACGGCGCAGTGGGCACGCCAATCGCACTCGCAATCCAACCGAGGCGCGGATCGGGGCTCTCCACCGAGGTCGGGACGGGCAACGACACAGAGCTCGCCGAAACCGCAATCTCGCCATCTTCGAGTTCGGAGAACAGCATGGCCGAGGACGCCGTGGCGCTCGCGAACGATCCGCTCCCATTCGTCGGGAGTTCGTAAACCTCCGAGTAGCGCGAACGCCGCAGCCGCCTCAGCCTCGATTGTCTTCGCAGGATTTCATCGGGTGCGCCGGAGGCATCCGCGTGCGGCAGCACTCCGATCCCGAGATCGGCCGTTCGACTGGTCCGCAGATACTGCCGCGTGACGAGATAGCGAACGCGCGCACGCCAAAAGAGCTGCCATCGCGGGCGGCCTTCACGCAGCGTCGCAAGCGCGTATGCGAGCATGCGATCGTCGCCGCCCAAATCGATTGTCGCGTTGCCGCGCGGAGCATAGGCGGCAAGATCGCGTCCGGCGTGGGAGCCGTTCACAGATCCAACCGGCTCTTCGGCCGGCAACAACAGCGCGCGCCCCGGCCCGCGGTCGTGGATCGCCTGCATGTCGGCAAGCGTATCCTCGACCCATAGCGGAGAAACGATGAACCCGCTCAAGCCGGCGCCCATCGCCATCGGCAGCACGACGATCGCCACCAGCGGGAAATACGCCGCGGCGAGCGCCCCGAAGGCATCCAGCGCGATCGCGACCGCGAGACAGATGCCGAGGGAGGTCAGCACGGCAAAGTAGTTGAGATCGCGAAACACGCCCGCGAGCGGGAGGTGCTCGAACGCCCATGCGAACGGGAGGCTCATCGGACCGTACAGCCCCGACGATACGATCCAGCCGAGCAGCCAAAGCGTTGCGGCGAACGTTGCGTAGCGGTGACGGGAGGCGAAAGCGACGACGAAGGCGCTGCCGGCGAGCGCATAGAGGACCACGGATATCCACGACACCGCGTGCGCGGCGTAGTAGTGCGTGAAGTAGCCGAGCATCACGGCGGCGCTGCCCGGATGAGCGCTGAGATTGTACTCCCAACTCACGAGCGCGCGTTGGTTCTCGTATATGCCCGCCGCGGCGCTGAATGCCAAGGGCAGAAGCGACTGCAAGAGGAGCGCCACTGCGATGACGGAGGCGATGAGCAGCTCACGGCGGCGGCAGCGCAGCTCGGGGGCGCAAACTGCCAGCGCTCCAACCGCAAGCGGGGCGATGAATAGGAACTGTATCTGCGAGCAAGCGATCCCGAACACCAGACCGAGGGCGAGGATCGTCGGCACGCGCGGAGTCGCGGCGAGCCGATAGGCGAGCGAAACGACGAGCGGAAGCAATGCGTAACCGACGAGGTACGCCAAGTGTCCAGCCTGCAGGCGCGTAAAGAAGACGGGCCCGGCCGCGTACAGCAGCGCCGCTCCGTAGGCGCTCGCGCGCGATCGGATGCCGAACGCCCGCAGCATCGCGATGAACGCAACGGCGGCTGCAGATTCGAGCGCCAGGATCCACACGACGAGCGCGTGACTCGGTCCAAACGCCAGGACGAGCGCGACTTGCACGAGGACCGCGTATGTCTGCCACGGCAAGAGGTTCGGTTGCCCGAGGGAGCGGTCGTCCCACATCCCGATAAACCCATGCAGCCACTGCAGCGCGAGCGGCCGCGAGAGCGGCCACGACCAATCCTGCTGCAGGGCCGGCACCGATCCCGCGTGCACGATCGGCCACACCGATGCGGCGAAGACGGCCGCCAGGACGGCGACACCGGCGTAATCGCCCCATTGCAGGCGCCGTAAGAACGCGCCTAGCGTCGGACGAACCACGGCCGCACCGCGAACGCAAGTGCTGCGATGAGGCTTGCGAGCGTGGACGCCATGCCGACGAGATACGGCGTCAACACGCGCTCGACGAGATCGAAGGCGACCGGCCCGTGCGATGCCACGATCCACGCGTTAGCGTAACCGTCTACCTCGCGGTGATCGAGCACCCGAACGTCTCCCGAAATCGGCCTCAATTCCCACGTCGCGGAAAACGATTGGCGCAGGACGACCGTGCACGTACCATTCATCGTCGCACGAACGCGATAGTGCATGACGTTCGGTCGCTGCCAGGTAAGGCCCGAAGAGGCGCAGGTGTGATTTCGTTCCGGTGCCGCCGGAGCAGCGCGCTCGTTCCACCACGAGAGCTTCACGTCGCGCAGCATCGCCGTCGCACCGGCGGGAACCCGAACGAGCAACTGCCCGCGCGTCGCCCACGGTGGAACCTCATGCGGGGCCCCGTCGTCCGGATCGACCTCCTCGAAAACCGTCCGATGCCCCGTCCCGAGAAACACGACCGCGCGCTGAATTTCTACACCGCCTTCCTCGGCAGAAAACCGACGACGCTCATGGAAGGAACGTGGGCGGAGTTCGAACTTCCGGACGGCTCGGCATTTGCGATCGGCAAGCACGAGAACTTTCCGTGGCAACCCGGATACACCATCCTGTTCGCCGTCCCGGACGTGAAGAGCGCCATCGAGTTCGTACGCTCGCACGGCGGAAAAGCCGACGACCAGGGTGAATCGCCGGTCTGCACCATGTCGTTTGGCGAAGACTCCGAGGGAAACCAGATCGTCCTCCATCGTAGAAAATAAAGCGCCGCCCACGCTGCTGGTCGCAGTTGGGCTCCTCTACGTCGTGTTCACGTGGGGGCTCAACACCGTGCTGGTGAAAGTCGCGTTCAAGCAGATCGACCCGTTGGCGTTCATGGCGCTGCGATTTCTCGTGATGCCGCCGCTCGCGGTGCTGCTCGTATGGATCTCCCGACGCAGGATCCATTTCGAATGGCGAGACCTCCCGCTGCTCGTCGCGTGCGGGGCCTGCGGCTACGGCATGTACCAATATTTCTGGATCCTGGGGCTCGCACACACGACGGCCTTCGCATCGGCATTGCTGGGCAGTCTCGCGCCGCTCTTTACGTTGGTCATCGTGGCATTGCTCGGCCAGGAGCGCGTGCGCGGCGGACGCTGGATCGGAGCGGTCGTCGCGCTCCTCGGCATCGCCGTCTTCGAGGGCGCGTTCTCGGGGCACGCGCGCGTACGCCTCGGCGACACGCTCACGCTGATCGCGGCCGCCATCTTCGCGGGTTACAACGTCCTCTCCGCAAAGCTGCTGGACCGATACTCTCCGCTCTCCTTGACGGCGATCACGATGGGCATCGGCGCCGTCATGGTCGTTCCGGGCGGCTTGCCTGCGCTCGCTCACACCGATTACGCGCGCTTGAGCTGGCAGACGTGGGCGATCTTCGTCTACGCGGTGCTCTTTCCGATCCTCCTTACCTATCCCGTTTGGAGCTGGGGCATCCGCACGATCGGAGCCGCGCGCGTCTCGCTCTTCTCCTACTTCGTGCCGATCGTTGCGGGCTTGCTCTCACTTCCGCTGCTGCACGCCGCGATCACGACGTACGAGATCGCGGGCGCGCTCGTCTGCATCGCGGGAATGACGGTGGCGACGATCTTCGGACACCTCTCGCTCACGCAGTGGTGGGCCTCCCGAACCGTCGGCATCGAGCGCTAGCGATTACCCGCTATTTAAATTGGGTCAGGACGAACTCGGCAACGTCGTGCAGGTCGCGCTGCGAAAGCCTCCAGCGCGGCATGACGCGGTCGAGAGGTTTGCCGGTATTGTCGATCCCGGTCGAGATCGCGCGCTCGAGCAATGCGAGCGTGTACGGGTGCGCGCCCGCGGAGAGCGCGGCGCGACGCAAGTCGGCGCTGGTGGCGCCGTCGGGAAAGCGCATGCCGCCGGCCCCATTGGATCCATGACATGCAGCACAGCGCCCATACAACGGCGGGGTTTGCGCGACGATTTGCGCGCCGCCCAAGTCCTTACCGGCCTCGAAAATCGATCGCCCGTTGGCGATCGAGCCGCCGGAGCATCCCACGAGCATGAACAGCGCGATACCCGCGAGGATCGCGCGCTCGCTCACCAGTTGGTGCAGCCGGGAGGCCTGGGCATGTCGGGGATGTGACGCTCGACCGCGCAGATCTGCGAGACCGTCAGCGCACCGTGCGACCGCGCCGACCATTCCGCGGGCGTCGGGGCATCGTCACCGCTCGTCGCGACCACGACCCATCGCCCACCCACCCTCTTGGCGAAGATTTGGCCGCCGGCGACCGGCGGAACGAAGTAGTCGACGTAGCCCGCATTGCCCACGACGATGATCGTGCCCACCTGGAAATGGCGGTGAAAGTGCTGATAGGGCAGCGCGGCCATCGCAGCGACGTCGGCCGGCGGCCCCACGTGAGGCGTCGAGGAATCGGCTCGGGAGGCGACCGGCGCGAGAACGGCGAGGGCGAGGCCCAAGGCGAGCAACGGGGCGGTCGAGCGAATCACGGTTCCCCTCCTTCGTTTTAGAGAAGGGTGCCCCTTCGGCGCCGCTCGGGGACCTCTTTCTCGGAGGCCGATGGCAGGATTCGGGCACATGAGGTCCGCACAGGCGAGGCAACGGGCGCTCGCCGAGAGAGCTGCCCGAGGTTCGCCACCGGGGGAAACAACGGAAACCCCGGAGATCAAGGACAAAAAGGGAAATCTGATGAGAAAATTCCTCTCGCTCTTCGTGCCGCTTGCCGCGTTTGCCGCGCTGATTTCCAGCCCGGTCGCCGCCGCAACACCGCCGGCCGATTTCGGATCGCCGCCCTCGGGGACGATTCCGATCCTGTTCAACGACAATCACGTCTACGCGAAGCCCGACGTCCTCAAGCAAGATCGCGTGTTGGCCGCTTTGGTGCGCAACGGCACGATCTTGATCCCGCTACGCTCGATGTTCGAGCAGATGGGTGCGACGGTTTCCTACGATCCCTCGACGCAAACCGTCACCGCATCGAAGGCCGGCGCTTCGGTCGCCGTCACGGTCGGCAAGCCCGAAGTCGTCATCAACGGCGAATCGCGGCCGCTCGACGTGCCGCCGATCATGTGGCAGGGACAGATTCTCGTGCCCGTGCGCGTGATCTCCGAAGGCATGGGTGCGTACGTGCAATGGGTTTCGGATCGGCACCTCGTCGTCGTGCGCTATATCGCGCCGACGCCGATGCCGCCCCCGCCCACCATGGCACCGACACCCGCTCCGGCGCCGCCGCCGACGCCCACGCCTTGGACGTGGAACGGCGCGTACGTCGGCCTCAATGCCGGCGAAATCTGGAACCATGATACGGGGGGCAACACGTGCACCACTCCGAGCGGCGTTTCGTTCGGATTCGGCTGCTCAATCGATGCGGGCATCGGCAAGATGAACGCCATCGGCTTGGTAGGCGGCGTACAACTCGGATACAACTGGCAGTTGGGACCTCTCGTAATCGGCCCCGAGTTCGACTACGACGGTACCACGCTGCACGGAGATTCGAACTTCTATGGGCACTTGCCCGAATACGGAATCGTCAGCACGTGCTGCACCGTCCACTTCTCCGCGTCGGAGCAGATGAGTTCGATTCAAACTGAGCGTCTACGCATAGGCTTCGCATCAGGGCGAACGCTGATCTACGCAACCGGTGGCTATGCGCAAGCCAACTGGACGCTCTCATCCAACTATGCCTTCACTTCGTTACAGTATCCCGGAACCATCAGCGTGCAGCGCAGCGGTTGGACCGAAGGTCTCGGTGGCGAGTGGGCTTTGACACCGCACATGACCTTCAAGGTCGAGGGCTTGCTCTTCGAACTGCAGCCCTATACGACGAGCTTCTTCGCATCGGGTGCGACCAGCGGATACCGTGGTGGAAAGGACTTCTACTTCCACGGAGGCATTGCGCGAATCGGCTTCAACTGGCGTTTCTAAGCACGCGCGGTCCCTCAACAAAGCCAAGAGGCTCGCGGTTC
>DATCTQ010000102.1:0-23632 GCA_036567865.1 Candidatus Tyrphobacter sp. | reverse complement strand
CTTCGACGTTGGGCGAAAGGAGGTAACGTGCGCCCATGGCTTCCCGCGTGTACGCCACGTATTGCCACAGAGCCGCGAGACCCTGCGGTGCCGTCCCCATGAAATAATCGCCGCGTTCGACGTCGAGCGCCAGCGCATGCAGGCGCGTGCCCTTCGCGGTATGGTAATACGCGGTTCGCACGGTCGCCTGGAGGTCTTCGAAGGTCGTATCTCGCGGAACGGTCCAGCCGACGGTCACGATTCCGTGCGCGGCCAGGCCGTCGACGATCGCGTCGATCGTTGGTTTCGCCTCCGGCGTGATCTCCCAATACGCACCGTATGCCGTGCGCAGCTCAACGTAATGCAACCCCGCCCGCACCGCCTGTGCCACGATCCGCCCGGGATCGAGATGCTTCCAGTACAGCGCGTCGAGCGGGTTTGGGGTGAAGTAGAGCCACATGCCCTTGCCGCTGACATCGCGAATCGACGAGCTCGGCGGCGGGGGAAGGGCCCGGAGCGGCCCGAGCGTCACCGGCGCATGCCCGGCGCGTTCGACCACGTACCGGTAGGGTTCGCCCGGCGCGACGCCCGTGTCGCGGTAGAACGAGCTCGGGCCGGAGCGGGTCGGCAGGAGCGTGCGCCTTCCGGCGGCGTCGACGCGGGTGATGCGAACGTGCCGCGATGCCCGCGGGAACCAGCCGATCTGAATCAGGTGCGGACCGAGCACCTCGGCCACGATGCGCGGCCCCGCCCATGTCCGCGTATCGGTACGCGCCGTCATCGTGCCCAGAGAGGGCGCGTTGGCGCGCACCGTCAGCGTGGCCGCCCCGTCGCGGTTCGTTCGCAGGATCGCCGCCGGATTACCGTAGGCGAGCTTGGTTTGCCACTGCACGTATCCATCGCGGGACGTCCAATCGAAGTTGTCGTTCTCCATGATTCGCGTTGGCCTGCCTTGCGCGTCGTAAAGCCGCACGATCACGAGCCAGCGTGCGTTGCCGTCCGGATCGAAGCCGAGGACTCTGGAATCCAGCGCGAAACGCGCGGGCGGATTCCCCCAGTAGACGGGTGCCGGCGACGGCGAGGCTTGCGCGACCAGCAGGCCTAGCGTCATGGCAAGCCATCCGCTCACGTCGCAATCCTTTGCGCGCGTGCAACGCGGAGCATCCGTGCGCGCAACTCGTCACCGACCTCGAGCGCCTCTCGTTCGACGAGCGTCCTGGAGCTTGGGGCGAGGCGGGCAATATCCCAGCGTTGCTCCTCATTCGTTCCGAAATAGCCGTCGCGCACGGCGGCCTCCGCATGCGACATGACGTGATCGGCATCGATGCGGACTTCGTAGAAGGCGGCGAGCCGAGCGCCGACAAGGCATAAGGCGTCGACGAGTTGCCCGGTGAGAGGGTACCTGCCGAAGTCGGAAGGCGACGCACCTTCCATCGCCATCACGGAGATTCCGAGTGCGTACGAGTTGCGCTTTCGAGTGTGCTGCGCGTACGCGAGTTCCGGCCCTTCGTATACATCACGCATGTTCTCGCGCACATCGTGCGTGTTGGCGACGACGATGTTCCCGCTCGACGACGTCGCGACGCAGAAGTGATAAGCCGGGAAAACGGATTGGTAATCGTGTGCCGACCAGTGGGTGTAGATGTACTCGATCCTGCCGGGCACGCTGGGCCTCCAGGCGTCGATCGCCCAGTGCGCATACGTGTCGAGCCGGTGCTCGGGTTTGCGCGGGTTCGCTTCCACGACGCGCCAGTTTCGGCGACGAGCGGGCAGAGCCTCGGCGTCGGCACGTGGGAGTGCCGGGTGCGCGGCTCGTATCTTCGCAAGATGCCGAGTCCCATTCGTCTCCCTGCCGGCGTCGCGGTCTGTGCGTTTTCGGCGCTCGCCGCCTCCGCCGTCCTCGCGCACGCGGCGACCGCACGCTTCTCGATGGAGCAGGTGCTTTCATACCCCTTTCCCGTGACGCTGGTGAAGAGCGGCGACGGGCTCGCCATTGCGTACGCCATCAACCAACAAGGCAGGCGGAGCATTTGGGTTGCCCGCGCGCCGCAATTCGTTCCGCGCGAAGTCGTCGCGTTTCAAAGAGACGACGGTCAAGGCGTCGGCTCGGTGCAACTGTCGCGCGACGCCTCGTACGTGGTGTATGTTTATGGAAACGCGGAAAATCCAAGCTTGAGCGCGCGGCAGCCGCACGCGGAGGTCTGGTCCGCCAACGTCCTGACGGGAGAGCGAACGATGCTCGGCGACGGACATGCGCCCGCCGTTTCACCCGATGGATCGCGCGTCGCGTTCGAAAACAACGGTGAAGTGCAGACGGCGCCGATCGACGGCCGCTCGCCGGCCAAACGCTTCTTCTACGATCTCGGAAAGGATTCGGATCTGCAGTGGTCGCCGAGCGGTGACGCGCTGGCTTTCGTCTCCTCGCGCGGCGATCACTCGTTCGTCGGCGTATACCGTGGTGAAACCCGGGCGCTGGAGTTTCTGGCGCCATCGGTCACGAGCGATCTCGAGCCGCGGTGGTCGCCCGACGGCACGAGACTCGCATTCGCGCGTACGCCGGGCGGCGGCGGCGAGCCGCAGTCGCCGTTGCAGATGCCGGTGGTGCCATGGTCGATCTGGGTGGCCCGCATATCGGACGGCGCAGCGCACGCGATCTGGCGGAGCCCGCACACGTCGCGCGGCTCTTTTCCGACGCAAGGCGGCGACGTGGATCTCACCTGGGCGGGAGAAGATCGACTCGTCTTCCTCTGTTCCGCAGACAACTGGCATCACGTCTATACCGTTAATGCAAACGGCGGCGCGGCAAGACGGTTGACGGCCGGGAGCTTTGTCGTATTCGGTATCGCGATGTCGGATGACGCACGATCGGTGCTCTACACCGCGAATACGGGCGCGAGGCGAACCGACATCGATCGCTGGCACCTATACCGCGTGGACATCGGCAGCGGGAAGGTGGCGACGCTTACCTCCGGTCTAGGCTCGCAGTGGTCGCCGACACCACTCGCCGACGGCCGCCTCGCCTACGTCGAGGCGACCGCACAACGGCCGCCGCTGGTGGCGCTGGCCGCCGCTGATGGTACCGGGGCGCGCTTCCTGGATGCCGCCCTCGTGCCCGGGGATTTCCCGACCGCGCAACTCGTGACACCGAACGAGGTGACCTACCACGCGCCCGACGGGACCCTCGTCCACGCGCAACTCTTCGAGCGCCGCGGCAGCGCACGTGCGCCGGGGATCGTCTTCGTTCATGGTGGCCCCATGCGGCAGATGCTGCTCACGTGGAGCCCCATGGATTACTACGACAACTCGTACGCGGTGGATCAATACTTGGTCAGCCGTGGATTCGCCGTGCTTTCCATCAACTATCGCTCGGGCGTGGGTTACGGGCACGATTTCCACTACGCGGTTCGCACGGGTTGGGCCGGAGCGAGCGAGTATCAAGACGTGCTTGCGGGAGCGCGCTGGTTGCAGCGGCAGCGATTCGTCGATTCCGCGCGTATCGGTATTTGGGGCGGCTCGTGGGGCGGCTACTTGACGGCCATGGCGCTCGCGCGCAACTCGGATATATTCAAAGCCGGTGTGGACTATAGCGGCGTACACGACTTGATGCACGATGCCCTTGACTATTTTACGAGTTATGGCGAAGGCGCCGTAAACGTCGACATGAAACCGTGGCTGCGGCTCGCGTGGAACTCATCTCCTGTTGCATCGGTCGCGACGTGGCGCTCCCCGGTGCTGCTGATTCAGGGTGACGACGATCCGGACGTCGATTTTCACCAGATGGTCGATCTGGTACCGCGGCTTCAGCAACATCGCGTGCCGTTCCGGTTGCTCGTCCTGCCCGACGAAGCGCACACGTTCCTGCGCTGGGCATCGTGGCTGCGAGCGGATCGCGCGGCAGCGGCTTTCTTCCACGACCATCTGCAAAAGTGAGGATGAAGATGCGATACCTGTTCGCAATTCTTCTGCTGCTCGCGTGCCCCGGGCCCGCGCCGGCTCAGGAGGATGCGACGCTCGAAGCTCAACTCGGCGCCCTCGCGGCGGCGTACCAAGGGAAGGTCACGCTCTACGCAACGGACTTGCGAAGCGGAAGGACGGTCACCATCGATGCCGATACGCCGGTGCCGACCGCCTCGGTCATCAAGTTGACGGTCCTTTTCGAAGCGCTCAAACAGATCGAGGAGCACCGGGTGCGCTTCGACGACAAGCTCACCCTCAGATCCGCCGATCGGGTTCCGGGATCAGGCATGTTGAGTCTCTTCGACACGCCGCTGACCCTCACGCTCAAGGACGCGCTCACGATGATGATCGTTGTGAGCGACAACACCGCTACCAATCTCGTCATCGATCGGCTCGGTCTTGCGAGCATCGACCGCCGCATTGCGTGGATGGGATTACGGAACACCTGGCTCTATAAGAAAGTCTTCGAACCGCCCACCGGACAGGTGCCGGCCGATCAGCCGCAGTTCGGACTTGGAAAGACGACGGCGCGGGAGATGGCCGAGGTCATGGAACGCTTTGCAACCTGTAACTTGGACGCACCGAACGCATCGCCGGCGTCTTCCTGGAGCGATCGGGTGCTGTGCGATGCCGCGTTGAGCATGCTGAAAGCTCAAACCGACCGCGCCGGTATTCCACGGTACCTCGATCCCGGCATCGCCGTCGCGAACAAGACCGGCGCGCTCGACGACGTCCGCAACGACGTAGGGATCGTTTACGCTCGCAACGGGCCGATTGTAATCTCTGTGTTTACGCACGACAATCGGGATCAGAGCTGGACGCCGGACAACGCGGCGCAAGTGCTGATCGCAAGGCTCGCGAAGGCGATCGTCGAGCGCTGGAACTAAGCGCGCTCGGTGAAGCGACGCGATAGCACCGGCCCGTATGATCTCTGCGGACCGATTCTCCAAGCGTGCGCGCCGCGTGGCGTTCCGAACCCGCGATGACGCGCCGTTCCTCGACGGTATCGTAGCGGCGGTTGGTGCGTTCGCTCAAACGCGCTTCGAGACGGGGCGATTCGACGGCGTGATCGATTTCATGACCGAGCCCGAGTGCCGGCGATTGCCGCCCCCCGTTCGTCGTGCGCAGCGCGCTCGTCGGGTCCCAGGCGATCGTATCGCTTTGGGGGTCGAATGAATCGTCGTTGCGATGGTTGATCGTCAGTCGAAAATGTCGCCCCCATGCGTGTTCGACGCGATCGAAGAGCGAACGTTCGACGGGATCGCGAGAGAGATACGCCTTCGCTTCTTCGTACGCGCGTTCGCCCGGGCGATAGACCTCGAGCGAGCCGTGATGGATGAACTGGACCGGCATGGCTCCGGTCCCTCACGACGGAGCGAGGAAATGACTAGTCCCGATCTGTCAAGTCTTGACTGCGGTGATACGCTCAAGGGGCTCGACTGCGCCGCGCGCGCACCGCGCTTGAGTGCCGGACCTACAAGTACCCCTAGGGAGCATTAGCTCCGGATACGACGGCGTGAGATTCCACTCACCAAGCCGGCGCCCGGGCCGCACCCACCTGTGAGAGCAGGTTCGCAGACGAAAGCGTGGCAGACGACGGCGCGGTTGAGCGTTACCAACGCCGGCGTCGCTGCGCGATCGCCGCGCGCATGTCGGAGAGCGCGGCAGCGCCGTCGCTGCGATCGAGTGCGAGAAAACCGCGAAATGCGGCAAACGCGCTGATGCGATCGCGATCTGGCGGCAACGCGGCATCGCACCACAACAAGACCGTGTGATTGAGCAGCGTTGCCGGATCGGATGTCGCATCGAGCACCCCGGGTTGCAGCCCGAATCGCAGCCACGCCGAATCGCCCTCCTTGGCAACGCGCTTGCAATCGTGAGTCGTGGCGGCGAACGTTCCCGGAGCATTGCGCACGGCGAGCGTGACGTTGGCCCCTTTCGCGAGCGCCGACGCACGGGCGATGCCCTCCAACTGCGCGCTCCAAGGAATCTCCGTTTCACGCGCGAGCCGCGATGACACGAGCGGCGCTCCGAGGCGCCAGGCGCGTTCCAGCGCGGCGGCCATCCCATCTGCGCCGGCGAGAAAGAACGTGTCGTCGGCGTAGGCGGCGACCGAGAGACCGAGGTCGGTCGTCATCTTCTTGAGCTGGGCGAGGTAGTCGTTGTCGGCGCGCGGAAAATGCCGGACGTCCAGAACGACGCCGTCGCAGGTGAGTTCTCGGGCGCACGCGTCGATGAACTCGAGTTGGGTCAAGTCTCCGCGCTCGAAAGCGCGATCGAACGCGCCGCTCGCGCACGCCAGCCTCATCGGCAACCAACTTTTGACTCGCCTACCGGGGAGCCCTTGCTCGTGAAGATCGCACTCGGCGCCGATCACGCCGGTTTCGAAGACAAAGACCGTATCGCGCTGATGTTGCGCGAGAAAGGTCATCAGATTCTCGACTTCGGCGCGCACGATGCGACGCCCGTGGACTATCCGCAGTACGGCTACGCCGTGGGGGAGGCGGTTGCGAGCGGCCAGGCCGAGCGCGGCATCGTCGTCTGCGGATCGAGCCTCGGCATCGCGATGGCGGCAAACAAGGTACCGGGGATTCGCTGCGCTCCGGTCTGCGAGCCGCTTTCGGCCGAACTCGCGCGCCGCCACAACGATGCAAACGTGCTCGCGCTCTCCGAGCGGCTCAGCGGCTGGGAGATGATCGAACGGTGCGTACGCGTCTTCCTTGAGACGCCGTTCGACGGCGGTCGCCACGCACACCGCATCGCGCAACTCTTCGAGTTCGGCGACGCGCAACGCGAGCGCACGCTACGCGCGATCGAGACGGGAGCGGTGACCGACGCCCAAACGCCGAAGGAGTTGCTCTAATGGACATCCTCTCGCTCGGTCGTGTCGAGGCGCAGGACCCGGAAGTCTACGCGGCGATCGCGGGCGAAGAACGACGCCAGCGCGAGAACCTCGAGTTGATCGCATCGGAGAACTACGCGAGCCGCGCGGTCCGCGAAGCGATGGGCTGCGTGATGACGAACAAGTACGCCGAAGGCTATCCCGGAAAACGCTATTATGGCGGCTGCGAGTACGTGGACGTCGCCGAAACGCTCGCCATCGATCGCCTCAAGCGGCTCTTCGGTGCCGATCACGCGAATGTCCAACCGCACGCGGGCGCGCAGGCGAACATGGCGGTCTTCATGGCCCATCTGCAGCCGGGCGATTCGGTCCTCGGGATGTCGCTCGCGCACGGCGGCCACCTCACGCACGGCACGAAGGTCAGTTTCTCCGGCAAGCTCTACCACGCGCTCGCCTACGGCGTGCGCCGCGAAAATGAGCTCGTCGATTTCGACGAAGTGCGCGCGCTCGCGCGCGAGCACAAGCCGAAGATGATCATCGCGGGGGCGAGCGCCTATCCGCGCACGCTCGACTTCGCGCCGTTCCGCGAGATCGCCGACGAAATCGGCGCGGCGCTGCTCGTCGACATGGCGCACATCGCCGGATTGGTGGCGGTCGGGCTGCATCCCTCGCCGATTCCGCTCGCCGACTTCGTCACGTCGACGACGCACAAAACCCTGCGCGGGCCGCGCGGCGGC
The DNA here is from genome assembly GCA_036567865.1 of Candidatus Tyrphobacter sp. Taxonomy (GTDB): domain Bacteria; phylum Vulcanimicrobiota; class Vulcanimicrobiia; order Vulcanimicrobiales; family Vulcanimicrobiaceae; genus Tyrphobacter. Next base: position 16,117 of record DATCTQ010000102.1, on the reverse strand, counting down.
ATCATCTTGTGCATGCAGCAGTGGGCGCAAGCGATCGACAAGAGCGTCTTCCCCGGCATCCAGGGCGGGCCGCTGATGCACGCGATCGCCGCGAAGGCGGTCGCGTTCGGTGAGGCGCTCGCGCCGGATTTCAAGCGCTACCAGCAGCAGGTCGTCGACAACGCGAAAGCGATGGCGCAAGAGTTCGCGCGCGCCGGGCTACGCCTCGTCGGCGGCGGGACCGACACGCATCTCATGCTCGTCGACGTCTCGGTCAAGGGCCTGACCGGGAAGGCGGTGGAGGCCTACCTCGACGAGATCGGCGTCACCGTGAACAAGAACGCGATCCCGTTCGATCAGCAGAAGCCGATGATCGCGAGCGGCATTCGGCTCGGCACGCCCGCGATCACATCGCGCGGCTTCGACGTCGACGAATGCCGCGAGGTCGCGCGCATCATCTGCGAGGGACTTGCCGACGTCGCCGACCGCGCGAAGATCTCAACGCTTCGCGACCGCGTTCATGAGCTGACCTCGAAGCACGAGGTTCCATAGCCAAAGGGAGTCGGCCGGAAGGATCCGAACAGGCGTTCGTAGAACCTGTCGCCCTGGCCCCAGCGTCGTGATAGAGGGGCATGTGCGACGAAGGCCAGCTGACGCTCGAACTGGGAGAGATGGTGCGCAAAGGCGGTTCCGGGTTCAAAGCGAGGGCCCACTACGCGGAAGACAACGATGCCTCGCTGTACTTGGGGCGGTGCCAGGATTTCCTGACTGAAATTCCGCGCGGGGCGATTCAGTTGGCGGTCACGTCGCCCCCCTACAACATCGGGAAACAGTACGAACGCGAGAAGAAGCTTACGATCGAGCAATACGTTGAGTCTCAACGCGAAGTGATCCGGCTGTGCGCCGATCGCTTAGCGCCCTCGGGGAGCATCTGTTGGCAAGTGGGTAACCACGTGTCAGATAACGCGCTCTATCCGATCGACGTCATGCTCTATCCGGTCTTCAGAGAGCTGGGACTCGTGCTTAGGAATCGGATCATATGGCACTTCGAGCACGGCTTGCATTGTGCGCAACGGTTCTCTGGGCGATACGAAACAATTCTATGGTTCACTTGGCCGGGCAAGAGACACACGTTCAACCTTGACGCGGTTCGTGTCCCACAGAAGTATCCTGGAAAGAAGTACTTCAAGGGACCTAAGGTAGGTCAATACTCCGCGAACCCGTTGGGGAAAAATCCGGGAGACCTATGGGTAATCCCCAACGTTAAGCACAACCACGTCGAGAAAACCGTGCATCCGTGCCAGTTTCCTGTAGAACTCGTAGAGCGGCTCGTGTTGGCGCTCACGAATCCAGGCGACCTGGTCGTCGACCCGTATATGGGCGTTGGCTCTGCCGCGGTGGCAGCGATATTGCGCGGTCGCAGGGCGGCGGGTTCGGAAATAGTCGGAGAATATGTGGACGTTGCGCGAGTTCGCGTCCGCGCCGCGGCGCGAGGCACGTTGCGGACGAGACCGATGCATCGTCCGGTCTACCAACCCCAGGGAATTATCACGGTAGCTCCGTGGAACCGCGATGACGAGGATACCACGCTGCCGCTCGTTGCGATGCAGAGTAAGAGCGAGAGAAATTGAAAAAGGTCTACGAGTATTCTCATCTTGGTGGAACGGAAATCCTGAAGCTGCGGTACCCTGAGATTGAATCTCAGATCGACGCTGTGATCGCAGACATAAAAGATGTCCCGAAGCCGAAGTTGAGCAAGGAAAAGACGAAAGCGGACAGGATGCTATATTCGCCGGTTTGGCTTAACGGCGCCTTTCGCAGTCGACTCAACGCCTATGGCTTCAATGAGCTGAAGCTCTTCTTTCAGGTCGAACTCCCGAACTATCCGGTCGTCATCAAGAACGCGTATAAACAGATTGACTTCGTGAAAGATCGCGTCCTCGTAGAGGTGCAGTTCGGCAAGTACGCTTTCATGTTCTATGACATGGCCAAGTTTCAGTACTTCTTTAATGAGGAGAAGGCAGACGTTGGCGTAGAGATCGTTCCGTGCCGCGGCCTACAGAGAGACATGTCTTCGGGGGTGGCCTACGGAGAGCAACTCGTAGGCGACATCCTTAGGCTCAGGCGCCACTTTCCGTCAGTCCCAGTTAAGGTGATACTGATTGACGTCGATTCCGCTGCTCCGCTCGGTGAGAAAGAGATCGAGGCGCTCTCTGAGGACGAAGTACTTGAAGCCTCCGAGGGCCGAGACAGTGCGCAGAGAATGGCAGAATAGATTAATGGAATGGGTTTCAAAAGAAGCGACGTAATGGCTTCATCCAATCTCCTTGTCCTCGACCATCCGGTAGTCGCCGATCGCCTTGCGCGAATTCGGGATAAAGAAACGCCGGTGCCGGTCTTTCGGAAGCTGATCGAAGAAATCGGCGTGTTTCTCGCCTATGAGGCGACTCGCGCGTTGCCTTTGCGCGAAGAGCGCGTGATGACGCCGCTGACGGATACGGCCGTACAGCGGATTGCGACGCGCCCGGTCGTCGCGCCGATCCTGCGCGCGGGCCTTGGGTTGTTGCCGGGATTTCTGCAAGTCGTCGACGACGCCGTGGTCGCGCATCTCGGCTTTTATCGCGATCCGGAATCGCTACGCCCCGTTCCCTACTACGCAAACGTACCGCCCGACCTGGAAGACCGGCACGTTTTTCTGCTCGACCCGATGCTCGCAACCGGAAACTCCGGCGTCGCAGCACTGGATGCCTTGGTCGAGCGCGGCGCGCGACAGATCACCTTCGTCTGCGTGATCGCGGCGCCCGAGGGTATCCGCAATATCCACGCCGCGCATCCGAACGCGGGCATCGTCACCTGTGCCGTCGATGCGGGGCTCAACGATCACGCATACATCGTTCCCGGGCTCGGGGACGCGGGAGATCGCATGTTCGGAAGCCTGACCTCCGTGCCGGCCGCGATTCGCCCAAGGGTGTAGGCTTCGTGCGCCCGGGTTGGGACGAGTACTTCATGCAGGTCGCGCGCACGGTTGCAACGCGGGCGACCTGCCCGCGAGCGACCGTTGGTTGCGTCCTCGTGCGCGAGCATCGCATTCTCACGACCGGATACAACGGCGCGCCGCGCGGCGTCGCGCATTGTACCGATGTCGGCTGCAAGCTCGTGAACGATCATTGCGTTCGCGCGACGCATGCCGAGGCGAACGCCGTCGTGCAAGGGGCGCTCCACGGTATCGGCCTGCAGGGCGCGGCGGCGTATTGCACGCATCAACCCTGCGTGGGCTGCTCCAAGCTCCTCATCAGCGCCGGGATCGTCAAGATCGTCTACGCCGACGCCTATCCCGATCCGGTCGCGGAGGAACTGCTCGCCGAAGCGGGGGTCGCGCTCGTGCCGTTTGCTGCGCAGCAAGACGCGCCGCGATGCTGAGCGCCATCGCGATCTACCTCGCGACGTTCGCGATCGCGGTAATCGTCGCCGCCACCGTCACTCCGCTGATGCTGCGGCTGGCGCGGCGTCTGGGCGTCCTGCATGGGCCGCAAGAAGATCGGCACATCCACACGGTCCCGACGCCGCGCATCGGCGGCGTCGCAGTCTTTCTCGGTTTCGTCGTCGCGCTCTTCGCCGTGCTGGGCCTCGCGCTCGCGTCGCCCTACGCGCTCGCACCCTCGGTTGCGCACGCGTCGCTCGCGCACCGCTATAACGTCCTGAGCGAACAGTTCGAAACCGTCCACCAACTCGTGGGGCTACTCTTCGGCAGCCTCCTGATCCTGGGCGTCGGCATCTGGGACGATCTCATCGGGATGCGCGCGCGCAACAAGTTCATCGCGCAGGTGTTGGTTGCGCTCGTCTCGATGCTCTACGGCTTCATCATCCCGGGTATTACCAATCCGTTCGACCACAACCCCCAGACGAACTGGATCGACTTTCCGGTCTGGCTCGGTGCGCCGCTCACGGTGCTTTGGTACGTCGGAATGATGAACGCCATCAACTTCATCGACGGCCTCGACGGGCTGCTCGCGGGTTTCACGGCGATCTCGAGCCTGTTCATGTGCTTGATCTTCGTCGCGCATGCAGACGTCGTGGTCGCGATCGTCGTCATCGCCCTCGGGGGAGCGGCGCTCGGATTTCTACCGTACAACTTCAATCCGGCGCGCATCTTCCTCGGCGACGCGGGCTCGCTTTTCATCGGTTACGTGTTTGCAACGGTCTCGATCATCGGCACGAGCAAGACTGCGATCGCCATCAGCTTGGTCGTGCCGCTGCTCATTCTCGCGCTGCCCGTCCTGGACACCGCCGCAGTGATCCTGCGTCGCTCGCTAACCGGCCGCGCGATCACCGAAGCCGACCGCGGCCACTTCCATCATCACTTGATCTTTCGCTTCGGACTGAACGTGCGCCAGGCGGTGCTGCTCATCTACGCGCTGTGCGTCGTGCTCGGCACGGTCGCTCTCTATCTTTCCGGCGGCTTGTTCCACGTCTTCCGGCATGTCAATTAGCGCAAGCGGCGGGCGGCTGCGCGTGATGACCGTTTTCGGAACGCGTCCGGACACGATCAAAATGGCGCCGGTCGTTCACGCGCTTGCCGACCACAGCGAGATCGAAGGCATTGTCTGCGTCACCGCGCAGCACCGCAAGATGCTCGACGACCTGCTGAACATTTTCGCGATACGACCGAACTACGATCTCGACATCATGACCGAGGATCAGACGCTGACCGAGGTGACGACGCGCGTGCTTGTGGGCATGGAGCCCGTGCTCGAAGAGGCAAAGCCCGACGTCGTGCTCGTCCACGGTGACACGACGACGAGCACATCGGCTGCGCTCGCCGCGTTTTATTGCCACGTTCCCGTTGGGCATGTCGAGGCCGGATTGCGCACGAGCGATCGCTGGATGCCGTATCCCGAAGAGATGAACCGCCGGCTGACGGGAACGCTCGCCTCGTACCATTTTGCGCCGACCCTGCTCGCACGCGAGCATCTCGTTCGCGAGCATGTCGACGCCAGAGATATTTTCGTCACCGGAAACACCGTGATCGACGCCTTCCTCGAAACCGCGCGCCGCGACGACCTGCCCGCGCCGCCGCGCTGGAACGAATTGGATCGCAGGCGTCCGATCGTCGCGGTGACGGCGCATCGCCGCGAAAACCATCCGCACATGCGCGAGATGTGCGAGGCCATGCGCGAGATCGCGCACCTTCCCTCGCGGCCGCAACTCTACTGGCCGGTGCATCCGTCGCCGCACGTGCGTCCGATCGCGCACGAGATCCTCGGCGAGGTCCCCGGCGTCGTGCTCGTGGAGCCGATCGACTATGCACGCATGGTGGCGGCGATCAAAGCGTGCACGTTCGTGCTCACCGATTCAGGCGGGCTTCAGGAGGAGGCGCCGTGCCTGGGTAAGCCCGTGCTGGTGATGCGCGACGAAACCGAGCGCCCGGAGGGCCTGGAGGCCGGGACCCTCGAGCTGGTCGGACATCGCCGGGAGCGCATCGTCGCGAGCGCGCGCAGGCTGCTCGAAGACCGCGCGGCCTACGAGCGCATGGCGAAGGCGGCGAATCCCTACGGCGACGGGCACGCGGCGGCTCGCGTCGTCTCTTGGCTCTTGGCTCGTCTGCGCGGTGCTCCCGAGCCGCAGCCTTTCGGAATCGGCAGCGGCGGGCCCAAGGAATGAGGGGCGTACCGCCCCTGCTCGGGGCGGGCGGTGCCTTCGCGGGTTTCGCGCTGCTCGGTCTCGGCGCGGGGATCCTCCTCGACCAGGCAACGGGCGGGCAGTTCTACGTTCTGGTCGGGCTCTTCGGCGGGATGCTGCTCGGCGGATACACCGCATTTCGGCTGCTGCTGCGCTCGATGGAATGAGCGAGGAGGAGAAGGGCGGGCTCGCGGTCTACCACGCGCGGATGCGGGCGGTCGTGCTGTGGTCGGCCGCGATCGTCATCCTCGCCGCAGCGCTCTCGATCGCATGGCTTCCGCTTCCCGCCCTTGCCTTGGCGGTCGGCGGCCTCTGCGGTATCCTCAATGCGGTGATCACTTCGCGCGGTTTGGAGCGGCTCGCGCTGACCCGCAGTCCCGGGAGCTTCGTCTTAAGTAGTTTTTTGCGAATCGCAGTCTTCGGTATAGTGCCCGTGGCGTTTGCCGCCGCCGGCCCCTGGTGGTCGATGGGATGGTACTTCGCCGGTTTCTTCCTTCCAACGGCGCTCTATGCGGCGAGCGTCTCGCGCGCCTGCAACTAAACGAGGAACGTGCAAGAACACATCGGAGAACACATCACCTGGCACTTCCCGGTGCTCGGTGCGGTCCATGCCGACACGATCATGACGACGTGGCTCGTCATGCTCCTCTCGCTCGCGCTCTTTGCGTGGATCGGCGCGAGCTACCGCTCTCCCTACGTCTCGAAGCGCCAGCTGATCTTGGAGGGCGTCTTCAATTATATCGCGGATTTGGCCACCGGCGTCCTCGGGGAAGCCGGCGAACCCTTCGTGCCGTTCTTCATCGCGCTCTTCATCTTCATCTTCTTGCTGAACCAGTTCGGTATGCTGCCGTTTAAAGCGGTCGGCTTGCCCTTCGGCGGATCGCCGACAGCCGATATCAACACCGTCCTGCCGCTTGCTCTGATCGTCTTCTTCATGATCCAAGTCGTTGCACTTCGTAAGATCGGGCCGCGCTATCTTGCTCACGTTTTCAAGCCGTTCTGGTGGCTCGGCCCCATCAATCTCCTCGAGGAACTCGCGCGTCCCGTTACGTTGTGCGCCCGCCTATTCTTCAATATCTTCGTCGGCGAGTTGCTCTTCATCGTCGTCGCTTCGATCGTGGTCGCGCACGTGAAGATCGGCTGGTTCGACCTCTCGCTGTCGGTGACGTTCGTCCCATTCCTGATCCAGTTTTTCAACTTTTTCGTGGGTACGGTCCAGGCATTCGTATTCACGTTGCTGGCGATCGTGTACATGTCGCTGTCAATCTCCGAAGAGCACTAATGCCGCTAGTATATATGGTAGAAAGGATATTCCTTTGAACTCTGAAGCGTTGATCGCTGCATCCACTCTCCTCGCGTTCGGGATCATCATCGCAGGCGTCGCATTCGGCTCGGCAATTGGTGATGGAATCGTTGCGAGCAAAGCCGTCGAGTCGATTGCACGCCAGCCCGAGGCGCGACCCAACATCATGTTGTTCATGTTCCTGGGCATCGGCGTCCTGGAGGCATTCCCAATCATTGGAATCGGTTTCGCATTTTACATTTTCCTGGTCGTTGCAAAGGTTCCAACGCTGATAACCCATCTCGTGAAGTAACCGACGGTGTTCCTGTATCCGGACGGCACGCTCGTTATCCAACTGATCAATTTCGCGATCTTCTTCGCGGTCTTGAACGTCGTATTCTTGCGTCCCGTTACCGTAGCAATTCGCAAACGGCGCGAGTACATCAACAGCCTCGTCTCGGACTACGATCGTTTCCAGGCCGAGGCGAGGAGCCTGCGCGAGCAAGCGGAGAGCGTGCGTGCTGCGGCACGCCGCGAGGGCGAGCACACGATCGCGGCCGAACGCGCGCGGACCTCGAACGAAACGTCGGAGGCGACGAGTGGTTACGCGCGCCAGGCGCAGGCGATCGTCGAGGAGGCGACGCGGACGGTTCAGGCCGAGATCGAGGCGGCGCGCGGCGGCGAGGAGCGCATCGTTCGGCAACTCGCCGATCTCATGCTCGAACGGGTCGTTCCCGAGGCAGCCGGTTGAATCAGGAGCAGACGTATCTCCAGATCGCGATCTGGAGCCAGGTCGTTTCCGCTGTGGTATTCATGGCGGCCTTGATCTACATCTGGGGAAGGTGGTTGCAGCCGACGGTGCTCGCGGCACAGGAGCGCAGCAATCGGCAAATCGCCGAAGCGGAGCGCCACCGCGACGACGCCGAAGCCGCGCTCACCGCGCTGCGCGCGGAGATCGAAAACGCGCACGCGGACGCCGATCTAATTCGCGCTCGCGCCAATACGTACGCCGAGCACGAACGGCAGGCGGCGCTCGCCGAGGCTGCAGAGGCGGGAGAACGCGCCTTGCGCAACGCACGCGCGGAACTCGATCGCGCGCGTGCGGCGGCACGCCTGCGTCTGCGCGTCGAACTCGCGGATAAGGCGCTCGCCGTCGCGCGAAGCGACGCGGAGCGCCGCATCGACGCGCGCGGGAACGCACGCCTCGTCGAGCACTTTCTCGCGACGCTGGAGAGCGCGCGGTCATGATGAATCAAACGCTCGCGCGCCGCTACGCCACCGCCGTCTACTCGCTCGCGACGGAGGCGGGCGCCGTCGAGCGGATCGGCAAGGATCTCGAGCGCATCGTCGCGAGCATCGACGCCACGACGGAGACGAAGCGCTTCTTCGTCGCGCCGATCATCAATCGGTATGAGAAGGAGCGCGCGCTGACCAAAGCGTTCGAAGGCCGCGTTGCCGACGTGGCGTTGCACGCGCTGCTGCTCCTCGTGCGCAAGCATCGCGAAGCGCTGCTCTACGCGCTGCTCGACGAATACCGCACGCTCGAGATGCGCGGACGCGGCGTCGACCCGTTGGTCGTCACGTCGGCGCGGCCGCTCTCGAGTGAAGAACTGGCCTCCGTCACCGCGCGGGTCGAGCGCATCTACGGCCGGCATTTCGAGACGCGTCTCCTCGTCGATCCCAGATTGGTGGGCGGCATGCGCATCACGATGGGCGACCGCCGGATCGACGGAACCATCGCGGGACGCTTGCAGGAACTCGCCCGTATCCTCACCGCCATCTGAAACCGAATAGGACGCAAAGAGATGATCAACGCAGATGAAATCGCCGGACTGCTCAAGTCGCAGATCGCCTCCTTCAAAACCGAACTTCAAGAAGACGAGGTCGGGACCGTCATCGAGGTCGGCGCGAATCTCGCTCGCATCTACGGCCTTCGCAGCGTTCGGTTCTCGGAGTTGGTCGAGTTCCCGAACGGCCTTGCCGGCGTGGCATTGAATCTCGAAGAGGATAACGTCGGCGTCGTCATCATGGGCTCGGACGCGCAGATCCAAGAGGGCGACAAGGTTCGCCGCACCGGTCGCATCGCATCGGTTCCCGTCGGCGAGCCGCTGCTCGGACGCGTGGTCGATGCGTTGGGACAACCCATCGACGGCAAGGGTGAGATCAAGGCGGCGCGATTCCGGACGGTCGAGAACAGGGCGCCCGGCGTCGTGCAGCGGCGGCCGGTCTTTCAACCGCTGCAGACGGGCATTCGTGCAATCGACGCGCTCATCCCCATCGGGCGCGGGCAGCGCGAGTTGATCATCGGCGATCGCTCGACGGGAAAGACCGCGATCGCGGTCGACACGATCATCAACCAACGTGGGCGCAACGTCTTCTGCGTCTACGTCGCGATCGGCCAGAAGAACTCCACCGTCTCAGCGCTCGCGCAAATCCTCGAGCAAAAGGGCGCGATGGAGTACACGACCATCGTAACCGCCAGCCCCGCTGATGCCGCGGCGTTGCGGTGGATCGCACCGTTTTCGGGCTGCGCGATGGGCGAAGAACTGATGTACGGCGGCAAGGACGTGCTCGTCGTGTACGACGACCTCACCAAGCACGCGCAATCGTACCGCGAGATGTCGCTGCTGCTGCGGCGCCCGCCGGGACGCGAAGCCTACCCGGGCGACGTATTCTATCTGCATTCGCGGCTGCTCGAGCGCGCAGCGAAACTGAGCGACGACATGGGCGGCGGCTCCATGACGGCGCTGCCGATCATCGAGACGCAAGCCGGGGATTTCTCCGCTTACATTCCTACCAACGTGATCTCGATCACCGACGGCCAACTCTATTTGACACCGAGTCTTTTCTTCCAGGGCATTCGCCCCGCGATCGACGTCGGGCTCTCGGTTTCGCGCGTCGGAGGTGCCGCGCAGACGAAAGCGATGAAAGCTGTCGCGGGGCAACTCAAGTTGGAGTTGGCCCAGTACCGCGATCTCGCCGCCTTCGCGAAGCTCGCGAGCGATCTCGACAAAGCGACGCAGATGCAACTGCTGCGCGGAGAGAAGCTGACCGAACTGCTCAAGCAGCCGCAGTACCAACCGCAGGCCGTCGAAGATCAGGTCGTGCTACTCTATGCCGGCACGAAGGGGTTCGTCAACGATGTCCCGACGGATCAGCTGCAAGCGTGGGCAGGGGGTGCGATCGAGTTCATTCACGACAAACATCCGGAGATTCCGGCGTCGATCGCGCAGAGCGGCCAACTCTCGGACGACGTCAAGAAGCAACTGGATGCGGCGCTCGGCGAGTTCAACAAGGCGTTCTAAATGGCATCCGTACGCGAGCTGCGCGACCGAATCCGGTCGCTGAAGAACACGCGGCAAATCACCAAAGCGATGAAGCAGGTCGCCGCGGCGAAGATTCGGCGCACCGAAGCCGCGCGAAAGCGCGCGCGCCCGTACGCCGAAGCGCTCGCCGAGATGCTGCGCGATCTGGTCGCTGCGGTCTCGATCGTCGAACATCCGTTCATGAAACCAGGGAAGGAAGGCGTACCTCCGGGGGTCATTCTCATGACGGCGGACAAAGGCTTGGCGGGTGCCTTCAACTCAAACGTGATACGCGTGGGCGAGGCGTACGCGCACGAGCATCCGGGAACATATTTTTACTCGGTCGGCGTCAAGGCGCGCAACGCCGTGCGCCGCATGGGCTCCCGGGAGCATCCGACGTGGAGGCTCAATGCACCCAAACTCGAGACCGCGCACGCGGTCGCGATGCGCGTCACGCAAGATTTCGACGCGGGAGCGATTGGCGAGATCGTTCTCGTGTCGTCGACCCTCGTATCGATGTTGTCGCAGCGACCCCAAACGCGGCGCCTCGTCCCGGTCGTCGCCGACGAGTTGCGCGCGCCGCAAGGTCAGAGCGGCGCACCGAGGGGCGCGGTGGAGTTTCTCCCCTCACCGGAGTTCGTGCTCTCCGCGCTCCTTCCCAAGTATCTGGAGTTCACGTTGTACGCGGCGATGCTCGAAACCGACGCCGCCTTCTTTGCCGCGCAGTTGATCGCCATGAGCAACGCGACCGAAAACGCGAACAAGGCCATCGACGAGTTGACGATTGCGATGAACAACGCGCGTCAGGCGGCGATCACCAAAGAACTGCTCGAGATCGTTGCCGGGGCGGAAGCCCTGAGCGGATAGGATGACCATGAAACAAGACAAGAAATCGCCGGGAAAGATCGTCCAGGTGCTCGGCAACGTCGTGGATGCCGAGTTCACACCGGAGACCCTGCCGAAGATTCACGACGCCCTCAGCGTTCGCGTCAATCCTTCGACAGGCTCAGGACCGACAGACTCGGGGCAGGCGAACGGCGGCGCGGCCGTGCGGCACGAGGGACTCGGCGGCACCGCGATGCAGGAGCGCGAGTTGATTCTCGAAGTGCAGGATGAACTCGGCAACGATCAGGTGCGCTGTCTCGCGATGGGGTCCACGGACGGGCTCGTTCGCGGCGCCGCGGTCACCAACACCGGCGGCCCGATCACGGTGCCCGTCGGCGAGGGCACGCTCGGGCGCATCTTCAACGTCTTGGGCAAGACCATCGACTCAGACGCGCCGGTGAAGGCCGCGGCGGAGTGGCCGATTCATCGTCCGCCGCCGGAGTTCAAATACCAGGAGCCGACCCCGCGCATCTTCGAGACGGGCATCAAAGTCGTCGACCTCATGGCTCCATACACCCGCGGAGGCAAAGTCGGCCTCTTCGGCGGTGCCGGCGTCGGAAAGACGGTGCTCATTCAAGAATTGATCCGCAACATCGCTTACGTGCACAAGGGTTTCTCGGTTTTCACGGGTGTCGGCGAGCGCACGCGTGAAGGCAACGACCTCTGGCTCGAGATGAAAGAGTCCGGCGTCCTGGCGCAGACGACGCTGGTATTCGGCCAGATGGACGAACCGCCCGGCGTGCGGTTTCGCGTCGCACAGACGGGAGTGACGATGGCGGAGTATTTCCGCGACGAACTGGGCTCCGACGTGCTGCTCTTTATGGACAACATCTTTCGCTACATGCAGGCGGGCTCCGAAGTCTCGGCCCTGATGGGGCGCATGCCGTCGGCGGTCGGATATCAGCCGACGCTCGCCAGCGACATGGGCGCGATAGAAGAGCGCATCACGTCGACGCGCAAGGGATCGATCACCTCGGTGCAGGCCGTGTACGTTCCGGCCGACGACTACACCGACCCCGCGGTCGCGACGACGTTCGCGCACCTCGATGCGACGACGGCGCTCTCACGTCCGATCTCGGAGCTCGGCATCTATCCTGCGGTCGATCCGCTCGCCTCCAGCTCGCGCATCCTCGACCCGCAGATCGTCGGCGAAGAGCACTATCGCGTCGCGCGCGGCGTGCAGGAAACGCTGCAGCGCTATCGCGATCTGCAGGACATCATCGCGATCCTCGGCGTCGAAGAGTTGTCCGAAGAGGACAAGGTGGTCGTCGGGCGCGCGCGGCGCATCCAGCGCTTCTTCTCGCAGCCGTTTTTCGTCGCGGAGCAGTTCACGGGGCGCTCCGGCAAGTACGTGAAACTTGCCGACACCGTCACCTCGTTCAAAGAAGTCCTCGACGGCAACGTGGATCATTTGCCCGAGGGCGCGTTCTTCTACGCCGGCGGCATCGACGAGGTCAAGGAGAACGCCGAACGGATGGGCGCCTCGGCGTGAGCGCCGTTCCCTTCAAGCTCATCAGCCCGTCCGAGGTGGTCTTCGAAGGGGATGCCGAGCTGGTGATCGTGGTGACGACTGAAGGCGAGGAGGGCATCCTGTCCCGACACGCGCCGTTGCTTGCGGCCCTGCGCCCGGGCGTCCTGCGCGCGAACGTCGGGAGCGAAGGCGCGACGCGGCGACTCGAGCTCGCAACCGGCGCCGGCTTCGTCCAGGCGCTTCCCGATCGCATCGCGGTGCTGGTCGACGAGGCGCTGCGCTTCGAGGACGTGGACGTTGCCAAGACGCGCGAGGAACTCGCGCAGGCGTTGACCGCGCAGGACCGGACGACCGCCGAGTTTGCGCGGGCGAAGCTCCGCCTGACGGGCCATTAGCCGATCAAACCTCGGCGGGGCGCGGCGACCTGCGGCGCGAACGGCTGTCTATAGGTTGCAATGACCACCATGCTCGACCGTTTGGAAACGACGCTGCGCATTCGCGGCGGCGCCCGCTTAGAGGGATCGGTTGCGACGCACGGCGCGAAGAACGCCGCGTTGCCGATCATGGCTGCGGCATTGCTTGCGAAGGGTCCGGTCACATTGCACCGCGTCCCGCGTATCACCGACGTGTCCGTCATGTGGTCGTTGCTCGAAGCACTCGGCGCACGCATTCGCTACGAGGGCGAACACACTCTGACAATCGACGCGAGCAACGTCGTCTCGTTCCGTGCTCCGTACACCTTGGTGCGCAAGCTCGCGGCCTCGTTCGACATCGTCGGTTCGCTGCTCGGACGTTTTCGCCGCGCCGAGGTTCCGCTGCCGGGAGGCTGCGTGTTGGGCACGCGGGCAACCGACATGCACGAGCAGGCCTTCGTCGCACTCGGTTGTGAAGTGCGCAACGCTCACGGGTATCTCATCGCGCATTGCAAACGCAAGAGATTGCAAGGCGGCGCGATCGAGTTTCGGATGCCCAGCGTCGGCGCAACGAAGAATGCGATGCTGAGTGCCGTGCTTGCGGACGGAACGACGACGTTGCACAACGTGGCTATGGAGCCCGAAGTCGTCGACCTCGCGGGATTTCTGGTTGCGATGGGCGCGAAGATTGCGGGCGCGGGCAGCGATACGATCGTGATCGAGGGCGTGCGCGAGCTGCACGGTGTCGAATACGAGATCATCCCGGATCGCATCGTAACGGGAACGCTTCTCTTTGCGGGCGCGGTGACGCGTGGTGACGTGACGGTGACGCAATGCTGCCCCGAGCATCTCGGCGCCGCGATCGAGAGGTTCTCGGAATGCGGGGCGGAGGTCACGACGGGAGATGATTGGGTTCGGTTGCGCGGCAAGAAAATAAAGGGGGGAACGGACATCGTGACGGCGCCCTATCCGGGCTTTGCGACCGATCTCCAGCCGCAAGCGGTCGCATTCCTGTGCACCTGCCCGGGTACGAGCGTCGTCGAGGAGTCGATCTTCAACGCGCGCTTCTCCTACGTCAACGAGCTTGCTCGCATGGGCGCCGACGTGAAGGTCTCGATGGAGAGCAATGCGGCGGTCGTCAAGGGCGTCGAGCAGCTCTCCGGCGCGCCGGTCGAGGCGCCGGACATTCGTGCGGGTGCGGGACTGGTGATCGCGGGGCTCGGCGCTGCGGGAGAAACCGAAATCATTGGTTTGGAATACATCGATCGCGGATACGAACGCCTAGCCGAGATCCTTTCGGATCTGGGCGGACAGGTCCAGCGCAGCAGCGGCGTGACGCAATTCGTCGAGCCGTCGGCAATCTTTGAGACGAGCGAATATCCGCGCGTCAACACGGCAACCGGTTAGGGTGGAGGCTCCCTCGTTTTGGATATCGGAATAGATCTCGGGACGGCCAACGTGCTCGTTCACGTCAGAGGCAAGGGCATCGTCTTGCGCGAGCCCTCGGTCGTCGCCAAGGACATGAATACCGGCAGAGTCCTCGCCATCGGTGAGGACGCACGCCAGATGCTCGGTAAGACGCCGGCGAACATTCAAGCGATTCGGCCGTTACGCGACGGCGTGATCGCCGATTTCGAAGTCACCGAGGCGATGCTCGCCTACTTCATCAAGAAGGTGACGAAGGATCGCACCTGGTGGTCGTCGCTCTTGAAACCGAAACCGCACGTGACGATCTGCGTTCCGGCGGAGATCACGAGCGTCGAGGAGCGCGCCGTCAAGGATGCGGCGAAGCTCGCCGGCGCTCGGAGCGTCGAGATCGTCGAGGAGCCGATGGCGGCGGCAATCGGCGCCGGCTTGCCGATCGACGGCCCGTCGGGCAGCATGGTCGTCGACATCGGCGGCGGAACGACCGACGTGGCGGTGATCTCGCTCGGCGGAATCGTCGTTTCGCAATCGCTGCGCGTTGCCGGAAACAAGATGGACGACGCGATCGTGCGCTACATTCGCCGCGTATATAATTTGATGATCGGCGAGCGGACCGCCGAGGAGATCAAGATCAAGATCGGATCGGCGTTCAAGCTTGAACAGGAGCTGGCGATGGAGATTCGCGGCCGCGATCTCATCAACGGCTTGCCGAAGACCGTGAAGATCACAAGCGAAGAGGTGCGCGAAGCGCTCGCCGAGCCGGTTGGCGCCATCGTCGAGGCGGTAAAATCGGTCCTGGAGAAGACCCCGCCGGAACTCGCTTCGGATATCATCGATCGAGGCGTGATCCTCACCGGCGGCGGTGCGTTGCTGCGCGGTTTCGACAGACTGCTCTCCGAGATCACAGGCGTTCCGGCAATCGTCGCCGACGATCCGCTGTCGTGTGTTGCGCTGGGCACCGGTATGAGGATCCGCATTTAGAACGCGGACGCGAAGATGAACGTGATCGATGTTCGGCGCGAGGGGGTCGAGGAGGTCGTCGAGCAAACCGCTCGATGTGTTTTCGGCGGCGGCACGGTCGTCTATCCGGACGAAACCGGGTACGTCATCGCCTGCGACCCGCAGCACGGCGCGGCGGTGGCGCGCATCTACGAAACCGCGGGAGCGAATGCGAATCTGCGCGTTGCGCTCTGCGTCGCGAGCCCCGCGGAGTTTCTCGAGTTTGCTCCGGAGAATCCGCTCGCGATCCTCGCGGTCAAGCGACTCCTCCCGGCGCCCGTCGCGCTGATTCTGCGCCGGCCGGTATTCTTCGCCGAGGAGCAAACCGCCGGACGCCTGACGGTCGGCTTCCGCGTGCCGGAGGATCCGCTCGCGCACGCCATCCTCGAACGCTGCGGACCGCTTCTTGCCGCCTCGACTGCATACGCGGGTGAAGGACAGCCGCCAACGCCGGCCGACCTGCTGCTCGAACGCGGAGAAGTGGCGCCGCGCCTCGAAACGTCGGTCGTCGATCTCACGGGCAGCCGCGCGCGCCTCCTTCGGGAAGGTGCGGTTCCCTTCGATCGGCTCGTCGCCCGATTCGGACCGATCGAACGCCCCGCCATGAGGACCTCCATCTAAACCATGATTCGCTTTCTGACCGCGCTGCTCGTAGCGTCGGTCGTCATCGCCGCCTCGC
>DATCTQ010000101.1:0-4576 GCA_036567865.1 Candidatus Tyrphobacter sp. | reverse complement strand
CTCGTCGCCGGCACCATCGTGGCCGCGGGCCTGCTCGCGGTGCTGCTCGTCTTCAACGCCCACCACAACCCCAGCGAAAACTACACGCGGATCTCGATCTGGCAAGCCGCGCTGCAGATCATCGATCGATTCCCGCTCACCGGCGTGGGGCCGTTTGAGTTCTCGCACTTATACGCCGTCGTGCGCTTGCCGGACGGCGATGCTACGGCCTTTCACGCGCACAGCGTCTATCTCACCCTCTTGGCGGAGACCGGCGTCGTCGGCTTCGCCGCGGCATTCTGGGCGTGGTGGCGTTTCGGCAGCGAACTGCGACAGCGGATCGCGCAGGCGCGCCCCGAGTGCGCGGTGCTCGCGACGGCGATCGCAGCGGGACTCGCCGGGACGCTCGTGCAAGGGCTGATCGATACGGTGAGCGTCGTGATCTTTGGGTTATGGTTGCCGACGATGGCGCTTGCGCTCTCGGCGGCCCGATATGGCTTGATGGAGACGGAGTGATTCGCGGCCTCGTCGTACTCTGCGTGGCGACGGCGCTGCTCTGCGCTTGCAACCCGCGCAATCCTGCGGCTCTTCGCTCGCCCTCTCCGTCGCCGGGGCGGCATACCGGGTGCGGGCCGTGGTTGCATATCACGGGCTACGGTACGGCGAAACACCCGCTGCGCTTCGTTCAGCAGCAGAACAACCGGAAACAATACGATCTGGTTGCTCATTCCTACGAGAGCACCGGTGCACAATGCAGCGCGATCGCGACGTTCTTCACCGTGCACGTGACGTTTTTCGGCAACGACGGCACGAGGCTCATCGCCGTCGCGCCGCAAGCGATCGTCGACGAAGCGGCGAACACGATCACACTGACGGGGCGCGTTCACGCGAAGACCGATTCCGGCATGACGTTGGATTGCGATCGCCTGACATACGACCAAAGAGCGCAGATGGTGCACGGTGAAGGACACGTGGTGATGATGAATGCACACGGCGCGCGTGCGACCGGTAACCGCGTCGATTCGGACGTAACGCTGACGCGGGCGGAGATGCGATGAGCGAGCATGCCATCAGAGTTCGCGGCCTCGTCAAGCGCTACGGCGAGCGTACGGTGGTCAACGGCGTGAGTGCGGAAGTGCGCGTCGGCGAAGTCGTCGGGCTGCTCGGGCCGAATGGGGCGGGGAAGACCACGACGTTCTATATGACCGTCGGGCTCGTGAAGCCCGACGGGGGAAGCGTGCTGCTGTATGACGGTGAACGGGAGATCGATCTCACCGCCCGGCCGATGTACGAGCGCGCCCGCAACAAGATCGGCTATCTCGCCCAAGAGAACTCGATCTTTCGCAAGCTCTCGGTCGGCGACAACATTCGTTTGATCTGGGAACAGAACGGCGTACCGCACGAAGAGCAGGAGCGCCGCCTACCCGAGCTGCTCGAGGAGTTTGGGCTGCGCGCCTTCGTCGACGCTCGCGGCGACGCACTCTCCGGAGGCGAACGGCGCCGCGTCGAGGTTGCGCGCGCATTGGCGATCGATCCGAACTTCCTGCTGCTCGACGAGCCGTTCACAGGTATCGATCCGATTGCCGTGGCCGACATTCAGGCAATGATTCGCCAGTTGCGCGATCGCGGCATCGGCATCCTCATTACGGATCACCAAGTCCGCGAGACGCTCGCGATCGTCGATCGCGCCTACATTTTGAATAACGGCCGGATCGAAGTCTCAGGCACCGCCGTAGAGGTACTCGAATCGCCGATCGCGCGCAAGTTCTACCTCGGCGAAGGCTTTCGTCTTTGAACGTGCGCTCCGGTCTGAAGGCTGCGCTCGGCTTCCGCCCGACGATCCTCGACCGCTACATGCTCTCGGAACTGGCGGGTCCGTTCGGGTTCGGCCTTTCGGCGTTCACCCTCATCTTCGCGGCAACGCAGATGCTCTCGATCGGGCGCCTTGTGAGCGAAGACCACGTCGCGCTCTTCGCGGCAATCGCGCTCTTCCTATGGGAGATGCCGCAAAACATTGTGATCGTCATCCCGATGGCATTGCTGCTCGGAACGCTGCTCGCAATCCAGCGCCTCTCGGGCGAGAGCGAGATCAACGCCATGAAGACGAGCGGCATCACGTTCTGGCGCATCATCGCGCCCTTGCTCTTCGCCGGTTTTGCGATGTCGCTCGTCATGTACGGGCTCCAAGAGGGAGTCGTACCGTTCGCGAACGACCAGGTTTCCTCGATCGAAAACGCCGCACTGAACCACGCGAGCGCCTTCAACCGCGACCTCACGGTCTCGGCGCCGTTGCCGGGTGGCGGGCGTCAGGTGACGATCGCGACGGCATACGACCCCAATTCTCTGGCCCTGCTCCACGTGACGCTCGTGCAATACGATCGTGCGGGCGCCGCGACACAGATCATCTTTGCCGACGAGGCGCAGTTCGCCGCAGATCAATGGGTGCTGAAAAACGTGAGCGCCTACCGCTTCAACCCGGACGGGACCACGATCTCCGAGCCGAACGTCTCGGAGCAGGAGGTCGATCTCGGGGAGAAGCCAACCGACATCGTCAAGCGGATTTCACACGACGACCCGGAGCAGATGAGTCGCGCGCAAATCGCGGCCATCGTCGCGACGGGCCAACTGACGGAAACGGAACTTCGCAAATATATAACGGTGTATCAAGAAAAACTTGCGCAGCCATTCGCGTGCTTCGTCTTCGTCTTGATCGCGATCCCGTTCGGGTTGCGCTCGTTTCGGGGTGGAGGAAACGTGAGCTTGGGGTTCGGCTTGGCCGTGGTGATCGTGTTCGTCTACTACCTCGTGATGACGATCTTCTCATACGTCGGAGAGGCCCTCACGATGCTGGCGCCGCTGTGGGCGTGGACGCCGAATCTGATTTTTACGGCGATCGGGATCTCGCGCTTGCGCCGAGCGGCGGCGATCTAATGGCCTGTTACAGGCCACTAGGATCTCTCGTATGAGTTGGGTCGACTTCGTACGCGG
The DNA here is from genome assembly GCA_036567865.1 of Candidatus Tyrphobacter sp. Taxonomy (GTDB): domain Bacteria; phylum Vulcanimicrobiota; class Vulcanimicrobiia; order Vulcanimicrobiales; family Vulcanimicrobiaceae; genus Tyrphobacter. The sequence continues at coordinate 1,609 of DATCTQ010000101.1, read as the reverse complement.
GCTCGGTAACGTCCTCATCATCATGGCGATCGCGGGGGCCGTCGCGTACGTCGGCGATCGCGTCGGGCACCAGGTCGGCCGGCGGCGCCTGACGCTCTTTGGAATTCGGCCGCGATACACGTCGACGATCATCGCGGTTGCAACCGGCGTGTTCATCGCGCTGGTCGTGACGCTCGTCGCAATCCTCGCATCGGAGCAGGTGAAGACCGCCTTCTTCCGGCTCTCCGCGCTGAACTCGCAGATCACGCAACTCCAACGGCAGCAACAGCAACTCGAGGCGAAAGTTACCAATGGCCGCCTCGTCGTGGCCACCGGCGCGCTCATTACGCCCTTCCGCCTCATACTACAACAATCGCAAACGCCGGCACAGCGCGAGCAACAACTGCGCGCGTTCTACACGGAAGCGGTCAAGTACATCAACGCGACCTATCCGGGTCTCGGGCTGAAACCATACACCGTGCCGCGCAACATCGATACCGTGCTGCACAACTTCGTCACGGAGCCGGTTCTTCAAGCCGAACTCTCGCAGTCGAACGTGATGTTGACGGCGATCTCCGACCAGAACCTCTTCGTGAACGATCCGTTTCACTTCTCGCTGAGCGCCGTTCCCGACGTTCGCGTGTTCGCGAAGGGGCAGCTGGTGGCGCAGCTCAAGATCCCCGGAGGCAGCGGGGCCAGCATCAACATCGCGGTGCGAGAGTTGCAAGCCGAGGTCACGACCGACGCGGAGTACGCGCACATGCCGCCGTTCCTCGCCACCTACGTGCAGCCGACGCAACTGGTTCCCAACATCGAGGGAATGCAGGCGATGCTCGAGCGGCCGGGGCTTTACTACTTGACCGCGTACGCGGCTGAGGACACCTATCCCCATACGGGCGTCATCCCCATCGACATCGCCCTGGTTCCCGCGAGAAACGTGAGGTGAGCGTCCTAGGGATCGACCCGGGGATGCGCAAGGCGGGATACGCATTGATCTCCGGTGACGGCAGCGTGCTCGCACGGGGCATCGAGCCGATCGAAGGGTTAGGCCCCAGGATTGCGGCGCTCGTTGCGGCGCACGCCGTCGCGACGCTCGCGGTCGGTGCGGGGACGAACGCCCGGCAAATCGTAGCCCAGCTCGGCTCCCTCGGCATCCCCCTCCGCCTCGTAGACGAACGCGAAACGACGCTTCGCGCCCGCCGACTCTACTACGCCGAGAATCCCCCGCGAGGCTGGCAACGCTTGCTTCCTCTGGGGCTGCGCTTCCCGCCCAGGCCGATCGACGACTACGCGGCCGAACTGATCGCCCGGCGCTTCCTTGCCGGGGGCGGAGGCGAAAAGGCCGCCCCTGCATAATGAAACTTTCCCGGCGGATCCGCCGATATTAGGTTTGGGCATCCCCGGCTCGTAGGGAGGACAGGAGGCAAGTGGGTCGTTTGATCGGCTTCGTCGTGGCTGCGACGCTTCTCGTCGCGGCGTCGGCACCCGCTCGTGCTTCGACCGCACTGCCCGCACCCGGAAGTTTCGGCGCGGCGCTGATGCTTCGTCTCTTCGGCGAAGTCTCCGATGCGCGCGCCACATTTTCCGCGTCGACCGGCGACGTCATCGGCGAATCGCCGTTGCGGGACGC
>DATCTQ010000100.1:0-52643 GCA_036567865.1 Candidatus Tyrphobacter sp. | reverse complement strand
TTGACATGAACAAGAGCCTTACTCGCCCTCATGAGTTTTCCCGTTTCGCTGGTCTCACCCATCATAGACACAGAGGGGAAACCCGACGCGAAAACGCTTCGCTTGGCTCGACTCGGCTCGCACAGCGAGCTGTTCGACTGAACTGCTTCGCCCGAAACTCGAAACTACGCCGTGGACGTGGCGTAAAAGGACGCAACGAAAAAGTTCGTGACCAAATGTGACCAAATCGTCCGTTACCCTGGAAAGAAGAACGCGCAAAACCCTCGTAGAATAAGGCGAATCGCGAACATGGAGAGGTGGCAGAGTGGTTGAATGCGGCGGTCTTGAAAACCGCAGAACGTGATGAGCGTTTCGTGGGTTCGAATCCCACCCTCTCCTTGGAGTTTCATGCGTGAGTAAAACTTTCGATCTCGTCGTCATCGGAAGCGGAAGCGCCGGGCATACCGCCGCGACTACGTGCCGCGCGCGCGGGTGGAGCGTCGCGATCGTGGACGAGCGCCCCTTCGGCGGGACCTGCCAGTTGCGAGGCTGCGATCCGAAGAAGGTGCTGGTGAACGCCGCTCGCGTCGTCGACGATGCGCAGCGATTGGTTGAGAAGGGCGTTCTGGATCGCGTGCCCGTGCTGCAATGGCGCGAACTGATGCGCTTCAAGCGTACCTTCACCGATCCCGTACCGGAGCGGTGGAGCAAAGTCTACGAGAAAGCCGGCATCGTCGCGATGCACGGGCGCGCGACTTTTTCCGGCGAGCGAACGTTGTTCGTGGACGGTGAGTCGCTCGAAGCAAAGCACGTCGTGATCGCGAGCGGCGCGATGACGCAGCACGTCGCGCCGGGTGACGAGATGCTGATGGACAGCGAAGGGTTCCTCGACCTCGAAGAGCTGCCGCGATCGCTGATATTTGTCGGCGGCGGTTACATCGCATTCGAGTTCGCGCACGTCGTCGCGCGTGCGGGCGCGAAGGTGACGATTCTGCATCGCGGGGCGCGCCCGCTGGAGAGCTTCGATGACGACGCCGTCGCAAGGCTCGCCGAACTGACGCGCGGACTCGGCGTCGATCTTCAGCTCGGTACGACCGTCACGGGCGTGCGCAAGGAGGCCGGCGAGATCGTCATCTCGGCGGAGAGCGTCGGCGCGAAGCATGATTTCCGCGCCTCCGCGGGCATCCTCGCGGCAGGGCGCGTCGCGAACGTGGACGGCTTATGTCTGGAGCGCGGCAATGTCGCGAGGACGAAGCGCGGCGTCGAAGTGAACGCATACCTGCAAAGCGTGAGCAATCCGGCGGTCTACGCCGCGGGCGATGCCGCGGATGCCGGCGGCCTTCCGCTCACGCCAGTCGCCGGGAACGAAGGCGAGATCGTGGCCGCGAATCTCTTGGACGGAAATCGGCGCACGGCCGACTTCCGCGGCCTCACCTCGATGGTCTACACGATTCCGTCTCTCGGCGCGACCGGGCTCAGCGAGGCTTCCGCCCGCGAACGCGGCATCGCGTACGAGGTGCACGTGGGCGATATGCGCGATTGGTATTCAACGCGCACGGTGGCGGGACGCGAAGCTTTCTACAAGATCGTGATCGAGAAATCGAGCGGCAAGGTGCTCGGCGCGACGATCGTCGGCCCACATGCCGAAGAGCAGATCAACGTCTTCGCGCTCGCCATTCGCGCCGGTGTCGACGGGGCAATGCTGCGCGAAGCATTCTTCGCGTACCCGACCGGCTCATCGGATCTCGAATACATGCTCTAGCGCTTAGGGAAGCTGCACGGGCGGCTCCTCGCCGTCGAAGTACTCGAGTTGCGGGCTCGCGCGCACGCGGAACCGGGCATCCGGCGCGTATCGCGCGGAGAGTTTATCGGAGTCGGGATAGTAGACGATCTCTTCGGATTGCGCCGCTCCGATCAACAGCACGCTCGCGGGTTCCGCGCCTTCGTTGAGAAGTTGGTGTGCGTGCTCGCGCCCGACCGGAAAGGCGATGAAGTCGCCGGCGCGGCAGCGCAGCGTTTCGCGCTCCGTGCGAATGCTCGGCGCGCCCTCGATCACGAAGAACAACTCCTCTTCCCGAAAGTGCGCGTGCAGAGGACAAAAGCGCGCGCCCGGCTCCAGCGTCACGACCTGGTAGCCGAGATGCTCTCCGCCGATCAGCGGGTCAACGTCGGCGTCCTCGCTGCGAAACGTCCCATCGGGCGAAGCGAAGCGCTCGCGCGGAACCTCGGCGAGGTTGATGCGGTTGATGGCAAGGCCACCGCGCGCGAAGAGGAGTGCCCCGATCGCGAGCGTCGCTCCTCTCCAGAGCGGCATCCCATCGCCGAGCAGCAGGATCTCCGGCTTGAGCGCCCAGAGGCGGCGCAGGGCGAGCACGGTTTGCATCACGTCGGCATAGCGCTCGTCGGGCAAGAACGAGAGCGCACCCGCGGGCGAACCGATCAGGGCGTCGCCGACGACGAGCGCCGCGTATTCGGCAAGATGGAGGGCGAACTCTCCGGGCGTCTTCTGATGCTCGAGTGCGACGACGACGGCGCCGGGGAACGCTACCTCGCCGTCGTGCAGCACGCGATCAACTGGGATGCCGAGTGAGGGCGCTTCTTGCTCCGAGGTCGCGATGCGAGCGCCGAAGCGATCGCGCAGCACCGCCGCGCTGCGCACGTGATCGCGGTTCGTCAGTACGATCCACGAGAGTCCCGAGAGCGCGACGATCTGTTCCAGTTGGTCGGCTTCGAGCGCGAGCGGATCGACCGCGACATTGCCCTCGGGCGTGCAGAAGAGGAAACTATTGAAGTCCATGCGGCGATCGGGTTGCCGCCGCGACCACATGAACGCGCCGGGTATCGAAAGCGGTTGCACGCGCACAGACATACGCTGCGCGCGTGCAAAATCCCGGCCGGGCTGCGGTCTTAGGGCCCGCTGACGCTCGCGTTCCCTAGAAGGGCGTTGCTGTGAACGAGTACATTGGAGCGGCGTCGCTGAGCGCGATGGGCGCGCCGAACTTTCCGATGTTGCGATCTTCGCCCGGGGCCTGGTCGACCGCGGAGCCGACGATTTTCGCTCCTTGGAACGATCCGTTCAACTGCCATCCGCCGTGGAGTCCGATCGTCAACCAGATGTGGTCTCCGGTGCGGCCGCCGCTGATGGGGATGAAGCTCGGGAGCCCCGCCGGATGATAGTACCCGTCGACGACGCCGTCGGGATGAAAGCGAAGGTCCATCGATCCCGTCACCGGGTATGCGTGCGTGATCGGATTCCAAATCGCGATGTTGTAATGCGTCATCGGGAGATCCGCCCGCGCAATGCCGATCGCTGCGACGCTCAATGCGAATGCGGCGGAGATCGTAAAAGCTGCGAACTGTTTCATGATCGGTGCTCCTTTTCTACACGAGTGAATCGGGCCACGGCACGGGCGTCACCCTCGGCAAGGTTTGGTCGTTGGGAATCGGGAGGCCGCGAAACGTATACTCTTGGCGCCCGAACGTGCGGAAGGCTCGACCGGAGATCTTGCCGCCGTCCAGCATCCCGTTGACGTGGAGCGCATCGCCGGCACCACCGATGTCGAGGCTAATTCGCGATCCGGCAAGGTGCCCGTTGACGGGGCCGATCCCTCCGTCGGTCGGCCGGTAGTATCCGGTAATGCTGCCGTCGTCACGGATCGTGAGATCGAGCGTCCCCGAGGTAGGGAAGCCTCCCTGCGGAAAGCGGTAGAGTTCGGTGTAATAGTGGCGCGTCACGCCCCCTTCGGCCAAGGCCGGCGCGATGAGTCCGATCGCCAACGCCGCGAGCGCCGCGACCGCCTGTGCCGTCCAGCGTTGCATGCTACCATCATAACGCTTTTCGACCGCCTCGCGTCTCGCTCTGAGCCTTAAAAATGCCTGCCAAGCGACCCCTTGTCTGCCGCTACGAGCGGATGCAGTCGAAGCCGGTATAGCGCTGCAAGACCTCCGGAATCGCGACCGAACCGTCGCGTCGCTGGAAGTTCTCGACGATCGCCAGCAGCGTTCTCCCGATTGCGAGGCCGGAGCCGTTGAGCGTATGGACGGGCTCGGCTTTGCTCTTGGGGTCGGGGCGAAATCGAATGCCGGCGCGACGCGCCTGAAAGTCGGTGCAGTTCGAACAGGAGCTGATCTCGCGGTACGCGTTTGCGCCGGGCAGCCAGACTTCGACGTCGTAGGTCTTCGCCGCATTGAATCCGACGTCGCCGGCGCAGAGCGCAACCACACGATACGGCAATCCCAGTTCGCGAAGGAGCGATTCTGCGTCATCGGTCAACTGCTCCAGCGCCTCGAAGGAATCGCCCGGACGCGTGAGACGAACCAGTTCGACCTTCTCGAATTGATGCTGACGAACGAGGCCGCGCGTATCCTTACCGGCTGCACCGGCCTCTTTTCGAAAACACGCCGTGTAGGCCGCATACTTGCACGGCAACTCCGCGGCGTCGAGGATCTCGTCGCCGCGCAGCGCCGTCAGCGGAACCTCGGCGGTCGGGATCATGTAGAGACCGGTGTCGTCATCCCGAAACATCGCATCGGCAAACTTGGAGAGTTGCCCGGTCGACCACATCGTCGCACGCGTCACGAGATACGGCGGAACGATCTCCACGTAGCCGCGCTCGTTCGCACGGTCGAGAAAGAACTGCGCGAGCGCACGCGCGAGCCGCGCGCCTGCGCCCTTCAAGATCGAGAAGCGGCTTCCGGAGAGCCGCGCGGCGCGCTTGAAATCGAAGATGTCGAGCGCCTCGCCTAACTCCCAGTGCGGCTTCGGCTCGAAGCCGAGGCTCGGCGGGTCGCCCCACGAGCGCAGCACGACGTTCGCATCCTCGCCCAAACCGTCGGGGACGCTCTCGTCCAGCAGGTTCGGCATCTGCTCGAGCAGCGCGCGCAGCGGGGAGCCCTCCACCTCCGGCGAGAGTTCGCGCACGCGTTCCCCGTGCTGGGTGATGAGATCGGCGAGCGCATCGAGTTGCGGGCGCAGCGTGGCCGCAGCCGCGGCTTTTTCGGCGGCCTTCCCAATCTGCGCCGAGAGGCGGTTCTTCTGGGCCGTCGTCGCTTCAACCGATGCGAGCGCGGAGCGGTACTCGGCGTCCAAGCGCAGAATCTCGTCGACGAACGACGGATCGAGGCCGCGACGGCGAAGCGACCGCCGCACGCGATCGGGATCGCGACGAACGACGATGATATCGAGCATGAACAAGGCTTTCGACGCGCAGCTATTGCTCCCGCCGAGCGAGGCGCTGGAGCGCTATTTCGCGGCGGTGACGCTCGCGCCGCCGCGGCTGGAGCGCGTTGCAATCGACGATGCCTTCGGGCGGATCCTCGGGCAGCCGGTCGAGGCCGACGGCGACTACCCGAATGCACCGCGCTCCGCGATGGACGGCTTCGCCGTGCGCGCCGCTTCGACGCCCGGCACGCTGCGGCTCGCGGGCGGGACGCCGATAGCGTCCACGCCGGAGTGCGACATCGAAGCAGGTGGGGCAATGCGCGTTCCCACCGGCGGCGTCTTGCCGCGCGGTGCCGACGCCGTGGTGCCGATCGAATCGGCGCGCTGCGAACGAGATCTCGTGCGCGTCGACGAACGCGTCGCCGCCGGCGATTCGGTAACGCCGCGCGGTGCGGACATGCGCGCGGGCGAGTCCGTGCTCGAGAAGGGACGGCGCATCGGTGCGCCCGAGATGGGATTGCTCGCCGCACTCGGCATCGTCGACGTTCCCGTCTACCGCCGTCCCGTCGTCGCCGTACTCTCGAGCGGGGACGAGTTGATCGTGCCGTCGCAGCGCCCGCGCGCCGGCGAGGTCCGCGATTCGAATCGATACGCGCTCGCGGGTTCGCTGCGCGCCCTCGGCGCCCAGCCGCGCCACTATCCGATCGTGCGCGATCGAGAGGGCGCACTCGAAGCCGCGCTCGCGCAGGCGCTCGATGAATGCGACGCCGCGATCGTCAGCGGCGGTTCGTCCGTCGGCGACCGCGATCTCACGCCCGCAGCGGTTACCGCGCTCGGCACGCCGGGCGTCGTGGTACACGGCCTGCGCGTTCGTCCCGGCAAGCCGACGCTGCTCGCGGCCCTCGGCGAAAAGCCGGTGCTCGGGCTGCCGGGCAATCCACTCTCCGCGCTCGTCATGCTCGAAGCGGTGGCTGCGCCGATTCTGGCGGCGCTGGTCGGCGCCGCGCCGCCGAGCGTCGAGTTCGACGCGCGCCTCGCGGAGGCGCTGCACGGGCGTCCCGGGTGGACGTGGTACGTTCCCGTCAGGATTGCGCAAGGCGCAGCGCACCCGTTGCCGATGCGCTCCTTTTCCAGCAGCCTTGCGGCGCGTGCGAGCGGCTACGTCCGCGTCGGCGACGAGCGGCACGAGTATCCCGCCGGTGCGAGCGTTCGCGTGCGGCGGTTCTTTGCCGGCGGGTTCCTTTAAGATGAAGGCGACGCGATTGCTCGACGCGCTCCCGGTGAGCACGCCGTTCGTCGGCCCCGAGCGCTTGATGCGCGAAAGCGGCCGGCCCGATCTCGTGCGGCTCGGTGCGAACGAGAGCGCCTTTGGGCCCTCCCCGCGCGCCGTCGAGGCGATGAGCGCCGAACTCGGGCGGCTCTCCTGGTACGGCGATCCCGACTCGTATGCGCTGCGCGAGGCGCTGGCCGCAAAACACGGCTGCGCGGTCGAGCAGATCGTCGTCGGCAGCGGCATCGACGACCTCATGGGCCTGGCGGTGCGCGGCTTCGTCGAGATCGGCGGCGTTGCGGTCGCCGCGCGCGGTACCTACCCGACCTTCGCCTACCACGTCGCAGGCTACGGCGGACGCCTCGAGACCGCTCCCTATACCAATGAAGGCGAACCCGATCTCGACGCGCTCGCCTCACTCGCGCAGCGCGTCAGACCCTCCGTCGTCTATCTCGCGAATCCCGATAATCCAAGCGGCAGCTTCATCAAGCGCGCCCGCGTCGCGCGCTTCTACGAATCCCTTCCGCCCGGCGCCCTGCTCCTGCTCGACGAAGCGTATGCGGATTTCGCCGACGAAGGCACGCTGCTCGAGCCGCATTTCGACGATCGCCTCGTGCGCGTTCGCACGTTTTCGAAGGCATACGGCCTTGCAGGCGCGCGCATCGGCTACGCGCTGACGACGCGGCGGAACGCCGAACACTTCGAGAAGATCCGGCTGCAATACGGCGTCAATCGCAACGCGCAGATCGGCGCGCTCGCCGCCCTGCAGGATCGTGCGTACCTCGAATGGGTCGTGCGCGAGACGGCTGCGGCGCGCAACGCCTACGAAGCGCTCGCGCGCGAACTGGGAACGACGTCGATTCCCTCGCTGGCAAACTTCGTCTGCATCGATATGGGCGACGCGCAACGCGCGACGCGCGTGACGCAAGCGCTGCTGCAACGCGGCGTTTGGATTCGCAAACCCGGTGCGCCGCCGCTCGATCGGTACATTCGGGTGAGTACCGGAACCGCGCCGATGCGCGAGGCGTTCGCGCGGGCGCTGCGCGTCGTTCTCGACGAGGTCCCCGCCGCCGCACCGTGAGATACGCCATCGTCTCCGACGTCCACGCGAACCTCGAATCGCTCGAGCGCGCCTTCGCGCACCTGCTGCCGGACGACGTCGTCGTTTGTCTCGGCGACAGCGTCGGGTACGGCCCCAATCCGAACGAATGCCTAGCATTGCTGCGTGCGCGTGCGCGCCACGCGGTGCTCGGAAACCACGACCTTGCTGCGCTGGAAAACTTCGGTATCGAATACTTCAATGACGCGGCGCGCGAAGCGATCCTTTGGACGCAAGGCGTGCTCGACGATCCCGGCCGCGCGTGGCTGAACACGCTGGGCTACGAACTGCGCTTCCCGGAGTTCCTCCTCGTTCACGGCGCGCCGGTTCGGTACTTCGACTACATCCTGGAAAAGCGGGCCGCAGCCGCAGCGTTCGAAGCGACCGATTCACCGTTGATTTTCATCGGTCACACCCACATCGCGCAACATTGGGTTCGCGAGCCGAACGGCTCGCTCGGCCACCGGCATATGCAGCGCGGCGGCGAGTTGTCGATCGAACCGGGGAAGCGCTACATCATCGACGTCGGCAGCGTCGGGCAACCGCGCGACCTCAACCCCGAAGCCTGCTTCGTCTTGTACGAGCCGGAGCGCGGGCGCATCGAGTGGGTTCGCTACGACTACCCAATCGCGCAGGTCCAGCGCAAGATTCGCGAAGCACGCCTTCCCGCGTATCTCGCGGATCGCCTGCAGGCAGGGCGATGAGCGATGCCGGCGTGCCCGTCGACGACGGTTATTGCTTTGCCTGCGGTCCGCACAACCCGATCGGCATGCATCTCGACTTCGAAAACCTCGGGCCGCGGGGCGTGCGCGCCCAGACGACGCTCGCGCCGGAGTTCCAAGGCTGGCGAGGCATCGCGCACGGCGGGATTGCGATCTCGTTGCTCGACGAAGCGATGGCCCATGCCGCAGGCTACGCGGGGTATCGCGGCGTCACCGCCTCGATGACGATTCGTTTCCGCAAGCCGGTACCGCTCGGCGAGCCGATCAGCATCGTCGGGCGGGTCGCTTGGGTGCGCGCGAAAGTCCTCGGCGTCGAAGCGGAGGTCCGAGATGCGCGCGACACGGTGTTGCTGCGCGGCGAGGGTCACTTCGTTTCATGGGGCGCCGTCGGCGACGCCGTCGACCGCCGAAATCCGAAATTATGAGAGCAATTGGGGGCCCACGCGGCGCAGTCCGCGTGGGGGCGCGCAGCGCAGTTGAGGCCGCATCGCGGCCGAAGCGAAGCGTAGCGCCGGGCGGCGCGCAAGGTGCGCCGCCATGAAGATGAAACAGCAGCGCGCGAAGGTCGCCGAGCAAGAGCAGCGACACCGCTCGCCCACGCTCGAAAATCGGCGCGCGCGACATGAGTATCACATTCTGGAATCGCTCGAAGCGGGGCTCGCTCTCAGCGGTACCGAGGTGAAATCGGTGCGCGACGGCGGCGCCTCGATCAGCGAATCCTATGCGCGCTTTCGCGACGGCGAAGCGTGGCTCGTGGGCATGCACATCCCGGCGTACAAGCAAGGCAGCTTCTCGAACGTCGACCCGGCGCGGCCGCGCAAACTCTTGCTCCATCGCGAGCAGATCGAGCACTTGCAGAGCCGCGTGCAGGAGAAGGGCCTCACCGTCGTGCCGTTGCGCCTCTACTTCACGCGCGGTATGGCGAAGGTGCAACTCGGTCTTGCCCGTGGAAAGAAACTCTGGGACAAGCGCGCCGACGTCGCCAAACGCGACGTAGAGCGAGAAATCGCCAGGCATGCGAGGTAGCCATCCGGAGCGGGCGATCGAGCAGGCGATCGTGCAGGGCGGCGTGGTCCGCGAGGGTGAGCGAATCGTCGTCGCGTGCAGCGGCGGTCCTGATTCGGTTGCGCTTGCCGCAGCGCTGCATGCGATCGCGGCGCCGCTTCATCTGACGCTCTCGCTCGCGCACGTCAATCATGGCGCGCGCGCTTCGGCGTGGCAGGACGAGTGCGTGGTGCTACGCGTCGCAGCGGATCTCGGGCTGCCTCTCGATGTCGTCGCATTAGACATGGGGGTCGACGCTGCGAATGAGGCCGCGATGCGAACGGCACGCTACGCCGCGCTCGCGCGGATCGCGCGCAAACGCGGCGGGAGCGCGGTGGCAACCGCGCACCACGCCGAAGACCAGAGCGAAACGGTGCTGCTCGCGCTCTTTCGCGGGACCGGTCCCGACGGGCTCGGTGGTATGGAGGCGCGGCGATCGCTCGAGGAGGGTATCGATCTCATTCGGCCGCTGCTGCGTATCGGAAGCGAGGCGTTGCGGTACTACTGCCACGCGAGCGGTCTTCCGTACGCGATCGACCCGACGAACGAAGATGCGACATTGCATCGCAACGCGGTCCGCGAGGCGCTACAGGCGCTCCGCCCCACCTTTCCCGGCCTCGACCAGGCGGTCGCGCGCGCTGCCGAGTTGGTATCAAGCGAGCGAGCGCGCTCGCCGCGTGTCCAGCTCCGCCACCGGGTCCGCGAGGTGCTTCGCGAGCAGGGTCAGTTGGCCGACGTAGACTTCGAGCACGTGGAAGCCGCGGTCCGGACTCTCGAACGGGGCGGAACCGGCCGATTCCTTATGAAGGCGGGGGTCACGCTGCGCATCGAACCGAGCGGCCCGGCCGTTGAAGAGGGGGGCCCGCACGGCGAAGTCCGTGCGGGGGCGCGCAGCGTAGTTGAAGCCGCGAAGCGGCGGAAGCGAAGCGCAGCGCCGGGCGGCGCGAAAGGTGCGCCGCCGTTCGAAGAAGGGGACGGCACGCAAGGTGCGCCGGGTCGAGCACAACGTGCGAGGTCATTTAGAAAGGAGCCATGAGCATCGTTTCGGAGAGCTACGAAGGAACCGTCGCGCGTGAGATCTATGCGGCGCCGCAGATCGCCTCGGCGATCGAGCGGCTGGCCACCGGCATTGCCTCCGACTTTGCCGGGCAACCGCTTCTGCTGCTGGGGGTGTTGAAGGGGGCGCTGTATGCCGTCACGGACCTCGCGCGCGCGATCGCGCGGATTTCTGACGGCCCGAGCGAGGTCATCGTGGATTTCATCTGTGTTTCGAGCTACGGCAACGCGACCCGATCGAGCGGAGAGGTACGCTTGCTCAAGGACACGACGGAGACGGTCACCGGCCGGAATGTGGTCATCGTCGAGGACATCGTCGACAACGGGCTGACCCTGGAGTACCTGCACGCCTTGCTGGCCGAGCGCAAGCCTGCGCATCTGCGGACGTGTGTGCTCTTCGACAAGCCCTATCACCGCAGGGTCGACGTGCCGATCGATTACATCGGGCTGCAGTGCCCCGACGAGTTCGTCGTAGGTTACGGGCTCGACTATCAGGAACTCTTCCGCAACCTTCCTTATCTCGCACAGCTCCAACCCTGGGTCTTTTCTACGTGAGCAAACATCTTCGGTCCGCCCTCGTCATCATCGTCGTCTTCGTGTTGCTCTTCGTCGTGGTCGAGCGTCTCGTGACGACCACCGACGTGAGCACGCGCCTCGATTACGGCACCTTCTACCAGAAACTTCACGCCGGTCAGGTGACGTCGTTCCACGCCGTCGGCACGCAGGCCAGCGGCACGCTTTCGAACGGGACCAAGTACGACGTCTCGGTACCCAACACCGACTCACCGTTCACGACCGACGTTCTACGCCACGTCAGGAGCGGCGCGGTCAGTTTCGATCAGCCGGCGAACACCAGCCTCCTCTCCACGCTGCTCACGTTCTTACCGCTCGGGCTGATCATCCTGATGTTCTTCTTCATGTTCCGGCAAGCGCAGAGCGGCGGAAGCCAAGCGCTCTCGTTCGGCCGATCGCGCGCGAAGATGCTTTCCGAGAATCGTCCGAAGGTCACGTTCGCAGACGTCGCAGGCGTCGATGAGGCAAAGGCGGAGTTGGCGGAGATCGTCGACTTCCTCAAATACCCCAAGAAATATCAGGCACTCGGTGCGCGCATCCCCAAGGGCGTGCTGCTTCTCGGTCCGCCCGGCTCCGGCAAGACGTTGCTCGCGCGTGCGATTGCCGGTGAGGCCGGCGTGCCCTTCCTTTCGATCTCCGGCTCGGATTTCGTCGAGATGTTCGTCGGCGTCGGTGCCTCCCGCGTGCGCGACCTCTTCGATCAGGCGAAGAAGTCCGCGCCCTGCATCGTCTTCATCGATGAGATCGACGCGGTCGGCCGGCAACGCGGTGCGGGTCTCGGCGGCGGCCACGATGAGCGCGAGCAAACGCTCAACCAGCTCCTCGTCGAGATGGATGGATTCGACCAGAATACCGGCGTCATCCTGATCGCGGCGACCAATCGTCCCGACGTCCTGGACCCCGCATTGCTGCGGCCGGGACGTTTCGACCGGCAGATCGTCGTCGACCGCGCCGACATCAAGGGACGGCAGAAGATCCTCGAGGTACACGCCCGCAACAAGCCGCTTTCGAAGGAAGTCGCGTTGGAGACGCTTGCGAAGCGCACGCCCGGCTTTTCCGGTGCCGATCTGGAGAACTTGTTGAACGAAGCCGCGCTGCTCGCGGCACGGCGCAACAAGAACGCCATCGAGATGAACGACTGCGACGAGGCGATCGATCGCGTGATGGTCGGGCCCGAGCGCAGGTCGATCGTGATGTCGCAGAAGGAGAAAGAGGTCACCGCCTATCACGAGTCGGGCCACGCGATCATCGGCGGACTCACCGAGAAATCGGATCCGGTGCACAAGGTCACCATCATCCCGCGCGGGATGGCGCTGGGCATGACGTGGTCGCTTCCCGAAGACGATCGTCACAGTCGTACGAAGGAAGAGTTGCTGGCCCAGATCGCGATGTCGCTGGGCGGCCGGCTCTCGGAAGAGATCAAGTTCGGCGACGTCACCACCGGCGCTTCAAACGATTTCGAGAAGGCGACGGAGTTGGCGCGGGCGATGGTCACGCAATACGGGATGAGCGAACTCGGGCCGATTCAGTACGGCCGTGGGACCCATCAGGTCTTCCTCGGGCGCGATTTCGGCGACGAGCGTAATTACTCCGAAGAGATCGCCTCGAAGATCGACGCCGAGGTGCGGCGCATCATCGAATCGAGCTACGGGCGCGGTAAACAGATCCTCTCCGAAAACTGGGAGAAGGTCGAGCGTATGGTGGCATCGCTGCTCGAATACGAGACCGTGGAGGCGGAAGAAGTGCGCGCGATCCTCTCGGGCGCGCCTTACGATCGCAACTCCAAGCCGGCTTCGCAAGCGCCTCCTCCTCCTCCGAATACGGCTGTCGAGGAGCCGAAACGTCCCGACCAACCGCGTCTGAAACCGAAGATCTCGCCGGAGCCGGCGTGAACGGCCGCGCGTCCTTCGCACGTCGAGGCGCGCTCGTCTTGGCGCTGGTTCCAGGTATGCTCCTTGCGATACCGCGTTCCACGACCGCGACCCCTGCCGTAGAGAGCGGCGCGCTTGCGCACGGCGGCACCTATATGATCGCCGTCGACGCCGCCGCGCCCGTTGCGGCGATCGACCTTTGGTTTCGTGCTCCCGATGACGGCTACAGCGGGGAAACGCCGGGTCTTGCGCGGATCGCGGCGACCGCGGCGGCAGCCGCAAAACTCGCGAGCGGGAAAACGCTCGCAGAGACGGTGACGCAGGCCGGTGGGCAGCTTTCGATCCAAGTTTTTCCGGATTTGGTTACGGTCGGCGCGATCGTTCCGACCCTCGCGGCGCGGCGCGTCCTCGCCTCGCTCACCGCGGCCTACTTTGCGCCGGCGATCGACGCTGCGGCGTTGCACGCAGCAACGAGCGATGCAACCGTGATCGCCGTGCAGCAGCACTACGAAGGCGACGTCCTGGTGCAAGATCTGCTCTTTAGCCGCCTCTTTGCGTCGAAGCCGGCGAACGAGCCGCCGGTTCCGCTCGCGATCGACGCGCTTTCGCACGTCACGCTCCAAGAAGCGAGCGCGTTTGCGCAGCGCGCGTTTCGCGCGAGCAATGCCTTTCTAACGGTTGCGGGCGCCGTCGACCCTACCATTCTCGCCGCGGTTACCGATGGGAACGGTCCCGCGCCGGCACAAGCGCCGATCGACGCGATCCCGGTCTCGCCGCTGCCGGCTCCCACGACGCAAGAGGGCTCCGGCCCGGCGATCGGCATCGCCTGGATTGGTCCGCCGATCTCCGACGAACGGGCTGCAACCGCACTGGATTTCGTCGCCGATTATCTCTTTCGCGAACGCGTCGGAACCGTCTCGGCCGCACTCGATCGCAGCGGCACTCGCATCGATCTGAACGGGCAGTTCGTTACGCTCCACTCTCCCGGCGTGATGCTGGTCACGCTCGAAGGTACCGACGACGCGAGCGCGCAGACGCAGGTGCTTCGAGCCGTCTCGGCGCTGCAGCAGCCGATGGACCCCGCCGCGTTCGCGGCGGCACGCGAAGCCTTCCTGTACCATTTGGACGTCGATACGCAGACGCCGGGCGAGCAGGCGGACATGCTCGGCTGGTACGCTGCGGAGGGCGCCGCTTCGTATGCGCCGGGCGGCGATGAATACGAGCGTATCACGCGCTCGCTCGACCCGGGTTACGTCGCCGCTACGGTGCGGCGCTACCTCTCAAACCCCACCGTCGTGCGCATCGTCGTCGGCTCCTCGAGCGGCGGGGCGTCGTGATTTCGCGCGCCCTGCTCCTCGTCGCGTTCGCCCTCGCGCTTCCGCTGCCGGTCTGGGCGCAAAGCGGCGCGTTGGTGACGCACGCCGCCGGTGTCACGCTCGTAAGCCAGTCCGATTCGAGTGCCGCCTTGGTCGGCGTGGAGTTCACGATCGCGGCGGGGCTGGATCGCGAGCGTCTGCGACAGGACGGATTGGCCGCACTCGTTGCGCAATCGGTCCTCGAAACGCCGAGCGCCGGCGGCGTATCGCTTTCCGACGCGATCGCGGCGCACGGCGGATCCGTCGCGTTCACGATGGAGGCGCATGACGTGCGTTTCTACGTCGAAGCGCTCGCGACCGATGCGCCCGCGGTGCTCGCCCTTTTCGAACGCGCGGCCGCCTCTCCCGACTTCTCGGCTGCAACGGTGCGCGCGGCGCGCGACGCGCTCATGCGCGAGATCGCCGGAAGCCAACAGGAGCCGCTTCAAGTCGGGATCGAGATGCTCGACTTCGCGCAGGCCAACGGTGGAAACTCCGGTCTGCCGCTGTTTGGTACGCCGGCGTCGCTCGTACAACTCGCGCCTGCCGACGCGAGCGCCTTCTACCGCACCTACTACCGACGCGGCGGCTCCTCGATCAGCGCGGTCGGCCGCGTCGACGCCCTCGGTGCGCGTGCCTTGGAGTCCTTTGCAACGATGCTGCCCGTGGGCGCGACCGCTGCGGTGAAAACGGTGACGACGCCGCTCCACGGCAACGGTCACGAACTCGTGGCGCGGCGCAGCATCAGCGCACCATGGTTGGTCGTGCGGTACGGCGCGCCGTCGCTCGGTAATGCGGACTACGGCCCGATGCTCGTGCTAGCGGCCTTCCTGCAGCGCACGCTGAGTGACATCGGCGAGATTCCTGGGACGATTACGCCGACGCTCGCTTCGCGCGCGGTCGGAGCCGAGTACAATTTCGATCGCGTACCGGGAGAACTCGTCTTGTATGTCGACGGTGCGATCGATAGCGATCCCAACCGCACGTTCGGAGCGGCGCTCTCCGTCGTCAACATCTTGAGCGCGACGAGGCTGCAGGGTTCGATTGCCCAGTTCAAGACGATCGCAGCCGGTGATTTCGCGACGCGCGCGTCGACGTTGGAAGCCCGCGCGTGGCTTGGCGGCGCCTTCACCAGGCGTACCGGATCCGCCGATTATCTCCGCGTCACGCTGCGGGCGATTGCGGCGACGACGCCTGGCGATCTCCAGCGCGTCGCGCGCCGCTATCTCGCCAGTCCGACGATCGCGCTCGTGCTACCCCGCACGACCACCGTTCAAAACTGAACGTCGCACTCGTTCACGATTACTTGAACCAGCGTGGAGGCGCCGAGCGCGTCTTCGCGCATTTCGCACGCGCGTGGCCGCAAGCGCCGGTCTTTACGGCGCTCTACGACCAGCGCGTTTGCGGCGACCTCGTCCCAAAAGAGCGCGTGCGCACGTCGGCGCTAGCGCGCATTCCCGGTGCCAACCGCGCATTTCGCTATCTTGCGCCGCTCTATCCGCGAGCCTTCGAGGCCTTCGACCTAACGGGATTCGACACGATCGTCAGCTCGACGAGCGCATGGGCGAAGGGCGTGACCGTTCCAGCGGGCGCCGTGCACGTGTGCTTCGTCCATACGGTGAGCCGCTTTGTCTTTGCATACGAGGAATACGTCGGCGCCCTTCGACAAGCTCGAGGTGACAGGATCTTTCACGCGATCGCGCGGCCGATCGTGCGCAGATTAGTGGAATGGGATCGGGCGGCGGCGCAGCGTCCAACCGTGTTGGTCGCAAACTCGCGCAACGTCGCCGAGCGCATTCGACGGTACTACGGACGCGACGCCGAGGTCCTCTATTCGCCGGTCGACGTCGCGCGCTTCGAACCGGGCGCAGGAAGCGGTGGGTATTTCGTCGTCGCCTCGCGGCTCTTGCCGTACAAGCGTATCGACCTCGCGATCCGCGCGGCGCGGCTCGCCGGCGTGACGCTGCTCGTTGCGGGAACGGGCCCGGCGGAAGCGGCGCTGCGGCGGATCGCACGCGGGAGCACGACCACGCTGCTCGGGTATGTCGGGGACGCGCGCATGAATGCGCTGCTCGGGAATGCCCGCGCCGCGATTCTGCCGGGCGAGGAAGACTTGGGCTTGGTCCCGCTGGAGGCGGCGGCCGCGGGACGACCGACGATCGCGTTTCGCAGCGGCGGCGCGCTCGAAACGGTGATCGAGGGGGAGACGGGCGTCTTCTTCGACGAAGCGACGCCGGAATCGCTCGCGAGCGCGTTGAGCAGCTTTGACGCCTCGCGCTTCGATCCGCAGCGGCTGCGCGCGCATGCTGAGCGCTTTGCGCCGGAGCGCTTCATCGCCCGCCTGCGTGACATCGTCGAACGCACTCGAGCAGCGCTGTAACGCCCCTCCTTCGAAGACGCTCGTCGCGGCCGTCCATGGCCGCTCCCGCTTGAACGGATTTGGCGCAACTTCAAAGGAAGTACGCCATCCATGGCTTTTGCGCAAATCACTCACGCGTCTCAGGAGGGGCGTCACATCGCGGCCTCCGAGCAGTCGGTGAAGTGGTGGTTCGTCGGCTCCGTCGTGCTCTTTGCCGTCGTGTACCTTGCGCTCGATTTGAACCGGCTGTACGCGTTGCGCTACGGCGCCGACCTCGGAACCTACGCGCAGACGCTGATGAATCTCCAGCACGGATCGTCGTGGAACTTCGGGGAATGGCGGCCGCATTTCCAGGTCCACGACTCTTGGGCGCTCGGCCTGCTCGCGCCGCTGCTCTGGCTCTTCCCCTCCGCGGAGCTACTGCTGCTGTTGCAAGTCGTTGCGATTGCGACCGCGGCGTTCGTGCTTGCGGCCTTCGCGCGGGAGTTGGGCATCGATCGTCGCGCGGCAGCGCTGCTCGGCATCGCCTTCTTGCTGACGCCCTCGGCGCAGGGGCTCGCCTACGACAACTTCTCCGAGAACGTCTTCGTGCCGTTGCTCGCGTTTTCGGGCGCGCTCTTTGCTCGGCGGCGAGCGTTGATCCCAACGCTGCTGATCGCGGAACTGCTCCTCGGATTGAAGGAAGACCAGATCCTCTTCGTCGCGTGGTTCGGGGCTGCGTGTGCGATGCTGTGGGACCGCCGCCTCGGCATCGCGCTGGTTGCGCTGGCGGCGATCAACGGCGCGGGCTTTGCGATCTTCGAAGCGCTGCACCACGTGCGACCGCACGATCCCGGCTACACGTTCGTCCCGCACGATCCGGTCGGCGTTCTGTGGCTCCTTCTCTTCCTGCTGCTGCCGTTCGCGTTCGCGCCGCTCGCGATCGGATGGAAGCGTTTGGCTCTGGGCTTACCGCTGCTTGCCGAGATCCTGTTCATGGCCCCGTGGACCTACGAACCGAGCCGCATCGGCTCGCACTACACGGCGCCGCTGCTCGCCGGTGCCGCGCTCGCCGCCGCTGCCGGACTGGTGGTGCGCCCCGGGTTTGCAAAGGCGATGGTGCCGCTCGCGGTCGTCGCGACGCTGTTTTTCAACGACACGGTGCTGCACCTAGGGCGCTGGCCCTATATCGTCGATTGGAGCGCCTATTCGCGCGCGATCGTACTTCGAGACGGCACCCGCACTTTAACGGCCCCGCGCGATCAAGAGGGTGTCTGGGCGGTCTCGGCCGTGAATCCGCGCATCCGCCTCGCGCAGCGACCGGGCGCGAACGCCGTCTTTTGTCCCGCATACGATCGTAGCGCCGGCGCGTTCTTCTCGAGCCTGGGCATCGGCGCGCGGCAATCGCTGCGGCTGTGCGGCGGCGTGCCGGTCGCGCCGAACTCACCGACTCCGTCCCCGTTCCCGTGACGATTTTTCGCCTGCGCGCTATGCGTGAGGATCGCGGGCGCTTCGCCACCCTGCGCAACGAGCGCGTCTTCATGTATTGGCCGCACGGGCTGGGCGACTGGGTTCACCTCGCCGCGATTCTGCCGCTCTTCGATCCGTCGAACGCGTATGCAATCGCGCGCTTCGGCGACGATTACTCAAGCGTGCTCGAGGGCAACGCGCACGTTCGCGTGCTGCCCAGCGGCGCACGCGCGCTCGGCGACGGTTCGGCGCAAGGCGCGAAACATCTCGGCCTCGTTCTTGGCCGGCTCGACGGCCGTCCGCAGGATCTCGACGTTCCCGAGCCGCTCGCGCATGCACTTGCGGATTTCCAGCCGAGCGTCGCGCTGTGGACGGATTATCCCGAGACCGAAGGTCGCACCGCGTTCCCATTTCATACCAAGGCGCGCAACCTCGCGCGGCTGCTCGTCTCGCGCCAACGCTTGGAGTCCTTTGACCTGAGCCGGCCGTTGCCGACGACGCTGGATACGGCGATCGCCCCCGCGCTACAGGGTGCGATCGACGAGCGGCTGCGAAACTTCGCTCCGCCGGGGACGAAGCGCTATGTGCTCTCTCGCGCGGGTTTCACGGCGGAGCGCAAAAACTGGGATGTCGCGGAGGCGCGGGCGTTCGTGCGGATGGTGCAACGTGAGAATCCGCAAGCGCGGATCGTGGCGATGGAGGATCCGGCGTTCGGCGACGACTCGGCGTGGCCGGGCAGAGAGATCGTGGCGGGCTATCGCGAGTTGTTCCACGACGTCGACGCGCCGTTTGCGAAGGCGCTCTTCGCTTTGCTCGCGCGCGCCGATGGCCTTGTCGGCATTCCCGCCGGACCGCTGCACGTCGCGATGGCTTGCGGCGGTTTTCCAATCGTCGGTCTCTGGCTCGCACATCTTCCGGAATGGTACGACGAGCCGAATCCGGATGCTGTGCATCTCATCGGCAGCGCGGTCCGCGAGCGCGGCTTCGATCGGCGCCCTGCGACGACAACGTTGCCGGAGCACTGGCACCGCAAACGCATCCTGGATTCGCGCACGATTCCCGCGGACGTTGTCGTGGAGGCGTTGGCCCTATGAGCCGGCGAGTTTGGGGGCGAAATAGAGTGCGGCCGTGCTAAGACCGTTGAAGAGCGCGTGCGAGATCATCGACGCGTATGCATTGCGGGAGCGATAGTATACCCACGCCAAGATGATGCCGCCGACTGCGAGCAGCGCCGAGGAAGTCGCGTCCGCGGATCCGCTGACGAGGTGCGTGAGCCCGAAGAGCACGCCGCTGATCAGCGCACCGATCCAGAATCCGCCGTAGCGCAGGCCCAGGTTGAAGAGGAAGACGCGAAAGCCCATCTCCTCGACGAACGGCTGCAGGATGACGGCGAAGACGGCAAACGAAATCACGAGCCGCGGATCGTGGCGGATGTTTTCGAAGATGTGGATGGCGAGTTGCTGATGCGTCGAGTGCGTCGCCGACTCGATGAGATTCCCGCCCACATCCGCGACCACGACCATGCCTGCAGCACCGAGTAAGCCGTACCAGATCGCGCGTAGGCCGATCGGGCGGAAACCGAGTTGCGCGAGCGAGAAATGCGTGAGAGACGGGAGGGCCGCGAGAATGACGATGACGGTGACGGCTTCGCCCGCGACCTGCGCGGCGGCAAATGCGAGGAAGACCGTTCCGTTCATCTCGGTCGGGTGTCGCTGGAATGCCGCGAGCGCCTGCGGATGCTTGATGTAAAGCCACGCAACGGCAGCGATCGCCGCGGCGACGAAGGCGACGAGCGTCGCTCCCGCGAGCAACAAGAGAAAGCCGAACGTCCAGCCCGGCGAAAAACTATCCTTCGGCCAGCGCGTCGGCCAGGCGGGCGAAATCTGCGAGGTCGAGTCTTTCACCGCGTTGCTCCGATGGGATGCCGGCTGAGAGGATGGCCTGCTCCACGCGGCGCCGGTCGAGTCCGAGTGCGAGCGTGAGGCTGTTGGCGAGGGTCTTGCGGCGGTACGCGAACGCAGCGCGCACGACCTCCCGAAAACGCCGAAGATCGCGCGGTTGCACGGCCGGCGCGTCGCGACGGATCAACTGTACGACGGTCGACTCGACTTTCGGAGCCGGGTAGAAGGCTCGCGGTGAGAGCGTGAACGCGCGGTGCACGTGCATCGCGAACTGTACGGCAACCGAGAGACTACCGTACGCGCGCGTACCCGGCACTGCGGCGAAACGATCGGCAACGTCGCGTTGTACCGTAACGACCATCGCTTCGGGTCCGCGATCCATCTCGACCAAGCGCGTGACCAGCGGCGTCGCGACGTTATAAGGAAGGTTCCCTGCAACGCGCCATGGGCGAGCCGGCGCAAACGCCGCATAGTCGAAACACAGCGCGTCGCTTTCGAGAATCGTCGTGCCGGCGAGGTCCTTGCGTTCGCGCAATATCGCGATCAGATCGGGATCGATTTCGAGCGCGGTCAGATGTGCCGCTCCGGCCTCGATTAATGCGCGCGTGAGGGTGCCGGTTCCGGCGCCGATCTCGAGCACGGGCGCGTCCGACGGGGGATCGCCGACGCACAGTCGCGCGATGCGGCGGGCGGCGGCGGCATCGACGAGAAAGTTTTGACCGAGACGCTTCTTCGGACGCAGATCATGCGCCGCAAGCAATGCACGCGGACGATCGAAGCGCCGTTCTACTTCAATGTGTAAACGATAACCTCGCGGCGCCCGAAGCGAACGGCCGTGTCGTAGGACAAGAAGCCGAGGTCGACCCGATCGCCCTGAATGTCGCCCCCGGTGTCGCCGGCGATAGCGAAGCCGTAACCCGGAATATAGAGGCGAGATCCGAGCGGGATGACCCGCGGATCGACGGCCACGATGCCGGGCCCGGCGGGCCGTCCCGTCGCGGTGATGCCGCTGCAGCCATAACAATGCGGCGTGTACGCGGTGGCGACCATGCGCACCTCGCTGCGTGCCGTGAAGCCGAAGCGCGAGATCGTGTGGTGATCGAAATCGCCGTAGGCTCCGTACGGCCCTAATCCGTCGTCGATGACGCGCGGATGCGGTGCGCGCGCAACATAGGAGACGGCGCGGCGGTGAATCGGGCCGCCGTCGCGTTCCACGAAGGTGATCACGGTGACGCGCTCGCCATCGCGCCCGGGCGCCACGATCCGCGCTCGCCTCGCCGGGTTGGAGAGATCGAGATGATAGACCGTCGCCCGCGGGATGCGCCGGATGATGCGGCGTTCCCATGTCGCGACGTACGAGACGTGCACGACGCCGTTTGCGTCGATGGAGATGCCGCGCTGCGCAATGCGCGCACCGGGAATCGCGTTCAATTCGGCTGGGTAGGGCGCTTGCGCCGTCGCGAGCGCTGCCGAAGGCTGGACGAGCAGGCCGCCGCCGGCGAACCCGGTTGTGGTCATGGTTACGGCGAGTACCAGGCTTCGCCGAAGCCGGTCGCGTCGAATCAACGCGCGGTTTCCTTCCTATCCCGACCCCAAGGCAAGGCTCGGCCGTCCACCCGGAGTGAGGGCGCAGAGGCTGCCGCTGGAATCGCTTGCGTATGTTCCGGCCCGCAAGCGGGGCGGGCTGGAGGGTGGCGGCCCGGACCGTAGTCCAGCGCCCGCAGGGTCGCCCCTAGGTCGGCGACGGGGGCACTATAGCATGCCCACCTTCGAAGCAGACTATGCCTAAAGTCGCCTTCCGAGAGGAAAGACCTTCCGCTTATCCCGGCCAGCCGGCCTTGCAGTGTCATGCCGAGGAAGCTCGGACCGACGAGTGCAGCATGATGTTGTAAGGTCGGCGAGAAAGGCCCGGTGCCCGATGAAAACGCTGCGCGTCGGATTCTTCACCGAGATCCACCGCCCGGTGGTCAATGGGGTCGTAGCCTCGGTAGAAGGGCTCGCGCGTGGCTTGCGCTCCCACGGACACGAGGTCTATTGCTTCGCGCCCAGGATGCCGGGCGACGAGGGCATCGGCGACGTCTATTTTCGGATGCCGTCGCTTCCGCTGCCCACCCGCACGCCCTATCGCCTCACCCTGCCTCTGGTCGGCCGGCGCAGCGTTCGCAGCGTCATCAAAAGGCTGCACGTCGTGCACGTGCACTCGCCCTTCGTCACCGGCTGGATGGGTCTACGGTACGCCCGCCGTTACGGCATGCCGGTCGTCTACACGTACCACACGCAACTCGAGGCATACGCGCACTACGTACCCTTCGATCCGGCCGCGACACGCTTCGCGACCGAAGCGCTGACGCGAACGTTCAGTAACTCGGTGGACGCGGTCGTCGTTCCGACCGAAGCCATGCGGGCGCGACTACGCGATCTCGGCGTCGCGACGCGCATCGAAGTGGTCCCGAGCGGCATCGAGGTCGGGGATTTCGCAAAGGGCCGTCGCAGCGAGGACCTGCGGCTCTCGATCGGGGCGGGAGCGGCGCCCGGGCGCCTGCTGCTCTTCGTGGGGCGGCTCGCTCGAGAGAAGAGTGTCGACGTGCTCTTACACGCGCTCGGGCGAGTACGCGATGCAACGCTGCATCTGGCAATCGCCGGCGATGGGCCGGCGCGCGCGGACCTGGAAGCGTTGGCAAGCCGGCTCGGGATCGCGCGGCGCGTCCACTTCCTCGGCGAGGTCTCGCGCGACCGGTTGCCCGATCTCTACGCGAGCAGCGATGCCTTCGTCTTTCCGAGCACGAGCGAGACGCAAGGCCTCGTTCTCGCAGAGGCGCTTGCAGCCGGCGCGCCGGTCATCGCCGCCGACACACCGCAGAATCGCGACGTGCTCGGTCGTGCCGGCGAGATCGTCGATCCGACACCCGAAGCCTTCGCGCGGGCGTTTCGAGACCTCTCGGCGCCTTCGCCGGAGCGCCAGGAGGCCGCGCGCGCCGCTGCCACACCCTTTGCGCTGGAAGAGCAGATCGAACGAATCCTGGCGCTCTACCACAGCCTCGTACCGGCGATCAGTATTCCGGACTCGGCTTGACTCGAACATATGTTCGGGCTAGAATCGGGGTATAGAGGCATGGGATGCGGATGGATACGTGCGAGAAGCGGCCGATATGCGAGATTGGCTACGCCGCCGACGATCGAGGGCGGGGTGTGGTCTACGCTCGCGTGCGAAGACGCGGCGGGGAGCGCGTGTTGCGCTTGGCCTTCCGCATCGAGCGCTGCCCGGGCCTGGGCGACCGAGAGGTCGGGTACGCGGCGCTCAGCGCGATCGCGCCGTTGATCC
Source organism: Candidatus Tyrphobacter sp. (assembly GCA_036567865.1). Lineage (GTDB taxonomy): Bacteria > Vulcanimicrobiota > Vulcanimicrobiia > Vulcanimicrobiales > Vulcanimicrobiaceae > Tyrphobacter. The sequence goes on along the minus strand of DATCTQ010000100.1, from coordinate 29,482 downwards.
GAAAGCAGGTCGCCGAGATCGTCTTCGAGGTGGGCGACGCCGATTTGGTTGACGATCTGACGCGTCGGCGCGATCTCCCGGTGCCGCTGATGCTGCCCTACATTCGCGCCCGCTGCGCGCTCAACGCTTTCGAATCGTATGCATTGAAATCCGGAGCAGATGCGAACGACCTCGCCGCACGCGCTCTCGCCGAGGTAACGATCCGCATCGCCGCGTAGCCTCGCGGCGTGCGTTTCCAGATGCTCTCGAAGCAAGACTTGCCGATCGAGACGACGGCGCTCGCGCGCGCGTTGATCGGCTGCGTCATCGTCCGGCGCGCGCCCGGCGGAGAGACGGCAGGACGCATCGTGGAAACGGAGGCCTATCCGCCGGGGGATCCGGCGGGGCATCATTTTCGTGGTCGCACGCGGCGCAACAACTCGCTGTTTCTGCCGCCGCATCGCGCCTACGTCTATCACATCTATGGAACGTCGTATTGCTTCAATCTCTCGAGCGAGGACGATGGGATCGGCGCGGGCGTCCTCGTCCGCGCCCTCGAGCCGCTCGCCGGCATCGCCCTCATGCGTGCGCGCCGCAAAGTGGACGGTCTCGCCGACTTGTGCCGCGGGCCGGGGAGGCTGTGCCGCGCGTTCGCGATCGACTGCGCTCTCGACGGAGCACCGCTCTTCGGAGGCTCACCGCTGAGGCTTGCAGGCCCCGATCGCGCCGTCGGCGCGATCGGCACCTCTCGCCGAATCGGCGTGACGCGAGCCGCGACGCGCTTGCTTCGGTACTACGAGCGCGGCAACCGGTTCGTCAGCGGGCCACGCGCGCTCTCCCCCGCTTGAATCGGCAGGCCCAGCATGATATAGTGTGGGCGTCGCAAGGCAGCCATTCCTGACCGGCCGCGACCGTTCACAAGCTCCGCGTTCACGTCACCGATGTACGCATCACCCGATGCGCAGCGTCGATGCCCGATGTGTGCGGTTTCCCGGAGAGTCCATTTAAGTAACTTGGAACAACGAAACGATAATAATCGCCCGCAGGGAGGCGGTGGACGCCGCAACCGTTCGCGACGGCGCCATCACTTCGGCGGCCAGCCGCAGCAGTTCCGCGAGCCGTTCCCGCAAGTCGAACTGCCGCCGATGCTCACCGTCGACGACCTCGACGCAAAGACGAAGACCGACCTGGTCGAACTCGCCAAAGAGTTCGACATCGAAGTCCTCACGCCGGCAAAGACCAAGAAGGACGAGCTGATCGCACAGATCATCGCCGCGCAAGCGGCGCGCTCCGGCATCGAGGCGGCAAGCGGCATTCTCGACGTGCTGCCCGAGGGGTACGGATTCTTGCGCCGGGCCGGGTACGTCATCGGCAACGAAGACGTCTACGTCAGCCAAGCGCAGATCCGGCGATTCGAGTTGCGTCGCGGCGATTTCGTCGAAGGGCTGACGCGGCGGCCGAAGGAGGCCGAGAAGTACTTCGGGTTGGTCAAGGTCGACAAGATCAACGAGCTCGACCCGGAGCAAGCCCGCGGACGGCGTGTCTTCGAAAAGGGCACCCCCATCTATCCGAACGAGCATTATCATCTGGAGGTGCGCTCGACACAACTCTCGACGCGTATCATCGACCTCTTCTGCCCGATTGGCAAGGGGCAGCGCGCACTGATCGTTTCGCCGCCGAAAGCCGGCAAGACGACGTTGCTGAAGAATATCGCGAACTCCATTTCGATCAATCATCCGGAGGCGCACATCATCGCACTGCTCGTCGACGAGCGCCCCGAAGAGGTCACAGACATGCAGCGCACGATCGACGGCGAGGTCGTGGCATCGACGTTCGACGAGCATCCCGAGAACCACACCGCCGTCGCCGACCTTGCGATGGAACGAGCGAAGCGGCTCGTCGAGATGGGTAAGGACGTCGTGATTCTGCTCGATTCGATCACGCGACTAGCACGCGCCCACAACCAGGTCGTGGTATCCTCCGGACGTACGCTCTCGGGCGGGCTCGACACCGCCTCGCTCCACAAGCCGAAGCGTTTCTTCGGCGCGGCCCGGAAGATCGAGGAAGGCGGATCGCTCACGATCATCGCCACGGCGCTGATCGAGACCGGCTCCAAGATGGACGACGTGATCTTCGAGGAGTTCAAAGGCACCGGCAACATGGAACTGAACCTGACGCGCAAACTCGCCGAATCGCGGATCTTCCCGGCCATCGACATCAAGAAATCGGGAACGCGTCACGAGGAGCTGCTCCTCACGCCGGACGTCATGCAGAAGATCTGGATGTTACGTCGTGCAACGGCCGTTCTCAACACCGATTCGACGGAGTTGATCCTCAACAAGATGGCCCAGACGCGCACCAACGACGAGTTCCTGCAGTCGGTCACCAAAGAGGCGCTCTCGATGGCACGCAGCCGTGACGAGGGCAACGGCAAGTACTAATCCGGCTCAATAAATTTCTTGCGGATGCGGGCGTCGCGTCTCGCCGAGCGGCGGACGCGTTGATCGCTGCGGGCAAGGTGCGCGTCAACGACAGCGTCGTGCGCATGCTGGGCACACTGGTCAGCGAAGACGATCGTGTCGACGTCGACGGCGTGCGCGCGGTCCGCTCGCTTGCCAAGACGTACGTCGCGCTTCATAAACCGGTCGGGGTGGTCACGACCATGCGCGATCCGCAAGGACGCCGCACGGTCCGAGAGCTATTGCCTCCGGGAATTCCTCGCGTCGTGCCGATCGGCCGGCTCGATTACGAAACGTCCGGCGTGCTGCTGCTCACCAACGACGGGGACCTTGCCTATCGCTTGCTGCACCCGCGCTTCGGCGTCGAGAAGACCTATCGCGCGACGGTCTCAGGGCGGCTGAAACCCGAAGAGATGCAGGCGCTCGCCGACGGCATGCAGCTCGAGGCGTTTCGCACGCATCCGTGCCGGGTACGACTCCTTGCGTTCCATAGGGGGCAATCGACGGTCGAATTGACGTTGCACGAGGGAAAGAACCGGCAGGTTCGACGGATGCTCGAAACGCTCGGGCACTCGGTGCTCTCCCTCGAGCGGATTCGTTTTGGCCCCGTCGTGCTAGGGGAACTCCGCCCCGGGCAGAGCCGTTTTCTCTTTGAGAGGGAGTTGGAGCATCTCCGACGCATCGGAGGCAAGTCCACTCTCGCTCGAGGTACAAGCACTCGATGAAACGCATTTCCGTCGCCCTGACCGCCCTCGTCGCCCTGGGCCCGGGCGCCGCTCTCCCCGCGGCGGCTCAAGGAATGAACGATCTCGTTCCGCCCAAGATCATCAAGATGGGAACCCACACGAGCCCCGTCTCGGGCAACGGAACCGTGCGCGTGCAAGTGCAGATCAATCCGAACGGTACCCACGTCGTCACCAGGATCATCTCCTCGACCAACCATCGCGACGATGCGGCCGCCAAAGAGATTGCGGCGAGTTCGACCTATCGGGTCGCGACGCGAGGCGGTCATGCCATCCCGTACTTCTACGACCCGATCTTCCGTTTCAGCGGCTCGTCGGTTTCGAATCTGCAAGCCTCCGAGCCGAGTACGCCCGGCGGCGGGAGCGTTACCACCCGCGTCGAGGCATTGATTCGCGCGGGTCAGTACGACAGCGCAAAAAGCGCGGCCCAGTCAGCGCTAGCGACGAGCCCCAACAACCCGCACCTGCTGCAGTTGCTCGGCGTGGCCGACTACTACGCTAAGGACTACGTGGATGCAGCGGATGCCTTCGATCGATCGGGCTCGGTTCCGAGGCTGTACGCGGCGGTGGCCGCGCAATCGTACGCTGCGGCAGCCGTCCACCTTGCCGATTCGGATTCGACGCGCTCGCTCGCGTACGCGCAAAAAGCGCTCGCATTAGATCGCGGGGCGAACTCTCGCTTCGCGCTCGGCGTCGCGGAACTGGGCGCCAAGCAGTATGCTGCGGCGATCGAAACGCTCAAAGGCGTGCATACCACGATTTTCGCCGATCCGCACACCGATCTGCAGACGCGCTACGGCGTCGATCAGCGGCTGCTCGAGGCCTATGTGGGTTCCGGCGACCTGACCGGCGCCCAGCCGACGATCGAGGAGATGCGGCACCTCGAGCCCTCGAACGCCTATCCACTGCAAGCGGTCGGCCAGATCTATATCACCCAAGGCATCGCGGCGGCGACTGCCAAGAACTACGAGCAGGCGCTGGCGCTCTTCGATCGCGCCGCCGCGCTCGGCGACCCCAAGGTCTCGGCGATGGCGTACGACCGAGCGGCGAACGTGATCGCGCAAGAGACGCGGCCGGATCCGGTTCGGCTGAAGGCCTACGCCGACAAAGCGCTCGCGCTCGACGCGAACGACCCGGTGGCAAACTTCTTCGAAGGCGCGGCGCTGTTCGAGCAGTACAACGCCTCGCACGACGCACGGCTCAAAGCGCAGGCGCTGACCTACCTGAACAAGGCGGACACCCTTGCAAAGGCGGCCGGAAACCAGGCGCTCGCGCAGAACATCGAGACCCTCATCAGGCAGGTCAACGCACCAGCGGGCGGCGGCACGCCGTGAGGGCACAAGGACTTCGGTCGGGAGCAGGATAAGTCGGGGGTCGGGAGCCTGTTAACAGCAGTACCAAATTTAGCATTGGAGGGGTCGAAACAGCGGTATGGATTTGTTTGGCGGTTTCATGGATGTCATGCAAAAGGGCGGTTGGGATATGTGGGTCCTGCTCACGATCTCGATCATACTCGTGGCAATCGTCATCGAGCGCTCGGTCTTCCTAGCGGCTCAGCACAGCGACACGCGCGGACTCCTGCGGGCGATCGGTCAGAAGGTCGCGGCGGACGATCTGCCCGGCGCGATCAAGGTCGCGCAAAGTAAGCGGGGCATGCTTCCGCGCATCCTCGAGTTCGGTCTCAAGCGCGGGGACAAGAACCGCGCAGACATCACGGACGCGCTCTCGATCGCGCTGATGGAGCACCTCAACGCGCTCGAGCGCAACTTGCCGATCATCGGTACGATTGCGGTCATTTCGCCGTTCGTCGGCCTGGCGGGCACCGTGCTCGGTATCATCCGCGCCTTCAACGACATCGCGCTGAAGGGGAACTCGTCGCCGGCGGTCGTTGCCGCGGGCGTTTCGATCGCGCTGATCACCACGTTCACCGGCCTCGCCATCGCGATCATCGCGGTGATCTGCTTCAACTATTTCAAAGCAAAGATCAAGAGCTACAATCAAGAGATGATCGTCGCCGCGAACCAGCTCGCGGAGATGCTGCATTTCCACAACACCGGCCAGGCGATCCCGACGGACCTCTACCAACCGTCGAGGCGATAGGGTAACCGCTCGTGGCGTTACATGCGGGGCGCGGCGATGACGAAACGATGGCGGAGATCAACATCACGCCGTTCACCGACGTCTTGCTCGTGCTCTTGATCATCTTCATGATTCTTGCCGCGCTCTCGGCCCCGCCCGGTTTCGAAAAACAACTCGGCAAGAGCAGTAACAATCCTACGAATCAACCGCAAAACACGCGACAAAATATACAGGTCGTCGTGAACAACCGGGGCGTGATTTTCGTGGACGGGGTGCGCGCGAACGAGCAAAGCATCTACTACGTGCTGTTCCAAGATATCCGCAAACGCGGTCCAGGTCCGGATCACAAGCCGCGGCACATCTCACTCGTCGCCGACGTCAAGGCGCCCTACGGCGTCATCATCCGCATCCTCGATGCGGCCCGGGCAGCCGGCGATGACGACGTCGGGTTCGTAACGTCTTAGGAGGATCGAGTACGCCATGGCGCTTTCTTTGGCAAGCAGCGACGAAGAGGTAATGTCGACCATCAATATCACGCCCTTCACGGACGTGCTGTTGGTCTTGCTGATCATCTTCATCATTCTTGCCGCGGTGACGAAGGAGCCGAAGCTTCCCGACGCGTTGAACAGAACGCGCGTGACGCCGTCTGAGATCGTCGTCATGATCAGTGCTGAAGATGCCAAGAACAACACCGTAGAGATCGGTTCCAGCAGCGTGAACATTCGGGACGCGCACGCGCAGTTCGTCTCGCTTGAAAACTCGATCGGTCGCTCCCAGAAGAGCGTCATCATCAAAGCCGACCCCACCGCAACGTATGGGATGATTCTGCAGGTGATGGACGCCGCGCAGAGCGCCGGCCTCGACACGTTCGGGCTCGCGAATCACATCCAGAGTTCGGCGCAGAGATCTCATTAGGGAACGATGGCAGAAGACAAAAACCGCTATATAACCACCGGCGAGCGAATCCGGAACTACACCGGGATCGCCTTTGTGATTGCCATCCTGATCGAACTGGTGCTCGCGCCGTTCTACCACAATCCAACCACCACCGAAACCGCCGCGACAGCGGCGCCGATCACCGTCGCGAGGCAAACGATCAAGCCGCCGCCGACTCCCCCTCCGCCGACGCCGACGCCGCCGCCAAGCCCGCAGCCGCATCAGCAGCAGCAGCAACCGCATCCGAACCCGCGGCCGCTGACGGTGCACCTCCAACACACGACGAGCCACGGCGCGGGTCCTTCGGAAGAACATGTCACGCAGCCCGTCCACGGCTCGGAAAACGGCGTACCGTCTGGCACCGGAACAGCATCGCCCGCTCCGGCGGCGCCTGCGGGGTGCGCCAATCCCTACCAGGAGGCGCACACGCTCCAAGAAGCGAGCCCTGAGTATCCGCAGTCGGCCATCGATCTCGGTCTCGGGCGTGTCGAGGTGACGGTCATCGTGACCATCGGGCCGTCGGGGAATCTCGAAAGCGCTACCATCGGCTCGGGCTCGGGTAACTCGGCGATCGATCACGACGCGTTGCGCGTCGCTCGTCTCACGACCTATGCGCCGAAGATGGAGAACTGCCAGCCGATCACGTCGCAGTACAAGTACCTCGTCGACTACAACCCGGACTAAATCGGAGTGCGCCGCGCGCGATGGGTCCTCGTCGCGGCGTTCGCGCTCTCCATTCTGATTCACACCGTCGTCGCGACGTTCTTGCATCCATCGCGACCGAGGTTCCCGACGCGGGAACTCGTCACGACGATGCGGCGGACGACGATCCTGCGAGCGACGCCTTCGCCCATACGTAAACCGCCGCGACGCTCGACGCACGTCGCCGCGCCGCACGTCGTCGCTGCCGTCGTGCACCCGCGAGCACCCTTCCCGGCGGCCGGTACGACGGCACCGCCCGCGGCCTCCGGGCCGCCTGAGAGCCCGCGGCCCGCAACGGGCACGCGCTGCCCGAGCGCCGATGCCTTCGCCGGTGTCGTTGCAACGCCGCCTCCGCCGCAGATCCTTCCCGCGGTTCGTGCGCTCGACGTATCGGGGACCGCAGCCATCCGCGTGCAACTCGACCCCGACGGGGCCGTCGTCGATGCCGCGATCGTGCAGAGCAGCGGCGACGCCTCCTTTGACGCGCTCGCCATGGGCATGGCTCGCGATGCACGATACGCGCCGGCACGGCATGCGTGCGTGGCGATCGCCTCGAGTTATCTCTTTCGCGTTCGATTCTACGCTTGGTAGCGCGTCAGAGCACGTCCATCTTGCGCAGCAGGTTCAAGGTATCGATGTAGCGTCGCAGGTGGGTGCGCATCTCGCCATCGACCTCCGGAAACGCGACCCCCGTGCGATAGTACTCGACCATCGGGTCGAAGCGGGACCAGCGGACGAGACCACGCAGGCGGAGCAGCGGCTGCGGGTCGCTGCGCAGTTCGAGCGTGACGAAGATCGGCGAATCGCGCGCAATCTCGGCATTGGTCAGCATCGCCATTCCGCCGATCGAAAGGTCGTATGTCTCGGTAAACTCGGGCTCGAACTCCTCGCCGATGCTGTACGAAACCAGGAGCATGTCGCTGACACGCTCATCGCCGCGCCGGCGCTCCGCCGGTCCTTCGCCCGAGGTCGGCTTCACGCGACCGCGTTACTCGGGGAGGCGCCTGCGTCCTGCGGGGCGTAGACTCTCGCCCGTAATGAGGATGACGTGACATTTACGCAGGCGATGATGCTCGCGCTCCTCCAAGGCGTGAGCGAGTTGTTCCCCGTCTCCAGCCTCGGCCACATCATCCTCGTCCCGGCGGTCCTCCAATGGCACAACATCGACCGCTCGGATCCCACGTTCCTCGCGTTCGTCGTCGTTCTCCATCTCGGGACGGCGCTCGCGCTCGTGACCTTCTATCGCAGGGAATGGTGGAGCATCATTTCAGCGCTGCTGCGCAGCATCGTTCGCGGCCGTCTCTCGACCGATCGCGACGAAGCCGTGGGATGGAGGCTCGTCGTCGGCACGATTCCGGTCGGCATCATCGGGATCGTCGCGCAGGATCCGGTCAGGCGGCTCTTCGGCTCCGCGTCGGCCGCGGCAGCCTTTCTCCTCATCAACGGCTTCGTGATGTTTGTAGGTGAATATTTGCGCCGGCGCCAGCGAGGCGCAGTGCGTACCTCGCGCTCGATCGCGCAGATTAGTTACGCGCAGAGCGTCGGTGTCGGCGTCGCGCAGGCGTTCGCGCTCCTTCCCGGCATCTCGCGCTCGGGCGCGTCGATCGTCGGCGGCTTGCTCTGCGACCTGGATCACGAGGAAGCCGCTCATTACTCGTTTCTTCTTGCGACGCCGGTGATTCTGGCCGCCGCGCTGCTGGAGATTCCGCGCCTGAGCGCGCCGGGCGCGCACCTGGCGGCATTGGAGGCCGCCGCCGGTGCAATTCTCGCCGGTATCGCCGCCTATCTCTCGGTCGCCTTTCTCACCCGTTACTTCAAGACGAACGACCTGCGCCCGTTCGGCTGGTACTGCGTGGCCTTCGGCGCAATCTGCCTCGTTCTCGCACGATTGGGGGTATTGGCATGAAAGTTCTGGCACTGCTGCTCGCTGCGGCATTCTTCGTCATCGGCCTGCTCTACGGGTTGGGCATTTTGCAGATTTTCACGCGTGAAGGCGTGGGACATCATTACACGCACTGGATCCTGTTGTGGATTCTTGCGCTCCTATCCCTGATCTGGGCGCGCTTCCAACGCTAGGGATCACCTTTTCGCGATGAGGTAGACTTCGTCGGGCGAGGCGGCAACGATCTCGAGGTCCCGGCGGGCCGCACGCAGCAGCGATTCCATCTCGGCCGCGCGTTTCTCATCGGTCGCAAGGACGATTACCGGATATTCGGACGCGCGTGCGAGCAGACTCGCGGCCGTGCGCGCGTAGTCGGCCGGCTCGCTCGCACCTACGCCGAAGAGCGCGTGGCGGTAGGCGTGCTCGTGGGAGAAGTACGGATCCCCCTGCCACCAGGCTTCCCACATGGATAGGCGCGCATCCGGGCTTCGATACGCGTTGCGGAACGGCAGGGCGAGTAGAAGCGCATCGGCAGGGCACGCCTCCGTGATTGCGAGCGCGTCGGCGCGGCGCACGGTGTTTCGTCGCGCGTTGGCCCCGACCCACTGCGTGGTTTGCCGAAGGTAGTGCCACGCCAGCTCGCTCGGTGCGACGTCCTGCATCTCGTCGGGCGCCTCGGATTTGTGCATCCAGTAGCAGAAGGCGCGCCAGAGCCCGAGAACCGCGAGTCCGGTCTGCGCGTCGCTACGCAGAGCGTGCACGTTCTCGTGCCAGACGCTGAGATAGAGGCACTGCTCCTGGGTGAAGAATGCGCCTTCCCACGCTTTGAACGTGTCGAGCGCGTACACGTGGCCCGGCAGCATCTCGACGATCTCCGAGATGTCTCGGTCGAGGAGCACGACGGAATCGTTGACGACGATTCCTTCGCCCGCGCGCACGAGCCAGTCCGACAACTCCGCTCCGTGCACCGCAAGGCCGTGCTGTTTGAGATAGTTCAAGTGCGTCGGCACGCCCATGAACGGATCGACGACGCTACGCACCTCAACGCGTTGCAGGATCTCGTACAGTCGCGAGGCGGAGATCATGCCTGCGCGATGATACGGAGCATGGGGTGTTTTTGTTTGATGGCATTCTCGAGGGCGCTCGCGTCGATCGCATGCAACGGCGGCGCGATGGTGCGAATCGTGCCGTCGACGTGCAGCATCCAAGCCGCATAGACGGCCGCCGCCGCGGGTGCGACGCTGCGCCCGCTCTCGGCGTTTACGCGCTCGAAGGCTTCGTCCGCATCCTGCGCGCGCAGCCGCATCTCGGCCAACAGCAGAAACTGAGCGGCGAGCGGAATCGATTCCCAGCGAAGTTGATCCGGATATCCGGTGCCGTCCCAGCATTCTGCCTGCCAACGGATGAGATTCGCCGTCGACGACGGCAGCGCCGGAATCCGCGCGCAGATGCCGGCGCCCAGCGCCGGTACGTCCCAGCGCGCCGTGCGCGACGCCGGGTCGGTTCCGATCGCGCCCACGGCGTGCAGGATTCCCGCGAAGTAAAGCGCATCGACGGTTTCTTGCGGAAGTTCTGCGACCCGGGCGAAGGCGACCGCTGCGGCGGCCTTGCGCGCGGCAAAACCCGGCGGGTTTCCATACGCGGCATCGCCGGCGCCACCGTAGCAGGAGAGCGCCTCGGCGTAACGTTGCCGAGGATCGCCGCGGGTCTCCTGGAATAGCGCCATCGACTTCCGCGAGTTATCCGCCGACATGCCCAAACCCTCACACTTTTCCCCTGACGGCAGCGTTTCCATGGTCGACGTCTCCGCCAAAGCGGTGACGGCGCGTACCGCGCGGGCCGAGGCCTTGGTGCGCATGAGCGTGGAAGCGCGCCGAGCGCTGCGCGAGGCGACGCTGAGCAAGGGCGACGCGTTCGTCACGGCGCAGATCGCCGGCATCGCGGCCGCGAAGCAGACGGGTACGCTGATCCCGCTCGCGCACTCGCTCCCGCTCGCCGGCGTTGCCGTCAGCTTCGAGTGGACGGCAGACGACAGGCTTCGGATCGAAGCGGAGGCGCGAACGACCGCGCAGACGGGCGTCGAGATGGAGGCGCTCGTCGCCGCGAGCATCGCGGCGCTCACCGTCTACGACATGGCGAAAGCAATCGACAAGTCCATCACGATCGAACGCGTCGCGCTCCTGGAGAAGACCGGAGGAAAGAGCGGCACGTGGCGAGCCAAATGAACGGGCGCTTCGCCGCGGCACTCATCGTACTCTCAGATCGCGTCGCGCGCGGCGAGCGCAGCGACGGCTGTCTTCCGGTCATGCGCGAACAGCTGGGGCCCGGATACGAGATCGTCCGTGAGGTAATCCTGCCCGACGACGCGAGCGCGCTTCAAGCCGAACTCATCGCCTTGACGGACTCGTCCATCGCGGCGCTCGTGCTGACGAGCGGCGGTACGGGCCTGAGCCCTCGCGACAAGACGCCACAAACGACTGCCGCCGTGTTGGACTACGAAGTTCCGGGCATCGGGGAAGCGATTCGGGCTGCGTCGATTCCGCACGTGCGCACGGCGATGCTTTCTCGAGCGCTTGCGGGCGTCCGCCACCGCACGCTGATCGTCAACCTTCCTGGGAGCCCGAAGGCCGTTGCAGAGTCGCTCGCGGTGATCGTGCCCGTTCTATCGCATGCGCTCGAGCTGCTCGCGGACCGCATCGTCGACGGATGACCTTCGAAGCAGCGCAGGCATACCTGCTCGGCTTGATCGACGAGTCGCAATCGCGTCGAAACCCGGGCCTACAGCGGATGCGGGCGCTGCTCCACGCGCTGGGTAATCCACAGGATGCCTATCCGACGGTGCACGTCGGCGGGACGAGCGGCAAAGGTTCGACGGCGACGATGATCGCCGCCGTGCAAAGCGCTGCAGGGTTTCGCACGGCGATCCACGTCAAGCCGCACCTCCAATCGGTCACCGAGCGCGCGTGCATCGACGGTGTGGCGATTTCGCCTGCACGCTTCGCCGCGATCCTGGACGAGATGATGGACGCGATCGAGCGTACGTCGGCAACGCACGGTAGGCCTACCTACTACGAAACGCTGCTCGCGCTCGCATTCACGCACTTCGCTCGCGAAGCCGTGGACGTCGCGGTGATCGAGGTCGGCCTCGGTGGGCGGCTCGACGGCACGAACGTCATTTCGCCGGAGGTCGCGGTGATTACGTCGGTCGGTTTCGATCATACCGAGGTACTCGGCAATACGCTGGAAGCGATCGCCGCCGAAAAAGCGGGCATCATCAAAGGGAACCTCCCGGTCGTCGTTGGTGCCGATCGTTCCGAAGCGATCGCCGTCATCGAACGGATCGCGCGCGAAAAGCATGCGCCGATCATCCACGTCGATGCCGCGTCGCAGATCGCCGTGCAGGACGGCGATCAGCGTCGCTTCGAGGTGACGACCGCGCGCGGAGCCTACGACGTTCGCCTGCCCGTCTTCGGCTCGTTTCAGCGCCGTAACGCGCGCGCAGCGATTCTCGCCGTCGAAGCGCTCCGGCCGCCGCTACGCCCTCCGGCGGAGGCGATCGAGCGCGGGCTCGGCCGCGTCGCGATACCGGGCCGAATGGAAATTCTTGCGGGAACGCCGACGATCGTACTCGACATCGCGCACAACGCGGAGAAGGCGGAGCATCTGGCAGCCGCACTCCGCGAACAGTTTTCTCTTCGCCGCATGCACGCGCTCGTCGCGATCGGCGAGAGCAAGGATGCGGCGGCGATCCTCGGCGCGCTCGCGCCGCTGCTCGATTCGCTGATCGTCACGACGTTCGCGGTGGCGGGGCGTCGTGCAATCGAGTCGAAGCGCCTGCTTGGAGTCGCGCAATCGCTGCGTATCCCGGCGCGCGCGATCGAGGATCCGATCGAAGCCTTCCGATTTGCTTGCGCGCAAAAAGAAGCCGATGAGGTTTTGGTCGTCACCGGCTCGACCTTCGTCGTCGCCGCGGTTCGCGAGATCGCGCTCGAGCGGGCGGGTCAGCTTGCAGTCGGTGGTTGAGCGCGGAGCGCTCGAAGCGCGCGGCGTCCGCCTCCCATGGGGCGTGCGCACGTACGTGATGGGCATCGTGAACGTCACACCGGATTCGTTCTCCGGTGATGGGACGGCGCAGACCGATCGGGCGCGCGATCGCGCGTTGCGGCATCTCGCCGACGGTGCCGACCTCATCGATCTCGGCGGCGAATCCACGCGTCCTGGCCACATCCCCGTCGACGAGGCCACGGAGCTTGCCCGGGTATTGCCGGTCGTGCGTATACTGCGCGAGGGGATGCCGCGCGCGCTGCTGTCGATCGACACGACAAAGCCTGCCGTCGCGCGCGCCGCGGCCGACGCGGGCGCCGACGTGCTCAACTGCGTGCAGCGCGCGCCGGAGGAACTGCTCGAGATCGCGGCCGAGCGCGGGATGGCGTTCGTCGCGATGCACAACCAATCGGGAACGCAGTACGACGGAGATGTCGTCGACGCGGTGCTGCGGGTGCTCGAAGACTGCGCGCAGGCAGCGCTGCGGCGCGGGATCGCGCGCGAGCGTATCGTGCTCGACCCCGGCATCGGGTTCGGAAAAACCGCCGAGCAAAATCTCCAAGTGCTGCGACGGCTCGACCGCGTCGTCGCGCTCGGTTTTCCGACGCTGCTGGGTGCATCGCGCAAATCGACGCTCGGAAAACTCACGGGCCGCGAGCCCGGCGAGCGCGCGATCGCGACCGCGGCGACGAGCGTCCTCGCGGCGGCGGCGGGGATCGACATCGTTCGCGTGCACGACGTCGCCGCAACGTGCGACGCGCTGCGAATCGCCGATGCAACCGTTCGCGAATGGAGGCCTGCGGGATGGACCGGATAGCGCTGCACGGAGTGCGCGTCGAGGCGCGTCACGGCGCGAATCCCGGCGAACGGGAGCAAGCGCAGATCTTCGAGATCGATCTCGTCGCCGAGATCGATCTGACCGAGCCCGCCGCCTCGGACGACATCGAGAGCACGCTGCACTACGGTCGGTTGTACGACCGGATCACGACGATCGTACGCGAGCGTTCGTACGCTCTGCTCGAGCGCCTCGCCTTCGATCTCCTCAGCGTGGTCTTCGCCGACGCTCGGGTGGCGCGTGCCGAGGTAACGATTTCAAAACCCGCATTTCTCGACGGCGCGACGCCTTCGGTGACGCTGGCGCGCGCCAACCCGCGCCATCGCGCCGCTCGCGGCGGCCCGGAGTGAGCGTCGTTGCGTACGTCGGTATCGGCTCGAACGTCGGAGATGCCGCCGGGAACGTGCGCCGTGCAATCGCGGCATTGAACGACGCCGGACGCGTGCGCGGCGTCTCGCCGCTTCTGCGGACGAGACCGTGGGGCCGCAGCGCGCAACCGGCATTCGTGAACGCGGTTGCTCGAATCGAGACGCTGCTCGCTCCGCAAGCATTGCTCGCAGCCCTGCAGCGCATCGAGGTACGGTTGGGCCGGCGGCCAAGCTATCACTGGGGGCCGCGCGTCATCGATCTCGATCTCTTGCTCTTCGATAGGCTGCGCCTGGAGACGCCGGACCTATCGATCCCGCATCCGCGCTTGGCCGAACGTCCGTTCATGCTGCTGTCGCTGACCGAGGTGCTGATTCCAGGGTCTCGCCCACCGGCAAAGCGAAGCCGGGGGGTTCGATGATTCCGGAAGAGCCTGCGGGCATCGCCGAGCGCGTTGCGCGGTTGGCAACGTTTCTGATCGCAAACGATCTCGAATCCGTCCGAATCGAGCGGGAGCACGAAACGTTCGAGGTCGGCCGAACCGCCGCCGAGCATGCCGTCACCATTCCGGCCGCAGCGCCGGCGTCGAGCACGCCGTCGCGCATCGAGCGGATTGCCGCCGACCGCGTCGGTATTTTTCACCTCGGGCGTCCGGCGCCGCACGAAGGCGAGGTGCTCGACGGCGACCGCGAGCTGGGCTACGTCGAGCAACTCGGCATCCGCAATCCCGTGCGCAGCCGCGGCGCCGGGCGCATCGTCGCGATTCTCCAGCAAGACGGCGACGTCGTCGACTACGGCCGCCCGCTTTTCGAGCTGGATCGCGGATAGCGCCGAGGCTGCTGCATGTTTTCAAAAGTGCTCATCGCCAATCGCGGCGAGATTGCGCTGCGCATCAATCGCGCTTGCCACGACCTCGGCGTGCGCACGGTCGCGATCTATTCTCAAGCCGATCGGGATTCGCTGCACGTCCGGCAGGCCGACGAAGCCTACTGCGTCGGACCGGGGCCCGTGCCTCGATCCTATCTCGATATCGCCAACATCGTCTCGACGGCGCTTGCAGCCGGCTGCGAGGCAATCCATCCCGGTTACGGATTTCTCGCCGAAAACGCGCGGTTTGCGGAAATCTGCGCAGATCACGGGCTCGTCTTCATCGGCCCTAAGCCATCGGTCATCGCGGCGATGGGCGACAAAGCGACGGCGAAGCGCGTGATGAAGGAGGCGGGCATCGCGACGACGCCGGGATCGGGCATTCTCGACACGCCGCGCGAGGCGCGCGATGCGGCGAAGCGCATCGGTTATCCCGTGTTACTCAAGGCGACCGCGGGCGGCGGCGGAAAGGGTATGCGCGTCGTCCAGAGACCCGAAGATCTGGAGCGCGCGTATGCGGCCGCGACCGCCGAGGCCGAGGCGAGCTTCAAAGACGGTCGCATCTATATGGAGAAACTGATTCTCCATCCGCGTCACATCGAGGTCCAGGTCCTCGGCGACGAATTCGGCACGATCGTGCATCTCGGCGAGCGCGATTGCTCGTTGCAGAAGCCGTCGCATCAAAAACTCATCGAGGAAGCTCCTGCTCCGAATCTTGCGCTCAAGCAACGCAACGCACTGCACGAAATGGCGGTGCGCGCTTGCCGGCACGTCGGCTACACGAACGCCGGAACCCTCGAGTTTCTCGTTTCGGGCGATCACGTGTATTTTATGGAGATGAACACGCGTATTCAGGTGGAGCATACGGTCACCGAGATGATCTATGGCATCGACCTCGTCAGGGAGCAGATCCGTATCGCAGCAGGCGAGCGATTGGGATACGCGCAAGCGGACCTGCGCGCCCGCGGAAGCGCCATCGAATGCCGCATCAACGCGGAGGATCCTCGCAACGGTTTTGCCCCTGAAGCGGGGACGCTCTCGCGCGTCGCCTTTCCCGGCGGTCCGGGAATTCGGGTCGATACCCACGCGTACGGCGGAGCGCTCGTGCCGCCGTACTACGACTCGTTGCTCGCGAAGGTCGTCGCGTACGGAGAGACGCGCGAAGCGGCGATCGCGCGTATGGAGCGGGCGCTTCGCGAGACGGTGGTCGAGGGCGTCCATACGACCATCGAAGCATGTTTGGACGTTTTGGGAACGAGCCAGTTTCGAGAAGGGCGGTACGACATCGGATCGCTTCCGGCGCTGTTTGCCGCCGCGGCGCGGGGATAACGATGTCGACGCGACGCATGGGGCGCGAGCAGGCGTTGCAGGCGCTCTACGCGGTCGAGGTAGGTGGGCGCGACCCCGCGGAGGCGATCGAGGAGATCGTCGATGCGGGCGGAGGAAGCGAGCATCGCCGATTCGTTCGGGAACTCGTACTCGGCACGCTCGACTTTGCCCCGGAGGCGGACCGCGTGATCGGGCCGCTGCTCGATCGCTGGACGATCGAACGCCTCCCGGCGCTCGATCGTTTCATCCTCCGCATGGCAACCTACGAACTCTACCGCTCTTCGACTCCGCCTGCCGTCGCCATCAATGAAGCGGTGGAGCTGGCGAAGAAGTTCTCGACCGATGATTCCGGGCGATACGTCAACGGGGTCTTGAACGCGATCGCGAGGGTGAGGCTCCTTAATGCAGACGCTCGGTGATTGGCTGGCGGCGCTCGGCACCGCGCTGAGACGCGTTGCCGCATCCATTGCGCGGCTCGGCCGCCGCCGCATCGTGCGGGGCATCCTGGTGACGCTCTTGCTCCTGGTGCTGTTCGGCGCCGGCCTCATTGCCGGGATCGTTGCGTCCTACTCGCGCCACCTGCCCGACATCAGCCGCATGGCCGACTACCAACCCGCTCGCTCGACGCGTTTCTTCGCGCGCGACGGTACGTTGCTCGCAAGCGTCTACAAAGAAAATCGCGTCTGGGTCCCGGTCTCGCGGATCCCGCAAGCCGTGCGCGAGGCGTTCGTCGCGAACGAGGACCATAACTTCTATCATCATCACGGCGTGGATTTCGGCGGCATCATCCGCGCTGCGTTTGCAGACCTGACGCACCAGCGAATCGAGCAGGGCGCCTCGACGATCACGCAGCAGCTCGCACGCGCGCTCTTCCTCTCGAACCAGGTTTCGTTTTCTCGAAAGATTCAAGAGGCGCTGCTCGCGATGGAGATCGAACGCTACTATACGAAGGATGAGATCCTCGAGCGCTACCTCAACTTGATCTATCTCGGTGCCGAGGCGTACGGCGTCGACGCGGCGGCGCACACGTACTTCGGCAGGGACATCGCGCACGTGACGCTCGGGCAAGCCGCAATGCTGGCGGGTCTCCCCGCGGCGCCATCCGACTACTCACCCTTCGTCAACCTCGCGCTTGCGCGCGATCGGCAACTCCACGTGCTTCAGCGGATGGTCGAGAGCGGTTACGTCACGCAGACGCAGGCCGATGCTGCGTACGCCGCGCCGCTCGGCCTCATCGCGCAGCGTCCCGGCGGACTGCAAGGCTACGCATATCCGTATTTCACGACGTACGCCGTCGCACAACTCGAGCGGCTCTTCGGGCGCCAAGCCGTCGAGGAGAGCGGCCTGCAGGTAACGACGACGCTCGACCCCCGCGCGCAGCGGATCGCGCAGGATGCGGTGGACTGGGGCATTCGCGAGTCGCGAGCCGAAGGGATCGGCGGGCATGAGGCCGCGCTCGTCGCGCTACGCCCTTCCACCGGTGAGATCATCGCGATGGTCGGCGGCACGCACTTCTCGCTGACCAATCAGTTCAATCGCGCTTGGCAGGCGCGCCGTCAGCCCGGGTCTTCGTTCAAGGCCTACGTCTACACCGCGGCGATCGACGAGGGCATTGCGGCTTCCTCGACGATGGACGACACGCCCGTCGCATATCCGATGGGCGACGGCACGAGCTGGTCGCCGCAGGACGATGACATGCGGTACATGGGGACGGTCACGTTGCGCACGGCGCTCGCACTTTCCCGAAACGTCGTCGCGGTGAAGCTCGCCGACCGCATCGGCGTCGACCGCGTGATCGAGTACGCGCACCGCATGGGCGTCACGTCACCGCTCGAGGCAAACCTTTCGCTCGCGCTCGGCAGCTCCGTCCTTACCGTGCTCGATCAGGCGAGCGGCTACGGGACGCTCGCGAACCAAGGGGTGCACGAAGCACCGACGCCATTTCGGATCGTGCGCGATTCGCTCGGAAACATCGTGCTCGACGACCGCTTCCCGCAGGCGGATGAAGCGGTCAGCGCGGGCACCGCCTATATCGTGACGACGATGTTGGAGGACGTCATCAGCCACGGGACGGGATATCCAAACGCGATCATCGGCCGGCCCGCGGCCGGCAAGACGGGCACCACCTCGTCGTTCCGGGATGCGTGGTTCGTCGGCTACACACCCGATCTCGTCACCGCGGTGTGGCTCGGTAACGACGACTACTCGCGCATGGTCGAATCGTACGGCGGCGACATTCCCGCGCGCATTTGGGCGCGATTCATGAAGGCCGCACTGGCGGGAACGCCGCCGCACGACTTCGTCTTTCCGTCCGACGAAGTCGTCAGGGTGGCGTCGTGCACGGGCGCGACCGACGTCTATCTCAACGGCACGCAGCCGACGAGCATCTGCTCGCGCGTCGAGGCGCCGCCCGCGCCGGATCTGCTCGATACGCTGCCGCCCTCCTCGAATCCGTGAGCGAAGCGGAGCGGGTACCTCCGCGGCCCGTTTATTCCGTCGGCGAGTTCACGCGCCGGATGGCGGGTTTGTTCGCGCGTACGCCCTCGCTTTGCGATATCGCAATCTCGGGCGAGGTTTCGGGTCTGCGCGAGTTCAACGGGCATCTCGGCTTTACGCTCAAGGAGGAGCGTGCCGTCCTCGACTGCGTCGCGTGGTCGGACGTTCGCCGCGGTTTTCCGCAACTGGAAAACGGTATGGCCGTGATCGCCGCCGGCAAGGTCGACGTCCGTCCCGACCGCAGCGCCTATCAACTCGTCGTCGAAAGCATCGAGCCGACCGGATTGGGCAAGTTCTTGCAGCTCTACGAAGAGCTCAAGATGAAGTTTCGCGCCGAGGGCCTCTTTGAGGCGTCGCGCAAGCGGAAGGTCCCGGAGCTCCCGCGGCACGTGGCCCTCATCTCCGCACGCGGGAAAGGCATGGAGGACTTCCTCGAGACGATCGCGCGCAGAGCGCCCTTCGTCGAGGTCACGTTCATCGAAACGAAGGTGCAAGGACAGGGCGCGGAGATCGAGATCGCCGCGGCCGTCGACCGCGCGTCGGGCCTCCACGTGGACGTCATCGTGATTACTCGCGGCGGCGGCTCGTACGAGGATCTCTTTCCGTTCAATCTCGAGCCCGTCGTACGCGCAATCGTACGCGCGCACCGGCCGGTGCTGACCGCGATCGGCCACTCGGGCGATCATCACCTCGCCGACGACGTCGCCGATCTCACGTTCGGTACGCCCTCGCTTGCCGCCGAGCATATCGCGCGGGGATGGCTGCTCGCGCGCGAACGGCTCATCGTTGCTCAACGCGACCTTGCGCGGGCGGTTCGCGATGCAGTCGGACGCGCGGCACAGCGGGCGAACGCGCTCGCGGAGAGTCTCGCATATCGCGCCTCGGCATTTCTGACGTCCAAGCGCGGCTCGCTCGCCGAAGGGAATCAGCGCCTCGACCGCCATAACCCGGAGCGATTCGTCTCCGAACGCAGGGCGCGTCTTGCCCAGATTTCCGGCAGCCTCGAAACCGGAGCCGTGCGATTTTTCGCGGGCATCCGGCAACGAGTCGAACGTGCGAGCGCGCTGCTCGATGGGCTCGACCCTTTGCGGCCGCTTGCCCATGGCTACGCCATCGTCACGAAGCACGGGAAGGCCGTGCGCGACGCCGCCGACCTGACGGCCGGCGATCCCATCCAGGCCCGCTTCGAACGCGGGGTCGTCGACGCGAGAGTCGAATCGGTGCAACCTGATGCCTGATGAGCCGCTGCAAACCTTCGAGCAGAAACTGGCGCGTGTCGAGCAGATCGTGAAAGAACTGGAGGGCGGCACGACCGAACTTGCGCGCGCAACGCTGCTGTTCAAAGAGGGGAAGACCCTCGTTCATGAATGTGATGCGCTCCTGAAGAGTGCCGAGGCACAAATCAAAGACGTAGACCGCGCCCTCGAAGAGCGAGCATGATGCGGCTTAGCCGCCGGCGATCGCCCCGATGATGAGGAGCGGCTCCGCTCCGGTCGCGACGGCATCGGGCAGCGGCCCGTCCTGCGGCTCGTGCGAGAGATCGTGCCGGCACGCAAAGAACCTCACGTAAGGGCGCCGCTGCTTCGTGGCCTGATCGCGGATTGCTCCCCGCAAGACCGGATAGCGCGTTTCGATCGCATCGAGAACCGCGCGCAGCGTGACGCGGCCATCGACCTCGACCTTCGCCTCCCCGTCGACGCGCGCGAGCGTGCGCAGATGCGCGGGAAGGACGACGC
Source organism: Candidatus Tyrphobacter sp. (assembly GCA_036567865.1). Classification (GTDB taxonomy): domain Bacteria; phylum Vulcanimicrobiota; class Vulcanimicrobiia; order Vulcanimicrobiales; family Vulcanimicrobiaceae; genus Tyrphobacter. Next base: position 9,029 of record DATCTQ010000100.1, on the reverse strand, counting down.
GAATCACGGCAGCGTCTGCGCTTCGACGGAGAGCACGGGTGGAAGATCGCGAACGGCGGCGATCCAGTTTTCACCGGCATCCGCCGAAGCGTAGACTTGTCCGCCCGTCGTGCCGAAATAGATGCCGCACGGATCTAATGAATCGACGGACATCGCGTCGCGCAAGACGTTGACGTAACAGTCGCGTTGGGGGAGGCCCTTCGCGAGTTCCTCCCATTGGTTTCCGCCGCTGCGGCTTCGGTAGACGCGCAGCTTCCCGTCGAGTGGAAAGTGTTCCGAGTCGCTCTTGATCGGTACCACGTAGATCGTCTCCGGTTCGTGCGCGTGCACGTCGATCGCGAATCCAAAGTCGGTCGGCAGATTTCCGCTGACCTCACGCCAAGAATCGCCGGCATCGTCGCTCCGCATGACGTCCCAGTGCTTCTGCATGAAGAGTGAGTCGGGGCGCGCGGGATGCATCGCGATGTGGTGCACGCAGTGGCCGATCTCGGCGTCCGGATCCGGTATGTACTCGGACTTGAGTCCCCGATTGATCGGCTTCCACGTCCCGCCGCCGTCGTCGGTGCGGAACGCGCCCGCGGCCGAGATCGCGATCATGATGCGCTTGAAATCGCGTGGATCGAGCAGGATCGTGTGCAGGCACAAACCGCCGGCGCCGGGTTGCCAGGACGGCCCCGTTCCGTGGCCACGCAGTCCGGAACGTTCCTGCCAGCTCGCTCCGCCGTCGGTCGATGCGAAGAGGGCGGCGTCTTCCACGCCGGCGTAGACCGTGTCGGGATCGGTCAACGACGGCTCGAGATGCCAGACGCGCTTGAACTCCCAAGGACGGGGCGTGCCGTCGTACCATTGGTGCGTACCGGGAACGCCGTCGTACGCAAACGTGTTCCCCATCGGCTCCCAACTTTTGCCGCCGTCGTCGGAGCGCTGGATCTGCTGCCCGAACCAACTGCTGCTCTGCGACGCGTAGAGCCGATCCGGCTCGGTGGGCGAGCCCTTGAGGTGATAGATTTCCCAGCCGGCAAAATGCGGCACAGCGACCTCCCAGCGTTCGCGCTTTCCGTCGGAGGTGAGAACGAACGCGCCCTTGCGCGTCCCAACCAACAACCGAATGTGACTCATTGCGTTCCTTTCGTTATGCCGCAGTGCGGGCGAGTTCCGCGCGGGTGATCAACTTCGTGTAACTTCGGCGATCGACGACGAAGAGAATGCTCAGGAGAAAGACGAGCATGAAAGCGGTGGCGCTGCCGAAGGCTGCCGGGAATCCATAGTGCGACGCAATCCACGTGAGGATCAGCGCGTTGACCGCCCCCATGACGTTGAGCGCGCCGTTGTAAATGCCGTAGACCAAGCCGGTCGAGGCCTGGTTCGGCGAGATCTCGATGACGTTGACGGCCCACGCGCCCACCGTCACGTTCATCAGCAACTGCGCGAGACCGATCAAGACGGCGGTCATCCCTCCGAGCCCGCTTCGCGCGCTCAGCAGAGAGAGCGCGACGCACAGCATGGCGCAGAACATGGGCGCCGCGGTCCCGATGCGACGCGCCGTGAGCCGGTCGAAGCGAGCGGCGAGCCTGTCGTTGAATGGCCCCGAAATGATGAAGCCTGCGAAGCCGAGCAACGCTCCGAGGCTCGCCCACGCCGAACTCTTGAGCACGCTCATGTGGAACGTGTAGTACATGTAGCTCGGCATCCAATACAAGAACGTGAACAGGATGTAGCCGAACGTGAGGAAGACGAGCAGCATTCCCAAGCCGGTACGGCTGAAAAGCAGGTCTTTGATTCCGTTCCAGTCGGCTTTCTCACCGGCGGCCGCGCGATTGCCGATCCATGCGGCTTCCTCGGCATTCACCCGCGAATCCGAGGCCGGCCGGTCGCGCACCACGGCGATCCAAAAGGGAACGATGACCAAGCCGGCGACGCCGAACGCGATGAAGGTCCATTGCCAACCGAAGTTGACGAGAATCCAACCGGCCAGGATCGTGCCGATCGCCGGCCCGACGTACTGGCCGGATCCGGCCCACGTATACAGCGTGGAGCGTTCGCGCGGCCCCGCCCACGTGTTTGCGATCTTGGCGTTGATCGGCCAAATCGGGGCTTCGCCGGCACCCATGAGGGCGCGGACGAGATACCACCCGACGAGCCCGCTCGCAAACGGCGTGGCCATGGTGAACAGCGACCACCACCCGAGCGTAAGCGGCAAGCCCCAGCGCAGACCGATACGATCCACGAGCCAGCCGCCTGGAAAATTAAAGACGGCATACGCAATCGCCCACGCGAAGACGATCGAGCCGATCTGTTGCAAACTGAAGCCGAACTGATGCCGAATCGCCGGGATCGAAACCGAAAAGTTCACGCGATCCATGTAATTGACGAAAACGCTCAAAAACATGAGCACGATCACGAGATAACGCCGCTTCGTCATGTCTTTCCGGAACCTCCCTCGATACATCGAGGAGCCGTCGCCAAACTCCTCGGAGCGGTGACCCGGAAGGCCTGACTTGTGGTACATTCTGTGTCGTGAGCGTGCGCCGCCTCGATACGGTCGTCGCGCAGCGTGCCGGCATCACGCGTTCGCAGGCGCGCGCGCTGATCATGGAAGGCCGCGTGCGCCTCGATGGCGTGCCGGCGACGAAGGCGGGGCAGATCGTCCGAGAGGGCGCGCGCCTCGACGTCGAGCAGCCGCGGCGTTTCGTGAGCCGCGGAGGCGAGAAACTCGACGCCGCCCTCGCGGCCTTCTCACTCGACGTGCGCGGCGCGCACGCCCTCGACGTCGGCGCCTCGACCGGCGGGTTCACCGATGCGCTGCTGCAACACGGTGCCGCACACGTCACCGCGCTAGATGTGGGCTACGGGCAGCTCGACTGGCGGCTTCGCAACGACGAGCGCGTCACGGTCATCGAGCGCACGAACTTCCGCCGTCTCCCCGCCGACGCGTTTCCCGAAGGCTTCGATCTGATCGCGATCGACACGTCGTTCATCTCGCTTCGAACGATCCTCGCGCGCGCGGACGCGTACCTACGGCAGGCCGGCGCGATCGTCGCGCTCGTCAAGCCGCAGTTCGAGGCCGGCCGCGAGCGTCTGGGCCCCAAGGGCGTCGTGCGCGATGCCGCGGTGCACCGGCAGGTCCTCGCCGAGGTGAGCGAGGCCGCGCTCGCACTCGGACTGGTTCCGGTGAGGGTGATCGCCTCGCCGCTCCGCGGGCCGGCCGGGAACCGGGAGTTCCTCATGGAGTTGCGGCGCGAGGGCGCGCCGATCGCCCCAAGACGAATCGCGGAGGTCGTTGCCGAAGGCTCTCCGCCATGACCACGCTCTCGGTGGCGAAGGGAACCATTGCGCTCTACGTCGACCACGATCGCGAGCACGCGCGCGCGATCGCCGATCGCGTTGCCGAAAGCTTTCGCGCGCACGGCTTCGGCGTGGTGCGCTTGCCGGAGGAACGCGGCGACGCAAGCCTCATCGTCACGATCGGCGGCGACGGCACGCTGCTGCGTGCGGCGCGCGTCGCGATCGACGGCGACGTCCCCATCATCGGAATCAACACCGGCAGGCTCGGCTTCCTCACCGAGTTCGACGAAGACGACCCGCGCATCGCGCAACTCCCGCAGTTGCTCGAGCGCGGTCTGGAGATCGAAGAACGATTGGCGTTACAGGCCGAGTATGCCGGCCGCACCTATTTTGCGCTCAACGAAGTGGTGATACGGAAGGGCGGCGTGCGCATCGTTCCCTTCACGCTGCGATTGAACGACGAGGCTGCCGTGCAGATTCCGGCGGACGGCTTGTGCATCGCGACGCCGACGGGATCGACGGCGTATTTTCTCTCGGCCGGAGGCTCGATCATCTCGCCGCGCGTCGATGCATTCGGCATCGTCCCGCTCTTGCCGCACACGCTCTTTTCGCGGCCGATCATCGTGCCGGCGAGTTCGCGCGTGGAAGCGGGTTGCGACGTGGAACCCGCGCACGCGCACATCGAGTGCGACGGAGAGATGGTCGCTCAGATCGAACCCGGCGAGAGCGTCGTCGTCCAGCGCCATCCGAAGCGCGTTCGCTTTGCACGCACCTCGGCGTTGCGCTTCTTCGAGCGCCTCGAATCGAAGCTTCGTTGGGGAGTCTCCATCAAGGAACGCCCGCCTCGCACGTGCTGAAACGCCTGCGAATCGAAAACTACGGCCTCATCGCGAGCGCCGAGATCGACTTTGCCGGCGGCGCCACGATCTTTAGCGGCGAAACGGGCTCCGGTAAGACGATGCTCGTGGGCGCCCTCGCCTTCGCGCTCGGCGCGCGTGCAGATCAGGCCGCCGCCACCCGCGATGCCGAGAGAACGGTGGTCACGCTCGCCTTCGAACCCGACGACGCGTTGTTGCGGCATTTGAACGCGGAGGGCTTCGACGTCGATCCGGGCGAGGAGGCGACGATCGTGCGCGAGATGACTCCGGCTGGGAAATCGAATCTGCGCGTGAACGGCCGCCCCGCGACCGCGGGAGTCGTGCGCGAGTTCGCGGCGCAAGTCGCCGAGATCGTGGGACAGCACGAGGCGCAGCGCTTGCTCTCGTCCGCCTATCACCTGGAGTTGCTCGATCGATTCGGCGGCAGCAAAGCACTCGAGGCGCGCGCCGCAACGGAAGGCGCCTATGCTCACGCAACCGCGTTGCGCGAGACCCTCGCCGCGATGGAGAGTCAGGAGCAAAGCGTCGTAGCGCGCCTCGGGGAGGCGCGCTACGCCCTCGACGAGATCGTGGCCGCCGCGCCCGACGTCGGCGAGGACGACCGCTTGACCGCGCGGCGCCGTTATCTGGATAACGTGGAGCGCATCGTCCTCGCGTTGCGCGGCGCCCACGCCGCCCTCGCGGGAGAGGAGACGAGCGTCACCGGCGCGATCGGCGCGGCGAGCGCGGCGCTCGACAGTGTCGGCGAGGTCGCTCCCGCGCTGCGCGAACTCGCCGGGGAACTCGGTGCGCTGCAGAGCGAGGCGAACGATCTTGCCGCGCGCCTCTCCCGGGAACTCGATGCCAGCGAGTACGATCCGATGGAGTTGGAACGCATCAACGGGCGTTTAGACGTGTTGGACCGCTTGAAACGCAAGTACGGCGGATCGCTCGACGCCGTTCTGGCCTACGCACGCGAAGCAGAGGCGACGCTGCGGGATCACGAGCACCGCGGCGAGCGCGGTGCCGAGTTGACGGCCGCCGCTGCCGCCGCCGAACGCGATTTGGTCGAGAGCGCGGCGCGTTTTGGAAAGTTACGGCGTGAGGCGGCGCGCGTCTTGGTCAAGCGCATCGCGGCGGAGTTGGGCGATCTGGCGCTCGGCTCGGCAACCTTCGACGTTGCCTTCGAGCCGCTGGAACGCATCGGGCGTAGCGGCGGCGAGCGCGTCGAGTTCCAGTTCTCCGCGAATGCGGGCGAAGCGATGCGGCCTCTGACGCGCATCATCTCCGGCGGAGAACTTTCGCGCGTCTTGCTCGCATTGGTCGTTGCGCTCGCCGAGGCGCGCGAGCGCACCGCGCTCGTGTTCGACGAGATCGACGCGGGTATCGGCGGCGCGACCGCGGTTGCGGTCGGCGCACGGATCGGGCGTCTTGCCCGCAACGGCCAAGTCATCTGCGTTACCCATCTTGCCCAACTGGCAACCTGGGCCGAACGCCATTACGTGCTCGAAAAGCACGAGCGGCGCGGTGCGACCTTTATCAGCGTGCGCGAGATCGACAACGCGCAGGAGCGCACGAACGAGATCGCGCGCATGCTCTCGGGCGAACCTCACGACGCGGCCCTGAAACACGCCCGCGAAATGCTCGCCCGCACCCGCGCCGCAACGACATGAGGTTTAAGGAATCTGGTGAATTTTCAACAGGTTCGTGCCGCCGGCGCCGGGCGGCATGCCGGTTGTAAAAGCGATGAGGTCGCCGCTGCGCACCAGCCCGGCTTCGACCATGCGTTCCTCGGTTATGGCCAGCAGTGCGTCGATATTGTCGTAGTGTTCGATCAACAGCGATTCGGTGCCCCAAAGCAAGGCGAGCCGGCGCGCGACGCGCTCGTTCGGCGTCAGCGCGACGATGCGCGCGCGCGGGCGGAAGGCCGCGACGTGATGCGCGGTATGCCCCGTCGTCGTTCCGGTGGCGATGAACGGCGTGCGCAGTTCGTCGCTCGCACGCGTTGCGGCCTCGGCGATGGAACGGGCGATCGACGCATCGGGGCCTTCGAGGCAGCGCGCGCGCAGCGCAGCGTGCGGATACGCCTTTTCGACCTCGCGCGCGATCTTCGCCATCGTGCGCACCGCTTCGGTTGGATAGGCGCCGAGTGCGGTTTCGCCGGAGAGCATCACCGCGTCGGTGCCGTCGAGAATTGCATTGGCAACGTCGGTCGCCTCGGCGCGCGTCGGCCGCGAAGAGCCGATCATCGATTCGAGCATCTGCGTCGCCGTGACCACGGGTTTTCCCGCGCGATTGCAGCGCGCGATCAGGTCCTTTTGGATCAGCGGGACGGCTTCGAGCGGCATCTCGATCCCGAGATCGCCGCGCGCGACCATGATGCCGTCGGCTTCGGCGATAATCGCATCGATATCCTCGAGCGCTTCATGTTTTTCGATCTTCGCGAGCACCGGCGTATCCTTCTCTCGCTCGGCGATGAACGACTTGACCTTGCGCACGTCGTCGGCGCTGCGCACGAACGAGATCGCGACGTAATCGACATCGTGCTCGAGCCCGAATCCCAAGTATTCGAGGTCGCGATCCGTCACCGAGTCGAGGTTCAGCGAACCGTCGGGGTAGTTGATTCCCTGCGCCGAACGTAGGTCGCCGCCGAACTCGATCGTCGTGACGATCTCGGTTGGGTTTTTGTCGACGATGCGCAGCGTGATCTGGCCGTCCTGCAGATAGATGCGCTTGCCGATCGCGACATCGGCGGGCAGACCGGGATAGGAGACCGAGACGCGCTCGCTCGTGCCGGGAACGGCTTGCGTCGTGAGCACGAAGGGCGCATCGCGCTCGAGATGAACCGAAGCGACGCCGTCGGCGAGCGGCCCGGTGCGAACCTTCGGGCCGGGAAGGTCTTGCAGCATGGCGACCGTCGTGGCCAACTCTGTGGCAATGCGTCGCGCCTGTGCGATCGCCTCGCCGTGCTCTGCCGGCGTGCCGTGTGAGAAGTTGAGTCGGAAGACGTTCGCCCCGCACAGGAGCAGCGAACGCATCACGCCCCCCTCGCGCGAGGCCGGACCGATCGTGGCGATGATCTTCGTGCGCTTCTGAAGGATCGATTCCATCGAGCGTTGGCGCTTGCGCGCCCGCGGAGGCAGGCTCCTGCGGGGTGGGCCGCGCAGTTAGGAGACACCAATGAATCGGCGCGATCCCACGGACGAGCGCCGCAAAGAGCGACTCGCCGGAAGCACCCTCGCGTCGCTCTTATTGCACTTGCTCGCCGCCGCATTCTTGATCTCGGTTGCCGCGAGCGCTTCGCAAGAAAGTTCGACGGAAACGACGCTCGGCAGTCGGCTCATCACGATTTCGCAGCAGCTTCCCGCCGCAGTGCCCGCCCGGACGCCGGTTCCCACTCGTGCGCGACCGCGTCCGCCGGTGCAACACGCGGCGGTCGTGAAGCAGGCGCCGGCGACGCACCCGATGCAGCGTCCGCACCCGGCGCTCCACGAGTTGACCCACGTCGTACCCTCGGCATCGCCGAACCCGACACCCGTCCCCGCCGTAACGCCGCAGCCGGTACCCGCGCCAACCCAGGCCGTGGCGCTCGCTCACCCGACGACGGCGCCGACACCGAAGCCAACCGCAAGCCCGGCGCCGCAGCCGACGGAATCGCCTTCGGCCAAGCCGATGCCGACGGCCAAGCCGGCAGCGACCGTTGCGCCGACGGCCAGACCGGTGGCGACCGCAGCGCCGACGGCCAAGCCGGCTCCCACCACCGCTCCAACCTCTGCACCGACCCGCGCACCGGCGCCAGTGTCTGCACGAACCGCGGCCCCGCAGCCGACGGCGGCCGCGGTCGCGCGCGCCGTTCCATCACCGGTCGCGAGGCCGAGCCTCGCACCGAACAATCAGGCCGGTGCCCCGAGCCCGCATCCGAACGTCGCTCGATCTCCCGCCGCGGGGCGTGCCTCCCCCGGACCGCTGACGGTCGGCATCGGCCACGCGCGGGTTTCGCCGCGTCCGATTTCAGTCGCGCCGACGCCCTCTCCGGTTCCCACGCTGCGGCCGCGTCCGGCGCCGAGACCGACGCGCAATCCGTACGCGGGCCTCAACGCGCGCTTGAATGCCATGCTGCCGCACGGTCCGGTCGTACCGCACACCTTGCACTATAGTGGCAGCCTCTCGCTCACCGGACGCCTCGAGCCGACCCCGCCTCCCTCCGTGATCGCGCGAACGCGGTTTCTCTTCCAGGGTTCGGCGGCCGGCGGCATGCTGAAGATGTGGGTCACGGGAATGGAGCGCCGAGGACCGTTGCTGATCTGCAACGGATGGATTCTGCGCTTCCCGCAGCCGATCGGCCAAGGGATTCTCACCGCGCCGAACGTACCCGTGGGGGCCGCGAACGGCGTTCAGATCGGCGGCACGCATCAGGCTCCGAGCGGGTTTGCCGCGGGCATGGCGCCGATCGTCGTCGGCATGGGCGCGACCGAATGCACGATGCGAGCACTGGTCCCGTTCACGCCGCCTGCTCCCTTGCCGTGAGGGAGAGCGCACTCCCCTTGAAGCGCTGACGTTTGTCGCAGTACACTCCAGAGGTACGCTAGCGTTACCCATTGCCCCGAAGAGGAGGGCGGTTGGAACCGCAAGATCCACCGGGCGATTTGCCCGCGATGCACGCGCAGTAACGGCGCCCTAAACGCGCGCTCACGGAGGCCGGCCGTAACCGGCAGCGCGTCTGAAGCATCAAATCGAACGAAAGACTGGAACAGGGGCCGCGCCGATGGGGTTGCGGCCCCTCGTCGTTATCGTGTATGCTAAAGCCGGTGGTTTCAAGAAGCGTGGGCAGGTCCCGCGCTTCGTCGTTGAAAGGGGCCCGCGCGGCGAAGTCCGCGTGGGGGCGCG
>DATCTQ010000099.1:0-11499 GCA_036567865.1 Candidatus Tyrphobacter sp. | reverse complement strand
ATAGTTGAATCAAAGGATAAGGTGATCCTCACGCAATCTGACGCTCGCTGTCTCCTGAAATCCGCTCGTAAAGACCGCCTTTTTGGCTTATACTACCTCGCGTTGCATACCGGCATGCGGCTCGGTGAACTGCTTGCGCTCGAATGGCGCGATATCGACTTCAATCACAGCATAATCCATGTCTCGCGTTCGCGCGACAACCGCACCGGGAAGGTCGGGCCAGTGAAGACGAAATCGGCGAAACGATCGATCGCCCTCGGGCCTGAGGCGAAAACCGTCCTCCGTGAACAGCAGAAGCGCATGCAGTCCGATGGTCATCCTGGATCGATAGTCTTCACCGCACCGGCCGGAGGCGTGCTGTTACCCCGAAACTTTCAGAGGCGTTCCTTCAAGCCACTCCTGATCCGCGCGAAGTTGCCGGACGTACGCTTCCACGACTTGCGTCACTCCGCCGCAATGCTCATGCTAGCCGCTGGCGTCCATCCGAAGATCGTGAGTGACCGCCTCGGTCACGCACGGATCGGAATCACGATGGACCTCTATCAGGACCACATCAATCCACAGTTGCAACGCCCGGCTGCGATCCTTATGGATCGAGCCTTGTCAGCGGGTCAGAAGCGGGATGCCGATTACCGAGGGGGTAAATATGGGGGTAAGACGCGCAAACACAAAAGCCCCTAAAGTAAGCAAGCCCGCCAAAACGCTTATTTGACGGGCTTGAATTGGCTCCGGATGTTGGACTCGAACCAACGACCCGCTGATTAACAGTCAGCTGCTCTACCAACTGAGCTAATCCGGAATGGTTACCGAGAGGGCTCGGCGCCTCAGCAGTATAAGGCACGACCATCGAACACGCAAGCCTGAATGTAGACGAGATCCTCCGCTGCTTCCGGTGCGGCGGAGTCGATCTCGTCTACAAGCACTGCAAGGCGTTCTGCGCGCGCTGCGACCAACTGGTCGCGAACTGCTGCGGCGACTAGGCCTTACGGTTCAGACTGTACCGCTTGTCCCTTTGCGGGCGAGCCTGAGACGCGACGAGCGATCGCCGTGTCGCCGCTCACCGACGTGACCTGCAGCCGACCCGTCGGCTCGTTGACCGTGAGGTAGCGCCCGGTACTCGGGTCGTGAACCTGCATGACCTTATTGACCTGGAAATACTGGCCGACGGAGACGCCGCGTGACGCACCGATGTTGATGATGTAGTAGCCGTTGTCGGTCCCGATAATGTGTCCGTTGAGCGACGGCATAGCCGGCGCGACGGCAAGAAGCCGATGCGGATCGATGTGCGCGGCGATCGTCTTCGCCTCTGCGTCGATCAGATGTCCCATCGTCGACGACGTGAAGTTCGAGTTGTGATAACTTCCAAACGTGCCGCTCAGGTAACTGATCCCGCCGGCGCCCCACGAGTTCGCCGTCTGCGTCTGCTCATCGTCGAAGGCTTGCACGATGCGCCCGGTCTGCGTGTCGATGATGCGCACCGCCACTTTGATCGTGACGCGCGTGCTGTGATAACCGCCGGCGACGCCGCCGAGAATTCCACCGATCGCTTGCCCCGCGTTGGCGCCCGAGGCCCCCGTTTGCTCGAACTGCAGAACGTTGCCCTCGACGAGAAAATGCGCACCGACGAGGCGGCCGGCTCGGACTGCCGTCTCCGGGTCGACCGCGCCTGAGGTATCGAGTTGATGCTCCTGTAACGTGTCGCCAAGCCGCGCTCGTTCGACGACGTTGAACTGGTCGGTGTTGACCAACTCGTCGGTTACGAGGTCCGACAGCGCGACGCCGGGTTGAAACTGGCCCCACCAATCGCCGGTGAGCCCCTGAGTCGAAAAGTTCATGACCGCTATGGATGGCTGCTGCTGCCCGATCGCCGGGACAGCGGCCGAGCCCAAGCTCAAAGACGCGATCGCGCCAAGAGCTACGAGAATTCGCCGCATGGAATGCCCCTCTCAAGAAAGCAAACGGATGAGTGCTCCTTGCGAGTGGCATTCGAGCGGCGCCCTCGGCACCCCCGCCGAGGCCTGCCTGCCTTGGCCGGCTGTCAGGAAAAGTTCGGGACGCGCAGCATCTCTCCGCGAAAGCGCGTGGCCTCGCGAAGGGCATCGACGCGATCCAGACGCTCCCATGGAAGGTCCAGGTCCGGGCGGCCGAAGTGACCGTAGGCGGCGGTCTGCTTGTAGATCGGCCTGCGCAGGTCGAGATGGTGGATGATCGCGGCGGGCCGCAGATCGAAGACGGAGGCGACCGCCTGTGAGATCGTCTCTTCGGGCAGTTTGCCGGTGCCGAACGTTTCGACCATCACGCTCACCGGATGTGCGACGCCGATCGCGTACGCGAGCTGCACCTCGCAGCGCTCCGCTAAACCGGCCGCGACGACGTTCTTTGCCACCCAACGCGCTGCATAGGCACCGGAGCGGTCGACCTTCGTTGGATCCTTCCCCGAAAAAGCGCCGCCGCCGTGACGCGCCATACCGCCATATGTGTCTGCGATGATCTTGCGTCCGGTCAAGCCGGCGTCGCCCTTGGGGCCGCCGATCACGAAGCGCCCGGTCGGATTGACGAAGATGCGCGTGCGTTGGTCGTGCATCGATGCCGGAATTACGTGATTGATGACGCGCTCCGTGATCTCGTTGCGGATCACTTCGAGCGGAATCTCGGGATCGTGCTGCGCCGAGATCACGACCGCATCGACGCGGGCCGGGCGATCGTCGGCGTACTCGACGGTCACCTGCGACTTGCCGTCCGGGCGCAGATACGGGATCGTCCCGTTCTTCCGCACCGCAGCAAGATGCCGAGTGAGGTTGTGCGCGAGCACGATCGGCATCGGCATCAACTCGTCCGTCTCACGGCAGGCATAGCCGAACATCATCCCCTGGTCGCCGGCGCCGGTGAGTTCGAACGCGTCGTCGTCTCCCGCCTTGGCTTCCAGCGACTTGTCGACGCCGAGCGCAATGTCGGGCGACTGTTCGTCGATGGAAACGCTGACGCCGCAGGTTTCCGCATCGAAGCCCACCGCCGATCGCGTGTAGCCGACCTCGCGAATCGTCTCGCGCACGACGCGCGGAATGTCCACGTACGTCCTCGTCGTTACTTCGCCGGCAATGTGAATCTGCCCCGTGATCGCGAAGGTCTCGACGGCCACGCGTGAGTTCGGATCGTCTTTGAGCAACGCATCGAGTACCGCATCCGAGATCTGATCGGCCAACTTGTCGGGGTGCCCCTCGGTCACCGACTCCGAGGTGAAGAGCCGTTGATATGCCACTACGTTCCTTCGCTCCAGGACGCCATGTATTTCACTTGTTCCGGTGTGAGCGTGTCGATCCCGATCCCCATCGAGGCAAGTTTGAGTTTCGCGACCTCTTCGTCGATCTCGACCGGAACGTCGTAGACCTTCTTCTCCAGGCTGCCGTGTTTGGTTGCGAGATACACGGCGCACATCGCTTGGTCGGCAAACGACATGTCCATCACCGCGGCAGGGTGCCCTTCGCCTACCGAGAGGTTGACGAGCCGCCCTTCGGCGAGGATGCACACGCGGCGTCCGTCGCTCAGTTCGTATTGTTCGACGAAGGCCCGCGGCTGCGTGCGCTTCGCGGCAAGCCGCGCGATCGCCTCGAGGTCCAGTTCGTCGTTGAAATGCCCGGAGTTGCAGACGATCGCACCATCCTTCATGACGCGAAAGTGCTCTTCGCGCACCACGTGATAGTTGCCCGTCACGGTGACGAAGATGTCGCCGATCTTCGCCGCCTCGGCCATCGTCATCACGCGGTACCCGTCCATCACCGCCTCGATCGCCTTCCGCGGATCGACCTCTGCGATGACGACGTGCGCGCCCAGTCCGGCCGCGCGCGACGCGATCCCGCGACCGCACCAACCGTACCCCACGACCACGAGCGTACGCCCGGCGATCAACACGTTGGTCGCACGGATGATTCCGTCGAGCGTGGACTGGCCGGTGCCGTAGCGGTTGTCGAACATATGCTTCGTGAGCGCATTGTTCACGGCGATCACGGGGTAGGGGAGCACTCCGTCGCGCTGCATCGCCTTGAGTCGAATCACGCCGGTCGTGGTCTCCTCGCATCCGCCGATCATCTCTGCGAGCAGCGGCTTATGTTTCGTGAAAATGGTTGTTACGAGATCGCACCCGTCGTCCATCGACATCTGCGGCTGCGTCGCGATCACCGATTCGATGTGCGCGTAATAGCGCTCGTGACCCTCGCCCTTGATCGCGAACGTCGGCACACCGTAATCGCAGAGCGCGGCGGCGACGTCGTCTTGCGTCGAAAGTGGATTGCTCGCGCACAGCGCAGCCTCGGCGCCGCCGGCTTTCAGGGCGAGCATGAGATTCGCGGTTTCGGTCGTCACGTGCAGACACGCGCCGATGCGAACGCCGCGAAGCGGTTTTTCGCGCTCGAATCGCTCGCGGATTTGTGCGAGCACGGGCATGTATGCGCCGGCCCAGGCGATGCGCGAGCGGCCTTGCTCGGCGAGCGTACGATCCTTGACGTCGCCTTTCGGCGCAACGGCGGTTTGCATGGGGCCGTGCCTTCGCCGCAAGGCTCCGCTTCCCCGTCGCGAATGCACGCCGGATGGAGTATCTCGCGCGGCTGGCTTCCGCGAACCCGACCCCCGGCGGCGGAAGCGCTGCGACCGTCGTCGCAGCGATGGGCGCGGCGTTGATCGAGATGGCGGCGCGCATCACCACGTCAAACCCGAAGTACGAGGCGGTGCGTGAGAGCGCGCAGCGCCTCATCGGACGAGCGGGCGCGCTGCGCGCCGAGCTGGGCGAGGCACAGGCGCGTGACGAGGCAGCGTTTGCGGCGGTGATGGCCACGCGCGGTGCCGAGAGGCAGGCGGCGTGGGCACGCGCCGCCGCCGAGCCGCTCAACGCGATGCGCCTCGCGCTGGAGGTACAGCGGCTCTCCGTAGAGGCGTTGTCGCTCGAGAACTCGCACCTGGCGAGCGATATCGGCTGTGCCGCCGAATTCGCCGCCGCCGCGGTGGCCGCGTGCGCCTACAACGTGCGGATCAACCATCGCGCGTTGCGTGACGCAGGCATCGTTGCAGGGCAGGCCGCTGAAATGGAGCGCTACGAACACGAAAGCGCTACGCTACTCCGACGCGTTCGAGAAACGGCGCGATAGCCTCTCGATCGACGTCCATGCCGACGCCGTGTCTGTGATAGCGGATGTCGTGGAAGTCGGAACCGGCCGTCATGACCAAGCGATGCTCGCGAGCCTTCTCGGTAAAGAACCGCACGTCGTCGGCGTCGTGCTGCGGGTAGAAGACCTCGAGCCCGTGCAAGCCCGATGGGACGAGCGCGTCGATGATCGCGCGGTCTTTCAGGCGTCCCGGATGCGCGAGCACGGCGGTCCCTCCGCAGTCGCGGATGCGCGCAATCGCTTCTTGCGGCGTGATATGAATCGATGGAACGTAGCCTGGCCTGCCGCGGCGCAAAAGAAGCCTGAAGACCGACTCCACGTCGCCGGCGGCCCCCATACGCACGAGCGCTTTCGCCACGTGCGGCCGGCCGAGCGATTTCGAGCCGACGGCCTCGCGGAGAACGTCGTCGAGCACGATGCGATAGCCGCCGGCCTGGAGTTGTTCCACCATGCTCGTGACGCGCGTACGGCGCTCGGCGCGATTACGCTCCAGCATCGCTGTGAGCGGCGAGACATCATCTAAAGGAAGCGCGTAGCCGAGGAGGTGCACCTCGTTGTCGCGCCAGGTCGTGTTGATCTCGATCCCCGTGACCACGCGGGCTCCCGGCGGCAGCCGAAAAGCGCCGTAGGCCGAGAGCGTATCGTGGTCGGAGATTGAAAAAACTTCGACCTCGCGTTCGCCCATATAGTCGGCGAGCGCCTGAGGCGTGAGCGAGCCGTCGCTCTCCTTCGTATGCGAATGGAAGTCGACGATCACGCGATGCCGCGCAGAAAGATGCGCTTCACCTCGAGGGCCTTGCCCGAGGCGGGATCGATGCCCGCCAGGAGCGCGCAAAACTGTCTGGGGCCGCTCTTCTGCACGGAGAAGCGCTCCGAGACGCCGGCAAGAAAGCGCTCGAGGACGGCCGTTTGCTCCATCCCGATCACGCCGTCGGCCGGGCCGGTCATCCCGACGTCGCTGATGTAGGCGGTACCACCGGCGAGAATCTGCTCGTCGGCGGTCTGTACGTGCGTGTGCGTACCGTAGAGCAGCGAGACGCGACCGTCGAGATATCGCGCGAGCGCGACCTTCTCCGAAGTGGCCTCGGCGTGCATGTCGACCGCGATCACCGGGGTGCGCGCGCGCAGCGCCTCCACGCACGCGTCGGCGCTGCGAAACGGGTCGTCGACCGGCGGCATGAACGTCCGCCCCATCAAGTTCAGCACGCCGACGGTGACGCCGTCGACCGTGAAGGTTCCGTACCCGCGCCCGGGAACGCCCGGCGGGTAGTTCGCGGGGCGGACGACGCGATCCGAGGATTCTAGATACGTCGTGAAATCGCGCTTGTCGAAGATATGGTTCCCGCTCGTGATGAAATCGACGCCGGTCTCGAACATCTCCTGCGCGGTCTGTGCGGTCAAGCCAAAGCCCGCCGCGCCGTTCTCGCCGTTGGCGATGCACGCGTGAACGTGATACTGATCGCGCAAAAGCGGCAAGCACCGCTTGAGCGTCTCCCGGCCGGGGGAACCGACGACGTCCCCGATCACGAGCAGGTTCAGCGTGCTTAGCGGCGAGCCGACGCCTTTGCTTTCTTTTGCGTTTTCAGAAAATAGACCAAGATGCGCTTCTCTTCCCGGAAGCCCACGAGACTCTTCGATTGCGTCGGATCGCGCAATGCCTCGATCGCATAAAGCGCAGCTTCGTCCTGCGCGGCCTCGTCCTCTTCGAATCCGTCCTCGCTCCGTTCGCTGCAGACGAGCGCCTCGCCGAAGCGCGTGAGGAAGAGTGCGCCGAGCATCTCCAGCTCCTCCTTCGAGAAACTCTCGAGATCGCGCGTGACGTGAACGAATGCCATCGCACGCTCGCTCTCGCATTCGACCCGCAGCGCCGCGGGCGTTTGCCCGCCGAGCAGGACGAAAGCATTGACGTGGTCCTCGATCGCCTCAGCGATCGCGCGTTGCGCCGTGCGATCGAGCCGTTGGCGCACGGCGAACGTGAGCCGGATCGTGCCGTCGGCGGGCAATGCGCGAATCGAGGCCAGCTCCGGGAAGCGCGCAAGCAACGCGCAGACGAGGCTGACCGTGTCGGCATTTTCGACGGGGAGGCGAGTGTTCACGTTCGATCCGCTGGACATGCTTTCTTCAATAGGGTATCCCCACCGGGGCCACAGGTGCCTAGGGGGAGGGGTCCGGATTGTACGACGCCCGCTCAAGGCCAACCCTTGTACCGACCCGAAAGTTTCCGGCCGATGAGAGCCAGGGAAATCCCGGGCGCGCTGGCCCTGGGCTTGCTTGCCTCGCTGCTCGCCCATGCCGCCGGCTACGGCGGCGGTCACGCCATGGGCGGCGCCTATCACGAGGCGTTTGCGGCGCTTGCGGCCGTCGGTGGGCTCGCGTCGGCACTGGCCAGCGTCGCCCTGGCCTGGGCGGGCGCCGGGAGCCTCCTCGACGGCTCGATCCTCGCCGCCCGGCTCCGCCGCACCGTTCCCGGATGGCCGGCGACCCTCGCGGCGGCGGCCTGCTGGTTCACTCTCGCCGAGCGCCTCGAGCCCAAGCATCAGGCCACCTCACGGCTGTTCCTGATCGTGGCGCTCGCGCTCGCGGCCTGGCTCCTTCTCGCGCTCGCGCGCGCTGCGCTCTCGATGCTGGCGAGGATTGCCATCGCCGTCCGCAAGACGCGATTCGCCCTCCGCGCGACGGCGCGGGTCACTTTACATCGCACGGCCGCACGCACGCGCACGCTGCTGCGCTGCGTGCGTCGCTACGCCCGTCCTCCCCCGGCTGCGGTAATCGGCGCGTAAGCGCCCCCGCTCTTTTACCGCACACAAACTTCAAAAAGGGGAGTTCATGTCCCGTATCGTTGCGGCGCTGCTCGCCGCGCTCATTTTCAATGCCGCCTTAGGCACCGCCGTCGCCGCGACGACCGGCATCGTGCACGGCACGGTTACTCTCGACGGCACGCCGGCCGCCGGCGCGCGCGTCACGCTTGCCGGTGAAGGCTCGCGCTTCGCAACCACGACCGACGCGCACGGTGACTACAGTTTCGCTTCGGTACCGTTCGGCGATTATACGCTGACGGCGCACGCCGCCGATGCTCCGGACCGCTCCGTGGCGGTTTCCGTCTCGGGCGATTCCGTCGTGACCGCGAACGTCGCCCTCACGCATCTCAAACAGATCGCGTCGGGGGTTGCGATCGCCGGCGCGGGCCCCGCCGGAACACCCGTCGGGGTGAATCATATCGACAAGTCGCAGATTCAGGCGTCGCCGCAAGAGGACAGCCTCAACCGGCTGATCGAGACGCTGCCGGGGATCGTTCAGTTCTCCTACAACGAGCCCGTCGCCCTCGGCTTTCACGGCGTCTCCTACGAAATCGACGGCGCGCCGCTGCCGCTGGCGACGAGTTCGAACTTCGCAGAGGTCGTCGACCCGCAAGACATCGACTCGCTCGAAGTCTACACCGGAGCATTCCCGGCGGAGTACGGCGGGACGCGCATGGGAGCGCTCGTGAACATCATCACGAATCGCCCAACCGATATCCCGAATGGAAACTTTGGTCAGATCTCTGAGGGCGCCGGAAACTTCGGTCAGTTGGTCGGACAGTTTGCCGACGAGGCGCGAGCCGGATCGACGGAGTTCTTCCTCGACTTCAACACGCAGCGCACGAGCAACGGCATCGACGCACCGACCTACATACCGTTCCACGACAACAGCTCCCAGAGCGACGAGTTCCTGCGCGCCATCACGCAGGTGAGTGACCGCTCGAGCTTGGCCTTCGACTACGGCAACCAGTTCTCGCAGTTCCAGATCCCGATCAACACGAACCCGCACGATCCGATCGATCCGGTCATCAGCGTTCCCGGGACGGATGACGTGCAGCGCGAGTACGATCGCTTCGCGAGCCTCAACTACACGCTGACATCGCGCGACGGGAACGGCGTCTTCCAAGTCATCCCGTGGTACCGCATGACGCGGATCGTCTATGCGGGCGATCTCGCGAACGACGTGCTCGCAACCGAGATCGACCCGAACACCGGTTTGCCCGATCACCTCGTCGGCCTCGCCCAAGACCGGTTCGCGTCGTACGCGGGCATTCGCATCAGTGATTTTCGCTCCTCGGGAGAGCACGCATGGAAGATCGGCGTCGATGCCTCCCGCGAGAGCTTCACGTCGAACGAAACCTTCGCGTGCTATAACGTCAACTGCGACACGACTGCCGCTACGGCGGTTCCGTACTTCCCGATCTTCTCTTCGCAAGGCCAGCCCGGTTCGCAGATCGGCGTCTACGCCGAAGACACGTGGACGCCGACGCCGATCCTCTCGTTCCAATACGGATTGCGATACGATCATTCGACCGGATACGTCGGCGGCGACATGCTCGAGCCGCGTATCGCCATCAACATCCAAGGCGACGCGAAGAACATCTTCCACGTCTACTACGGCCGCTTCTACGCCGCGCCGCAACTCGAAGATGTCCGTCAAGCCTGCGTGCTACTCGGCGCCGGCTCCGGCTCGTGCCCCGCTGCACCCGTCTACAACCTCCAGCCTGAGCGGGATGCATATTTGGAGATGGGGTTGCAGCACACGTTCTCGCCGCAGATTACGGGTTACGTCAACCTCGACGAACGCAACGTGATCAACGTGCTCGATACGACGCAACTACTGAACACGCCGCTCTTCGCCGTCTTCAACAACGCGCTCGGCCGATACAGCGGTATCGAGGTGCGGCTCGAAGATCGCATGTTCAACGGAAACGACGCGTTCTTCACCGCGACTGTCTCGACGTCGCAGGCGGGGGGCATCTCGGGCTCCACGTTCCTCTTCGGGCCGTCGCCGAATCCGCCGGGCGTGCCGTTGACCTCGCCGGAGCTGCTCTCGCCGGAGGATCACGATCAAACCGTCGCGGCAACCGCCGGCTACACGAGCCGCTTCGGGCCGTCGAGAGCGTGGTATGCGACGCTGCAAGGAGATTATGGAACCGGCTATCCGGTCGCATTCGAAAACGCGACCGTACACCTCAGCGGGCGCCTCCCGACGCACCTGCTCTTCGACGCAAGCGTCGGCCGCAATCTTTTCGGTGCGGCGAATCATGGGCTCGGCGTCCGCCTCGACGTGGAGAACCTGCTCAACCATCAGTACGTCATCAAGATCGCCAACGGCTTCAACACGACGCAGATCGCGCCGGGGCGCAGCGTGCTCGCACGCCTGACGGAGGCATTCTAGCAGAAGAGCGTGAAGGTCGAGCACCGGAGCGATGCACGACCTTTCACGCGGGACGATTGCCGTCACCGGCGGCGCCGGCTTGATCGGCAGCGCCGTCATTTGGGCGCTGAACCGGCGCGGCCTCGAGCGCATTCTCGTCGTCGATCGCTTGGATCGCAGCGAGAAGTGGCGGCACTTGGTTCCTCTGCGCTTCGACGACTACGTCGACGCCGACGACTTTCTCGAACGTCTCGGGCAGCACGCCGACGCTTTCGGCGAGGTGCGCACCATCTTCCATTTGGGTGCATGCTCCTCGACAACCGAAACGGATGCCGGGTATCTCCTGCGCAACAACTACGAGTATACGAAGCGCCTCGCCGAATGCTCCGCCGCACACGACGTACGATTCGTCTACGCCTCCTCTGCGGCGACGTACGGAGCGCTGGAAGAGAACCTCTCCGACGAAGCCGATCTGCGGACGCTACGCCCGCTTAACGCTTACGCATTTTCAAAGCACCTCTTCGATCTCTACGCGCGGCGCACCGGTCTCGGCGGGCGGTGTTGCGGCATCAAGTATTTCAACGTCTTCGGCCCGAATGAGGATCACAAGGGCGAGATGCGCAGCATGGTGCTCAAAGCCTACGAGCAGATCCGCGTGACCGGAAGCGTCAAACTCTTCAAGAGCTACCGGCCGGAGTTCGCCGACGGCGAGCAGCGCCGCGACTTCATCTACGTCAAAGATGCGGCGGAGATCACGGTGCACCTCGCGCAGGCGGGCACGACCGGCCTCGTCAACGTCGGCTCGGGACGCGCGCAGACTTGGCTCGATCTCGTGCGCCCGCTTTTCCCCGCGCTTCGCCTCCCCGAGCGCATCGAGTTCGTCGAAATGCCCGAACATCTGCGCGGCAAGTATCAATATTCGACCTGCGCACGGATCGAGCGACTGCGCGCGAGCGGGTACGATGCGCCGCCGACGCCGCTGCGAGAGGCAGTGACCGACTACGTCGGTGCGTATCTCGTCCCGGGGCGCTCTCTCGACCCCGCGGACGCGCCCCTGGAGGCACCTGCCGTACGGTAAGGGAATAGCCCCGCTGTCAGCCCTTCAAGCGAGGTTCTCTTTTCGTGCCCCAGCAAAACTCTCGCGCTCAGCGCCGCCAGCAATCCC
>DATCTQ010000098.1:0-5399 GCA_036567865.1 Candidatus Tyrphobacter sp. | reverse complement strand
GTTGGCTCCTGGAGGGAGGCCCAGGTTCGGCAGCGGGCCGAGGTAGCGGACGTCGATCAAGGCTCCGAGCGCGCCCAACTGCACGGAGTTCTGCTCGATCTTTGCGTCATCGATCTGCGCGCTCAACTCCGCGGTATATTCGGCGCGATCGATGCGCCCCGCTTGCCACATGACGAACTGGCGGCGCGCCATCCGCGTGACGGCCGGGTCCGCAGGCGGAATCGGCGTCGGCGACGGCGTGGGCGGCGCCTGGTGCCGCGCCTGCGCCGGCGTCGCGATGAGGGCGAGCGCCAGGGCCGCGACGCCGAGAGAGAGGGCGAGTGAACGCCGCATGCGTCTTTCCATCAGTATCGGATGAACGAAACGACGTCGACGCCCGGCAACGCTTCGCGTCCTTTGAGTGCGTCGAGTTCGATGAGAAATGCGAAGCCTTCGATGTTCGCGCCGAGCCGTTCGAGGAGGCGGCGCGTCGCGGCGGCGGTTCCACCGGTCGCGAGCAAATCGTCGATTACGACGACCCGGTCACCGTCCCCCAACGCATCGGCGTGGATCTCGAGCGAGTTCGTTCCGTACTCGAGTGCGTACGACTCGGAAAGCTTGCTGTACGGCAGTTTGCCCGGTTTGCGCACCGGAATGAATCCCGCCCCGATGCCGTAGGCGAGGGGCGCGCCGAGCATGTAACCGCGGGCTTCGATGCCGACGACGTGCCCGATCTGGCGCCCTTTGAACTGGTTCACGAACAGGTCGATTGCCGTCTCGAAACCTCGCGCATCCTTCAGGAGAGGGGTGATGTCGCGAAAGAGAATCCCGGGCAACGGAAAATCGGGGATCGCGCGAATGAGACTCTCGATGTTCACGAGCAACGAGGATTCGAGAGGCGCCCCGTCGTGCCTCCGGGGCGGAGTGAAACTTCGGCAGGGCCGCTCGGTACAGTCACGTGAACGACCCCTTGCTCACCCCAGGGGCCCAGGAGGCGGTATGGTTCGGTTAGCGGCGATTTCGGCGATGGCGGGAAGCCTCGTCTTGGCAGGCTGCATCTCCACGGACTTCGGAGGCGATCACGTGCGAGCGACCGTCCACGAGCGGATTGCCGTCGTGCCGAACGCTCACGTCAGCATCGAAAACGTTTCAGGACAGATCACCGTCATTCCCTGGAGCAGGTCGACGGTCGACATCGTCGCCGTGAAGCACGCATCCGATCCAGATGGTTTGCGGCAGGTGACCGTGGAGGTCACGCGCGACCGCGTACCCGCGTCGGATGTCGAGATCAAGACGCAATACGCCAATCACACCTTTTCATTCTGGCGACACAGCGGCTCGGTCGACTATACGATCCACGTTCCCAGGGGTGTCTCGTTGCGCCTCGCCAACGTGAGCGGCGACGTTCAGGCAAACGGCATCGTCGGCGACGTCGCGGCGGACGAAGTCTCGGGTGACGTCGCAATCCTGGACAACGGCGGGAACGTCACCGTTCACACGGTGAGCGGCTCCATCGACGTTTCGATGACGACGATGGGCTCCGATCGCCGCGCGAACCTCGAGGCCGTCAGCGGCTCGATACGCCTTGCCATCCCGCGTAACAGCGGAGCGGTCGTGAGCGCGCACAGCATCTCGGGCGGTTTCCACAGCGACTTCCCGATCCCGACACATCCCCAGACCGTCGGAACGAGCGCGGGCGGGAGCATCGGCAACGGCGCCGGATCCATCGACATGGGCACCATCAGCGGTTCGATGACGCTCGAGAAGAGGTCGTAAGGGCTACTACTCCTGGTACGGCGCGAGGTCGGAGCCGATCACGAGCGTCGTCCTTGCACCGGGCCGAAGCGCCGCAGCGAAGATGTGAGAGAGCATCGCTGCCGCAGGCGAGTCTCCGATGACCGCACTCACTCTCCTCGCCGGCTCGTCAACGAACGTTCGCACGTTCCAGCCGCCTCCGCGAAGCGCTCCGATGAGGGTCTTGTCGAAGGTTGCATCCCCGGTCGCGTTTGCAACCACGACTTCATCCTGCGGCGGATCGACCTTCTTGAAGAGCACGTCGCCGATCAACCTCGCCCATTGGGGATCCACGTACACGACCGAGGCGTCGCCGGCCCACCCCGGCTTTCCTGGAAGCGTGAACGTGCGGATGTCGTCATCCGGGACGTTGTGGTAGATCTGGAACAACGCCATGAGTTGCGCGTCGTTTAGCGACGTCTGCACGCCCTTGCGCGCCAACTGCAACAAGCCGGGGAGCCTCACCCAGTTCTGTGGCAGGCTCACCTGATTCATGAACAGCTTGAGCACGTACTGCTGGCGCTTCATGCGGCCGAAATCCGATGCTGCGTCGTTACGGAAGCGGATGTACTCGGTTACCTGCCGGCCGCTGAGGTGCTGCTCACCCTTTCTCAAATGGATGTGCAAGCCCCCGTAGTTGTCGTCGTAATCCATGTTCTCGTCGACGTTGACGTCCAGGCCGCCGATCGCCTCGATGACCCGCGCAGCGTCCTGCGGCTGCAGCGCGACGGTCGCATCGATCGGAATCCCGCCCAGCAGCGTGCTTACGACTCGCGCGCTCATCGCCGTGCCGCCGAACGCGTAGGCCGCGTTGATCTTCTGCGAGCCGTGGCCGGGAATAGCAACCCACGTGTCGCGCGGGATCGAGACGAGCGTCGCCGTCTGCCGGTCGACGTCGAGATGCGCGAGTACGATGGAGTCGGTGGTTCCCTCGTCGCTTTGATAGCCTAAGACAAGCAGGTTGAGCTGCGTCTTGCCGAAGTTGTGCTGTGCCGACTGAATGGCCAGCTCGTGCCGGATCGTGCCTTGAAAGATCAAGAATCCGGCGAGTACCGAGAGGATGCCGGCGCCGGCGATCGCGCCCACGCGGACCCAAGGTTTTGAAAACATGCTTTGCTCCCGAAAGACAGAGTACGCGGCAGATACCCGCCGCGTCGTACACGGTGTTGAGCCGTTAAACTTTCAGGAGCGGCGGCGCTCGCTCTCTCATGCAAGAGAGGGCGAAGAGGCTTCGATTGAAGGGAGCGACGCGGTAGCGTCGCTGGAGAATCGGTGGCGCGGGCAGTGCCCACGCCGCCGAAAGCGCTCGAATCATGGAAACGACGCGCAGCGTCGCTTCCGCCAGCACGCGCACCATTCGCGTCGCGGCGAACGCGACCGCGCAGCAGATGACGGCGTGCAGCGTTAAACTGGCGACTACCGGTCCGCCCAGCCAGATGCTTCCACCGAGTACGTGCCCCCACACCACGTACTGCTCGACAGTCTCCATCCCGTACACGGCGGCGATTTGCAGGATGAAGATTCCGGGCAGCAATCGGGCGACGCCCGCGCCGAGCGCCGTGCCCGAAGCACGCAAGAGGTTCTGCGATGGCTCGTCTCGATTCCAAAGCGCCGCTCGCATCTTCCATGCGAAACGAAACGCCGCAAGCATGAGACCAACGAGCAACGCCGGCACGACATCGAGATTGCTATGATCCGTGAACGAGCCGCGGCCAAACCAGCCGGCGTTCGAAGCGGACTCCATGAGAACGTCGGCGACGGCTGCCGCAACGACCGCAACCGCTAAGCAGAACCATAGCCGGATTCTAAATTGCGGCACGATGCTCTACCCTTCCGGTGCGTCGCGCGGGCCCCTTTTTCGCTCGGACCCTAGTCATGGAGTTTGTTTGTCGCAGAAGCCTCTCGCCTTCACTTTGTTTACCAGGAGGATCTATGCAGGCGATGACGCTCACCCCTCGCCGAACGCTGGAGTTCGGCCTCTATCGCGACGGCGACAACAACCTCGACGCCTTACAAGAATCTACGGTTTCGGAGGCCGTCGCCGCCTCACGCCGCGATTCGCGGATCGCGTTCACCGTAGAAGACACGAGCGGCTCGAAAGCCGAAACCCGCGATTTCACGCTCGCCGACGGGCGCATCGCGCACGAATGCACGTCGGAATCGCACGAGATGAGCGACCCGCGCAATCTCGCCGCCTTCGTCGCCAGAACGCTCGACGATGCGGAAGCGTGCAGTGCGAAGCAAACCTGGATCGATCTCGTCGACCATGGCGGCGGCGACGGCGGCGGGCTCGAGACGAGCGACGGACGCGTGATGCCGATGCCGAAGATCGCGCACGCCATCGCCGAGGGCATCGCGATGCACGTGCGAGCGCATCCCGAGGATGCCGGGCGCAGCGTCGACGGCGTCGTTGCCAATCAATGTTTGATGGCCACGATGGGTTTCGCCGACGCACTCTCTCGCGCCGGCGTCAGGTATCTCGCGGCGAGTCCGGAGACGATGATGGCGCCGGGCGTACCGACGAGCGTCGCCGAGGCGATCGCAGCGCACGAAGACGATCCGCTCGCGATGGCCCGCGCCGTCGTCGGCGACGTCATGGGTACGGCCTACGATGCAGGGCCACTGGGCACGTTCGCCCCGGCGGCCGCCTTTGATGTCCTGGATCTCGATCCGCGCAAGATCGGCAGCGCGGAGACGGCGATCAAACGCTTGAACGACGCGCTGGTCGCGCGTGCTCGCGACCCGCGGGCGCGCGAGGCGATTCGCGCGGATGTTGCGAGTGTCGACGGCATGGCACGAATTCCGGACACGCACGGGCTACCGTGGCGCGCCGATCGTCCTGCGCTCGCGGTGTACGATCGCCTCGCTTCGGACGGGCGGCTCGGCGCGGAAGTTTGCGACGATGCCGCCAGGGCCACGCGGTCGGTGCGCGATCTCGTGCTCGCGCATCGTGAGAGCCGCTCGTTTGGACCCTTCGACGACGTGGACTACCGCGATGCAGTTGGGCCGACCGTGCACCTACCGATCTCGCGCGCGCAGATCGACCCATGGGCGCCGCGCGTTCGCGAAACGGCGAACGCCTTCTACCGCGCCGTCGACGCTCCAGCCCTCACGCGAGTTATCGCGTAACGCCAGGTGTTTTGCGCTCTGCAACGAACCGTGAGAAAGGTCCACTATGCAACCGCTCGAACAGCGTGTCTCGCGCCTCGAAGGTGCCTACGAGCAAGTCGATGCCCGCCTCTCGAGCATCGATCATCGGCTTGAGCGAATGGAAGGCAAGATCGACGACGTGAATGCGAGCCTCGGCGCGAGGATCGAGAACCTCGATTCGAAGATCGACGGGGTGAACGCGAGCCTCGGCGCGAGGATCGAGAACTTCCGCCGAAGCTTGGACGTAAAGATCGAGAACCTTGGTCAAAGCCTCGGCGCGAGGATCGACGGCGCCGTTCGGCTCGCTATTACCGTGACGCTCGGGGTTGCGACGGTACAGACCGCCGTCCTCGCAGTGATCATCTCCTTACGCCGTTAGCCGTATGCCGACTGATTTTCGCGACGGACGAACCTTCCCGCGCCGCGGACGCCGGCCGCTGGGAGCGTACCTGTGGCTCGCGCGGGTCTTTGACAAA
>DATCTQ010000097.1:0-54836 GCA_036567865.1 Candidatus Tyrphobacter sp. | reverse complement strand
CGCAGCGAGCGTGCGATCGATGGACGCCGCCGTGCGCGCCGCATTTGGTGACGTCGAGATCCTCGTTGCTAATGGCGGCGGCCCCAAGCCCGGAGCCTACGGGCAGACCACGCCCGCCGACTGGGACGCAGCCTACCGCTCGACGCTGCGCAGCATGCTCGATCTCATCGACGGCGCGTTGCCGGGAATGCGCAAACGCAAATGGGGACGCATCGTTGCGCTCACCTCGAGTGCGGTGAAGCAGCCGATCCCCAACCTCGTCCTCTCGAACGCTTTTCGCAGCGCGCTCGTCGCCACGCTCAAGACGCTCTCGATCGAGGTCGCGCGCGAGGGCATCACGGTCAACGCGATCGCGACCGGGCGGGTCGCAACGGAGCGCTTGCGCGAACTCTACGGCGACGAAGAGGAGATGCGCGAGGCAGCGGAGCGTGAGGTCCCGATCGGACGCCTCGCGACACCGCAAGAGTTTGCACCGCTCGTCGTCTTTCTCTGCGGCGAGCCGGCGAGCTACGTTACCGGTCAGACCATCGCCGTCGATGGCGGCTTGGTCCGCGGGCTCTTCGGATAACGCGCTTTTGGTCCGGCGAAGGCCGAGCGCCATACGGGGGCGAATCGTGGGGCCGCTATGCAGGGAGTCGAAGGCAAGCGAATCGCCGCGCTGATCGGCGATGGATTTGAAGAGCAAGACCTCACGGAGCCGCGTCGTGCGCTCGAAGAGGGCGGCGCCGTCGTGACGATCGTTGGCATCGACGAGCGCTCGCGTCAGCGCATCCGCGGCAAGCGCGGCCTCGACGACGGCGCGACCGTCAAAGCGGAGGAGTTGATCGCCGACTGCACTGCCGAGGACTTCGACGCGTTGCTCATCCCCGGGGGAACCTCACCCGACCGGCTGCGAACCAATCGGGACGTGCAGCGGTTCGTGCGAGAGTTCGAGGCGGTGAAGAAGCCGATGTTCTCGGTCGGACACGGTGCGCAGGTTTTGATCTCGGCGCAGGTCGTGCGCGGTCGCCAGCTTACCGGCGCCACCTCGATCGCCGACGACATTCGCAACGCCGGCGGCCTCTACCGCGATCAGCCGACCGTCGGAGATTCGAACTGGGTCTCGACGCGCGGCGGCGAGGATCTGCCGCAGTTCGACCGCGCGATGCTCGAGAAGCTCGCGACCGCCGCCGCCCCGGTTGCGTAGGCCGCCAACTACATCTCGACGAGTTCTAGGCGCGGGTTCGGCCGCTCCGAGCGCCCGACTTTGTGGCACGGACGCCAGCCCCCATCTTCCTGGAGCGCGGCGATGTCGGCCGTGAAGTCGAAGCTTCCGGAGTTATCGAAGAACGCGCTGCCGACCGCGTAGGCATCGACCGGCACGCCCGCGTGCTCGAACGAGGCGATCCGCCGAGGATTGAAACCGCCGCTCGCAACGATGCGCACGTGCGCGAAGCCCTCGCCGTCCAGCGCGTTGCGCACATTCCAGACGAGTTGCGGGCAGACACCGGTCGGGTTGAACATTCCCATTTGGCTCCAGATCGATTTGTCGACGAGCGTGCGCGACGTGTCGAGCCGAACGCCCCACAAGCGCGTGCCGAGCGCGCGCGCAACGACGAGACTCGTGCCGACGCAGTCGTTATCGAAATCGACCAACGCGATGATCTGCGCCTGCGGATCGGCATACTGCGCGACCTTTTGGGTGGCGAGCACGGTGTCGCCGCCGTAGGCGGCGATCAGCGCATGTGGAACGGTGCCGACGCCGCGAGCGCCCCACCATTCGGCGTTCGCGTCGGTGGAGACGCCGAGCGCCCCGGAGATGTAGGCGGCATAGCCATCGCCGGTCTGCACGAGATGGTGATCGAAGCGTGCCGGGAAGAAGAGCACGGTCTTACCGGCGGCCGCGGAGACGATGTGGCGCGCATTGGTTGCGATGCGCGTACGGCGCGAAAGCACGCCCAGATAGCAGGTTTCGAGGTGCGCGAATAGTGTGTAGTCGCCCTCGATGAGGAGGGTGGTCTCGTAGGGAGTGACGTGGGCACCGTCGGGCAGTGCATAGACCCGCATCGAGTTCCAGCCGTCTTCCCAGGCTGAATCGGCGCCCGCGCGACCGCTGCAAAGTTTGAGGATGGCGAGCGCTTCGTCGATCCCGCAGAGCACCGCGTCGCTACGTTGGAAGACCTGCATCCGCACGATCGGGTGATGGGCATCGCGTTCGAGGATTTCGCGCGACCGGTTGAAGTACGTGTCGGAATAGTATCCCGCGCGCATCTTTTCGACGGGTAGATTGAAGATCGAGGGATCGAGGCGAGGCTTCATGCCGGGCATTTCGCCGCGGCGGGCGCCTCGTCCGGTCGAGGAGAAGGCTGTGACGTGCCCACGAACGTCGAGATCGCAAGCCGCTTGATCGAGATTCGCACGCTGATGGAGATGGCGGGCGAATCGTTCTACAAGTACATGGCGTACGAAAAGGCGGCGGCGACCGTCGAGAACGCGCCGCCGCTTGCCGACCTCATCGCCACGGGCGAGCACCTGGCATTGCCGGGTATCGGGAAGTCGATCGGCACTGTCATCGAATCGCTCGTGAAGACGGGAACGGCAGAGCCGCTCGACGTGCTGCACCGGCGCTACCCGCCGACGATCCTCGAGCTGCTCGGCGTCGCGGGCATCGGTACGAAGAGCGCAGCGATGCTTTTCGAGCAATTCGGCATCGCCTCGCTCGATGACCTGGAGCGCGCGCTGCGCGACGGGAGCCTCGAGGGCGTACCCCGTCTCGGTCCAAAGACGCTCGATAACTGGCGGCGCAGCCTGCTCGCGTACAAGGCGCACTTGGTGCGTACGCCGCTGGCACGCGCTCGTGCGATCGCGCGCGAGGTCATGACGTTCTTGGCGCAAGGGCCGCCGCTGCACCGCTTGATTCCGGCTGGGAGCCTGCGGCGGCACGAAGAGACCGTCGGGGATATCGACCTCGTCTGTACCGCGGACGTTCCGGATGCCGTGATCGGCCGCTTCACGTCGTGGGAGCGCGCGGAGGCCGTGCTCGCGGAGGGCCCGACGAAGGCGAGCATTTGGCTTGCGAGCGGCTTGCAAATCGACCTGCGCGTGCTGCCCGATCATCTCTATGGGAATCTCTTGCAGCATTTCACGGGATCGCGCGAGCACAACATCAAGCTGCGCGAATACGCGGTGCGCAAAGGACTGCGCGTCTCGGAGAACGGCATCGTCGACCTTGCGACCGGCGCCGTGACGACCGCCGCGGAGGAGGCAGGCGTCTACGAGCGCCTGGGCATGGACTTCATCCCGCCCGAACTGCGCAGCGGACTCGACGAGATCGATCTCGCGCGCCGGCACGCGCTGCCGAAGCTGGTCGAGATCGCCGACCTGCGCGGCGACTTCCACATGCATACGACGTGGAGCGATGGGCGCGACGATCTCGAGGCGATGATCGATGCGGTGGAAGCCCGCGGCTACGAGTATCATGCGATCAGCGATCATTCGCCCGGGCGCGGTCGCTTCGGCCTCGATCCCGAGCGCGTTCGCAAGCAGCGTCGTGAGATCGAGGCGCTGCGAGAGAAGCACGGCATCTTCACGCTGCACGCGAGCGAGGTCGACATTCGCGAAGACGGCGCGCTCGACTACGAGGACGACGTGCTCGCGCAGTTCGACCTCCTGATCGCAAGCGTTCATTCCGCGTTCGATCAATCGCGCGAGATGATGACGAAGCGATTGATCCGCGCCTGTGAGAACCCGTACGTCACGATCATCGGGCATCCGACGGGGCGCCGGTTCGGCGAGTTCGAGCCCTACGAGTTCGATTACGACGCCGTCTTTGCAGCGGCGGCACGCACGGGCACGGCGCTCGAGATCGACGGGCAGGCACCGCGCTTGGATCTTTCGGGCACGCTCGCGCGCCGCGCCGCCTCATTCGGCGCGATCTTCAGCCTCGACAGCGACGCGCACCGCGTGGAACGTCTCGACGACGTCGAACTAGCGCTCGGCCAAGCCCGCCGTGCCGGATTGACGAAGGATCAGGTACTCAACGCCAAACCGCTTCCCGAACTGCTCGAGTTCATTGCTCGAAAACGGAGCGGGTGACATGCGGCATCTCCGCCGAAATTGCGGAGCATCGTGACTAGCACGCATGTGATCCCGACGGATCGTCTTTGCCTGGTCGTCGGAGTGACCGGTCACCGGGACGTCGCAAAGGAGGATGAGGCGGCGCTGCGTACGGCGTTCGCCGGCGTTTTAGCCGAACTGGCGCAGGCATGCCCTCACACGCCGCTCCTGGTGCTCTCGGGGTTGGCCGCCGGAGCGGATTCGCTGGCGGCGGAAGAGGCCGTCGCGCGCGACATTCCCGTGATCGCGTGTTTGCCGATGCCGGTCGAAGAGTACGAGCACGATTTTTCGCCGGCGGATATCTCGCGCTTCCGAACGCTGCTCGCCGCCTCTTCGCGGGTCACGATCGTGTCGCCGCAGCGTGAGAAGGGCTACACGCAAACCGGTTCGTTCATCGCGCACTACAGTCATCTGCTCGTCGCGTTCTGGGATGGCGAGGATTCGCGTGGCGAGGGCGGGACGGCGGACGTCGTCAGGATGCGCATGGCTCCGCAATCGCGGCCACTCAACGACGTCACGAACATCCCGTACCTCCCCGATCTCGGACCCGTCTACCAGATCGTGACGCCGCGTTCGAACGGCACGCGACCCGCCGACGCCTGCACGATGAAACGGCTCTATCCGCAGCGCTATCCTCACGACGAATCCGTGGAGCGCGACTTCGAATCAATCTTGGCGCACATCGACCTCTACAACGTCGATCTCTCGCGCGTGCCGCCCAAAGAAGGACCGGTGGGTCTCGAAGCGGTCATGGACCGGACCGATGCTGCTGCTAACCGGCTGCAACGGCTCACCAACTCGTTTCAAATGCTGCTTCTCGTGACTGCCTTCGCGGCGGCCACGATACAAATCATGGCCCATCTTCCCGAGATTCTCAAACTCGTCGGTCTCGCCGCCGCTTTCGTCGCATACGGGCTCGCCCGGAAGAACGACTACGAGAACCGCTATCAAGATTATCGGGCGCTCGCCGAGGGGCTTCGCGTGCAACGCGCATGGTACGCGGCGGGATTGCGGCGCCAACTCGTCGACAAGGCGTACCTGCGAATGCAGGAAGGCGAGTTGCAATGGATTCGCTTGGCTTTGCGAGCGTTTTTTCTGCTGTGCTGCGAGGACCACGTGTCCGCCCCACAAGACCGCAGTGTCTACGAAACCTGGGTGGACGCGCAATCGGCGTACTACCGCGACAGGAGCAGCAGGCTTAGGGCAAATAAGCGTTGGCTGGATCGGATCGGCCTGTCGGCATTGGGCCTCGGAGTTGCCTCGACGATCCTTGCGGCAATCGCTCTCGGCGAGCGCGGAGAACTGCTCTGTGCGCTCTTCGGAACCTGTACGCCGCCGGCTTCCACGGCGCTTACGAATCTGCTCACGGTACCGGTCGCGGTCGCGGTGATTCTGGAAACGCTCTTTTCGGAATACAACGATCGGCAGAACCTCGAGGGAAACGCTCGCCGCTACGAACGGATGTATCGCATTTTCGCGAATGCGCGGCAGCAGCTTCGCGAGATCGACCAGGGCCGCCACGGCGATCCCGAGGAGATCGTCCTCACGCTGGGCCGAGCGGCGCTGGTCGAGCACGCAGACTGGCTCATCATGCGCCGCGATCGCCCCATCCGGGCCGTATTGGTGTAATCATTTGGAGACGCTCATCGCCAGACCCGGTCCGAAGAAACTTCTCTCGATCGACGGCGGCGGCATTCGCGGGCTGATCGCCCTGGGCTTCCTCGCACGCATCGAAAGCCTCCTACGGCAACAGCTCGGGCGCCCGGATCTCGTGCTCGCCGAGTACTTCGACTACGTCGGCGGCACGAGTACCGGTGCGATCATCGCAACGCTGATCTCGCTCGGGTATTCCACCGACGAGATTCGTACGTT
Source organism: Candidatus Tyrphobacter sp. (assembly GCA_036567865.1). GTDB lineage: Bacteria > Vulcanimicrobiota > Vulcanimicrobiia > Vulcanimicrobiales > Vulcanimicrobiaceae > Tyrphobacter. The sequence goes on along the minus strand of DATCTQ010000097.1, from coordinate 48,869 downwards.
TTACCAAACCGGCGCGCGGACGATGTTCGAGCCGTCGAACGTGTTCTTGCGCCTGCGACGCCGCTTCTCTTCGAGAAGGCGCTTAGCCGGGCTGTTCGGCGTTATCGGGATGCTCGTCTCTCCCACCGCGTTCACGCAAAAGGCCCTGGAAGCGGAGATCAAGTCCGTCGTCGGCGACGCGACGCTCGGCACCGAGAGGCTCAGGACGCTGCTGCTCATCGTCATGCGAAATGCGACGACCGATTCGCCGTGGCCGATCTCGAACAACCCGAAGGCGCTCTACAACCGGAAAGGCCCGGGCTGCAATCTCGATCTGCCGCTCTGGCAACTCGTCCGCGCGAGCACCGCGGCGCCGGTCTTCTTTCCGCCTGAGGAGATTCACATTCCGGGAGTGGCGAAGCCCTTCGTTTTCGTCGACGGCGGCATCACCGTCTACAACAACCCGGCGTTCTTGCTCTTCTTGATGGCGACGCTGCCGCCGTACCGGCTCGGCTGGGCGGCGGGCGAGCGAAATCTGTTGCTCGTCTCCGTGGGTACGGGGCTTTGCGAGAGCGCAAACTTGGACCTGCGCACGGAGGAAATGAACCTGCTCTACAACGTGCAGTCGTTGCCGGCCGCGCTCATGCGTGCGGCGACCGTCGAGCAAGACCTGCTCTGCCGGGTCTTCGGAAAGCATCGAGCTTCCGACGATCTCGATTCCGAGATAGGGTCGCTTCAAGGCCTGCAGGCGCCGGTCTCGGAGAAACTCTTCACCTACGCGCGCTACAACGTCGAACTCTCCGACGAAAATATCGCGAACAACCTGCATCTCGATGGAATTCGCGGTAAGGACGTTCAACCGCTGGACGGCATCGATCATCTCGACGCGCTCCAGGCCGTCGGGAATGCCGCGGCACAGCGGGCGGTTTCACTTGCGGACTTCGAGGGTTTTCTGTTTGCGCAAAGCAAGGAGGCGCAGGCTCCGGAGCGAAGCGGCACGTCGTAGAGCCACCGACGGAGGATGCCGTTCATGCAGCTGAGGGTACTGCCCATTGTCGGCGCCGTCGCGCTCCTTGCGAGCGGGACCGGCGCGTTGCTGTCTGCGCCCGCGCAAGATACGCCGGCCGCGCGGATCTCGACGACCGACTGCAGCACCGCGCAGCTCTCGGATATTATCGGCGCGTATGTGACGACGCCCTCACCGCGAGTGACGCCGGCTCCGATCCCTGCGAGCGTGAGGAGCTATCTCTCACACATCTTACGCCAGCGCCTCGGAGAGTGCCGGGCGATTCTCCGTCATGGGGCGAGCGGGCCGCTCTCAGCCGCACAAGCCTGCCGGCCCTCGACGAATGAATACGATGTTCGCCTCCTCTGGACGCACCTCGAGTTCTGCGTATCACTGGTCCATCCGAGCGTACCGAGGTCGCCGGTGATCCAATGGCAACTTCCGCCGAGATCGGGTTCGGGGAATCGCCCGGTCATCTTCGTGATCGGCACGGGTGCCGACCAGGCCATGATCAGCAAGCTCGTCTCTACGCTCGTGGTCTACTTGAACGACGGCAGGGACGAGACGGGATATTACTTTGCCGGCGATGCGGACCTCGTGCCGGAGCCGGGCTGGACCGCCGAGATCTATGCGGCGCAGTGCGAGAGCTCTCCTCAGGTTGAAGGCGCGATCGTCGTCCAGATCACTGCGGCCGGAAGCGGTGCTGCCGACGAGTTCATCCGTCGTCGCAACTGGACCGCAATCGAAGCGGTAGCGCTGTACGCGCAGTGCGTTCATCGCGTGCCGTCCTACGTCTGGATTTCGGATATGGCGAAAGTGGAGAATCATCGCATCACGCTGACGCCGTTGACACCGCTCGCGACGCTCCTGACGCTGGGAGCAGCCTATCTCGAGTTCGCACCGACAAGGACGAACTCGACCGCCACGACGCGAATATTTACCAATCCGGCCAAGCCCACGCCTCCGCCGAGCGGCAGGGTTACGCAAATCGTTACGAGCAACGGGACATCGCTCAACGCCAGCGGACTCGGCGGCGTTGCGGGCGGACTTCTCGGGAGCTCGATCAACTATTCGAACGCCGTCGCGCCGCTCTCGGCGGGGCCGGCTGTCGATCAGCAGACGTGGGACGCGCTGCAGTCGATCGCGTCCGACCTCATGAAAGACATGAACTGCTGGCAGCCTCGGTCTCAACTGATCGGAACCCAAGACGTCATCGGACGCTCCCGTACGCTTCTTGCGTACAACCCCCCGGCGGGGCTGGGCGAGCACCGCACGGGCGAGCCTTCAGCGCCGTTTTGCACCGAGCCCGGGACGAGCGAATCGATACGCGACCTGCTCCCACCCACACCACCGCATTAGAGGTTACCGAATGCGTAAGAACGTTGTCAGCGTAGTCACCGCCATCGCGCTCGTGCTCTGCGCCGAGTCGCCGGGAACGGCCGCGAACGGCACGGCGCGCCAGGCGATTGTGCGTACGTGGCTTTGCACGACGACGTCGGCGAACGTGGCGCCGGCGAGCGCGACGCCGGCACCGAATGCGACGCCGGAGAGCGGCGGACCGGTCGGTGAGCGAGACACATGGGAAAGGATTGGCCGGTGGACACACGGCACGGCGAGACCGCTAAACGGTGTCCCTCCGGGGCCAGACTATGATTATTATCTCGGCCGGGTCGGCTCCGAGCAGATCTACATTCAAATCGACCCGGCGAACGGAACGTATTTCGTCGGATCGAGCCGCGACAGGGCCCTCAATGGATCTCATTGGAAAATCGTCTTTCCGTACGGAGAGGGCAGATATACGTTTAGCGGATCGAGACACGGTTTTGCGATCGTGTACGCCGACTTGACTCAAGCGTGTAACGAGGGTCCCACTTCCATCGTTTCGCCACCCACCGCCGAATTGCAATGCGACACCTACAGCACCGGCGACACCATCCCGCACAGGGAGTATCTCAGCATCGCACAGTTGGCGCCCAACTGGTGGCAGGGCGTGGCCCTCGATCGGCCGATGGGCGGACGCGTCGTCTACGAATACAACATCTTCACGATCGGCTCCGAGCGAGTATCGGTCGAAGTCAATGCCCTGGAGGGCACCTATGCCATAGCGACGAGTCACGCGCCGGCTCTCAGCGATTCCGTCTGGACCGTCGTCTACCCGAACGTCGAAAACGGGTTCAGGTTCACGAACGTCGTCTACTCGACCGCAGGCACCCTGCAGAGTTTTACCCTGGTTTTCCGGGACGGCTATCAGAATTGCTATCCGCTGGAATAGTTAACGATTAACCGGCGCTGCACTTCGCGCAGCGCCTGGTTTCGCTCTCGCGGCATGGGCGAGGATATCGTTCATGACGCGCGGGTCCACGGCGTCCGCTTCGCCCCAGTTCATCCTCATGCTGGCCGCCGCACCATACGCGGTGCGGCCGTTGCGCGCATTCACGTCGATATGCGGCGCGATCGCGTTGTACGGAGCGAGGAGCGGCCGGAAGCCGAAGGCATCGTAGAGCGGCGGCGCGACCGCGTCGTAGATCGACATCGGCGGTAGCCCGAGCAGGAGTTCGATCGTGTGCAGCACCGATGCGGTCGTGTACACGGCGTGGTGCGTCCCGGGGAGCGCGTAGGGGCTCGCGACGTACAGCGTCGTGCGCTGGTCGTCGACATGATCCGGACCGTTTTGCGCGTCGTCCTCGATGGCGAAGATGGCCGTCGTCGCCCAATAGGGTGAATGCGAGACGGCGTCGACGAGCTCGCCGAGCGCGTAGTCGTTCTGCGCGACGTAGGCCTGCGGCGTCAGCTCGCCCGGCCGGGTTCCCTGCGTATGGTCGTTGGGAAGACGCACGATCTCCAGCGCGGGCAGGTCGTCGCCGGCGACATACGTGTCGAACTCGGCCTTCCACGCGAGATAGCGCGCGTGGTCGCTGATCTCCAGATTCCAGCCGGGATAGTGCGGATCGAGGTGGCCGTTCGAGAGGTTCGGCATGTGCGTGACGGCGGGCTGACCCGTCGGCGTGTCGAGATCGATGTACTCGCCGTAGTCGCGATAGCTGATGCCGGCGTGCGCCGCATCGTCCCACAGGTACCCGTTGTGCGGCGTGGGCGCGCCGTAGACGGCTTCGAAATCGTAGACGTCGCGCCGGTGCCCGGTCTCGACCGGCCACGTCCGCTCGACGTAATCGTTGGCGAAGGCGGCCGTCGACCAGTTGTGGCCGTCGGCGCTGATCTGCGCGTCGGCGAAGGCGCGGTCGAAGACGCCGAAACGCTGCACGAGCGCATGCTCGTTCGGCGTGATGCGCGCGGCGAACCACGCGAGCGACGGATCGCCGTCGGCATTGGGAACGTCACCGAGCACCTGATCGTACGTGCGGTTCTCCTTGATGATGTAGATGACGTGCTTGATCGGTCCGTCCGGACGAACGACGGTGTGCGCGGGCGCCGTCCAGTCCTGCGAGGCATTCGCGACGACCTGCGGTGTGTCGAGCGCGTCGGCGCGAACGAGACGGACCGAGCCGTGCAGACTCGCGCCGACGTAGCCGGTTCGCGGACCGGACGCGTAGGGATCGTACTCCGGATTGGCCGGGCTCGATTCGCCGTCCGCGTCGCTTACGTAGAGCCGCTCGCCGCTTCCCACGGCGACTCCGGAGGGATACCAGCCGACGGGGATTCGTCCGAGCAGATGCCGGTTCGCGACAACGGCGACCGCATTCTCTTGCCCGAGGCTCACGTAGACGTCGCTCGCACCGATCGTGATCGCGTTGGGAGACGCGCCGTAGCCGCTCGTTCGCCCGTCGTGCAGCGAGAGGTCGACGTCTGCGACGCGGCGCAGCGTTCGCAGGTCGACTATGCCGAGCGCATCATCGTCGCTCTCGGCGACGTAGAGCAGGCGGCCGTCCTTCGAGAGCGCGAGCGCTGCCGGATGCAGTCCGACGGCGATGTACTTCACGAGCGTGCCACCGCCGGGCGCGCGTGGATTGGGGCGAATAACGGCGACGCGACTTTCGCCGCGCAACGCGACGTAGAGCCACTTGCCATCGCGCGAAAAGAGAAGATCGGAAGGATGGCCACCGACGCGGATCGCGCTCGCGAGAGCGGCCGCGCCTGCGGAGCCGAGCGAGATGCTCGACCTAAAGTCGTCGGATACGGCGAGTATCGTGCGAGAAGGAGAGACCGCGACTTGCGCGGGCCAGGAGCCATGCGGGACCATGATGCGCGCAACAGTGCCGCTTGCAACGTTGACGCTCTCGATCGCGTCGTCGTTCGCGCCGGCGATGAGCACGTGCGTCGCGTCCAGCCAGACGGGCCTGCCGAAGGCACCCGGAAGCGTGACCGATCGTTGCTGCGCGAGCGTCGTAGCGTCGAGCAGTTCGAGCGCCGGCGGGCCGTCGCCGGAATCCACGACGGCCAGATGCGTGCGGTCCGGCGAGAGTGCGATGCCTTGCGGAAAGAGACCGACCGTATGCACCGCGGCGCTCGGCGGCGAGAGATGCCAGCCGGTGGGCAACCACCCGGCAGCGGGCGGTTCGGCGGCGGCGCAAAGCGCCGTCAACGCCGCGAGCGCGAGGAGTTGAGCGAGTCGCCGCATGGCTAGGTCTAGCCTTTCGCGCAGGCGATTCCCTCTCGGCGGCGCATCTTTGCGGCATGGCTACGACCAGGGATTTGGATTCGACGGTCGTCTACGCCGCCGGCGGATTTCGCCGCTACGACGAAGCGAAAGTCGGGTTGCTCACGCACGGACTGCAATACGGGACCGGCTGTTTCGAGGGAATCCGCGGCTATTGGTCGCCCGGCGAGCGCGAGTTGTACCTCGTGCAGTTGCGGGAGCACTACGAGCGGCTCGCCGCCTCCGCGAAAATCCTTCTGATGGAGCTACCGCATTCCACCGAGGAGTTGATCGACATCACGGTCGACCTGTGTGCCCGGAATCGGTTCGACATCGACATCTACGTACGCCCGTGCATTTTCAAAGCCGCTGAAGACGTCGGCGTGCGCCTGCACGACGTACCGAGCGCCTTCGCAATCGTCCCGATCCCGTTCACCGTTTATCTCGATAAGTCGAAAGGCGTGCACGCGTGCGTCAGTTCGTGGAGGCGAGCCGACGACAGCATGGTCCCGCCGCGCGCGAAGATCACGGGACTGTACGTCAACTCGGCCCTCGCGAAGAGCGAGGCGATCGCGAACGGTTACGACGAGGGCATCCTTCTCTCGCATGACGGTCACGTCTCCGAAGGCTCGGCGGAGAACATCTTTCTCGTGCGGCGCGGCATCCTCTATACGCCCGATCCCTCGCAGAACGTACTCGAAGGCTGCACGCGGCGTGCCGTCATCGAAATCGCGCGCGACTTCGGCATCGAAGTCATCGAGCGTGCCATCGATCGCGGCGAGCTGTACGCTGCCGACGAGGTTTTCTTCACCGGTACCGCGGCGGGTATCGCCCCCGTCATCTCGATCGATCGCCGAACGGTCGGCAACGGCGAGGTTGGCCCGATCGCGCGCCGTATCGGCGATCTTTACGATCGTATCGTCGTCGGCCGCGAGCCGTGCTACGCCTCCTGGCTGACGCGTGCCCATGCCGTGGAGGCCGTCGGCTAGAAACCGTCTAGGCGGGATGGAGCTCCCGTTCGACCGCCGGAGACGGCTGATGGCTCCTGTCACTAACAACTGACAGGAGCTTTTTTCATGCACGGAATCGACAACAACCTCTGGATCGTCGCTGCGGTGTGGATGCTCCTTGCCGCGCTGAGCGCATTGCTCGCAATTCGCTTGAAGATCGCCGCCGCACTCGTCGAGATCGTCATCGGCGTCGTCGCCGGAAACTTCTTGGGTCTGCACACGAACGCCTGGATCGATTTCGTCGCCGGATTCGGCAGCATCTTGCTCACCTTTCTCGCGGGTGCCGAGATCGATCCGGCCGTGTTGCGTTCTCAACTCCTTCCCGCGACGGTTCTCGGAGCGATTTCGTTCGGGGCGCCGTTCGCAGCGGCCGGCCTCTTCGCGTTCTACGGCGCGCATTTGACGCTCGACGCGGCAAAGATCGCGGGTATCGCGATGTCGACGACGTCGGTCGCCGTCGTCTACGCCGTCATGATCGAATCAGGACTGGCCTCGAGGTCGTTTGGGCAACTCATCCTCGCGGCGTGCTTCTTCACAGACCTGGGAACGGTCGTCGCGCTCGGCTTGCTCTTCGCGAACTTCAATCTTTGGCTCGGCGCGCTCGTCGTTTCGATTGCCGTCTCGATGATCGCCATTCCTCGCCTCGTCCCCTCGATATTTGAGCGCGCGCGTAAGTACGTCACCGAGCCCGGGCTACGCATCCTCTTCACCGTCATCTTCGCACTTGCGGCGTTGGCGACGTACGCAAAGAGTGAAGGCGTGCTCCCGGCATATTTCCTCGGGCTCGCGTGCGCTGGAATGATGGTCACGCATGCAGACGTGAAGCGTCGCCTCCAAACGATGGCGATGACGCTGCTGACGCCGTTCTATTTTATCAAGGCCGGAACGTACGTCTCACTACACGACGCCTGGAGCGGGATCGGCTTGATCGGCGCGTTCTTTGCGGTCAAGGTCGTCGCAAAAGTCGTCGGTGTCCTACCGGTCGCGAGATGGTTCGGATATCCACGGCGCGACGCGAACTACCTCACCCTCATGATGGCAACGGGGCTCACGTTCGGCACGATCTCGAGCCTCTATGGCCTCACGCACCACTATATCGACCGCGCGCAGTACACGGCGCTCGTCACGGTGGTGATTCTCACGGCAGTCGTTCCGACGCTCGTCGCGCAGGCGCTCTTCAAACCCTCGGAAGAGCCGCCCGAGATGGAAAGCGAGGTTCCGTAGCGGCCTAGAGGCCGCCGGTTCCCTCCGTAGCCGCGTTGTCCCAATAGCGCACGTCCGGAGCGTTCGGAATGTGCGCGGTCCCGATGTCGAAGCTCGTGAGGCCGCGGGCGATGCGCCAGGCGGCGAGGCGGAGTTCCCCGCGATAAACGATACGCGAGAGGTCGTGGATGAACGCGCGTCCCGCGCCTCGGGAGGGAAGCGCGGTCGTCATCACCGCGATGACGTAGGGCGCGCCGTCGGCGTAGACGATGCCGACGTCGTTGAGCGTATCGAAGAGGCTGCCGGTCTTGTGCGCGATCGCCACGTCGTCGGGGAGCGGCTGCGGCAGCAGCGTGTTGAACTGATCGCTCTCGAGAATATCGATCATCTCGTTCGACGACCACTCGTCGATGAGGCGCCTTTGCGCCATCAGTTGCAGCAGCCGCACCATATCGGCCGGAGAGCTGCGCAACTGCGTGCGGACCGCCCAGCCGTTCGTGCGGATGTAATTCGTGAGATGCGTGTGGTGCAAGCCGAGGCGGTACATGTCACGGTTGATGTTTTGCCGTCCGACCAGTCGAATCAACATGTTTGCGGCCGTGTTGTCGCTGACGTCGATCATCCGCGCGAGCAGATCGGAGACGGAGTACATCGAGCCGATCGGTGCATCGCAGAGGTCACCCGACCCGTCGTCTTTGTCGCTCTCGTGTAGCCCGACGCGAAAGTCGAGCGCGAAGTCGCCGCGTTCTAGGCGCTTGAACACTTCAACCATGATTGCGATCTTGATCGTGGAAGCTGCGGGCATCGATGCGTCGGCGTTGTATCCGGCGGCGAGGCCGCTCGAGAGGTCGAGCACCTCGAAGGCGCTCTGCGCCGGGAAGTGCGCGGCGATTCTGCGGACCTCGCGGCGTAACTGCTGGAGGGGCTTGGGTGCGGCGCTCGCGGCACACGGCAGCGCGGCGATCATCGCGATCACCGCGACGGCAAATGCACAAGCGCGTCGTCTATGCCGGTGGGCCGCCACGTTCCGACGATTGTAGCACGCAGTCTTTCGCGGCGCCAGGGTCACGTGAGCCTAGTAGGGCACGCCGTCGGCGGCGGGCGCGCGGACTCTGCCCGTGATTCCCGCAAGCACCACGAGCGCGGCGACATACGGCAGCGCGGAGAGCGCGTCGGCGGGCAGCCATGCGAACCGCCCCTCGAGCGCGTACTGCAGCGCTTCGAAGAGGCCGAAGACGATTGCGGCGCCCGTCGCCCCCAGCGGTGTCCAGCGCCCGAAGATGACGGCGGCGAGCGCGATGAAGCCGCGTCCGGCGGTCATGCCGTCCGAGTAAAGATTCAGTTCGCCGATGGAAAGGAAGGCGCCGCCGAGTCCCGCCAGCGCGCCGCTCAAGGTCACCGCGATCATGCGAAAGCGTAGCGGGTCGAGCCCGGCCGACTTCACGGCGAGCGGGTTCTCCCCGGTTGCGCGCACGCGCAGCCCCCAAGGCGTGCGATAGAGCAACCAGTACAACGCGAACGCGACAAGGAACGCGAGCGCGACGAGCGCCGACTCGCCGTTGTTTCCCAGGCCGTTGACTTGCCGGCTCGCGCCGGGCTGATTGAAGATCAGCACGAGTCCGTACGCCGCGCCGCCGGAGCAGATGAGGTTAATGCCCACGCCCGCGACAATTTGGTCGACCTTGAACTTGGTTGCGGCCAGCGCGAGCACATACCCGACGACGGCACCCGACGCGATGCCGACGATTAAACCGGTGAGGGCGCCCACGATTCCGTGGGCGATGTAATACGATGCTACGACCGCTCCGAAGGCGCCGGCCGCCATCATGCCCTCGAGCCCAATGTTGATGACGCCGGAGCGCTCCGAAATCACGCCGCCCAAGGCCGCATAGATGATCGGCGTCGATTTTACGAGCGTCAGCCAAAGCAGCGTCAAAACTAATCCCGTCATGCGACCGGCGCTCCCTCGATACGCTCGCTACGCTGTGCGACGTAACGCCGCGCGGCGAGCACCAGGATGATGAGGCCTTCGATCACGTGGATCGCGTCTTTGGGAACCTGGGCGCTCGCCTGCATGGCGAGGCCGCCCGCCTCGAGGATGCCGAAAGCGAACGATGCGATGCAGACCTTCAGCGGATCGAGATCGCCCACTAGTGCGACCGCGATCGCGATGAAACCGTAACCCGGTGAAAGCTGCGTGTTGAAGCGGTGCAGTTCGCCGGTGACGATCGTGGCGCCGCCCAGACCCGCAAACGCCCCGGAGATAGCGAGCGTAAGCCATGTCAAGCGCCCCAGGTTGATGCCGCTGCGGCGCGCGGCCTCGGGCGCCTCGCCCGCGGCGCGAAGCTCGTAACCGAAGACCGTGCGGGTAAATACGAACTGCAGGAGGACCGCAAGCGCAACGGCGATCAGCAATCCGATCGAAAGCCGCGTGTGCGGGATCAGCGTCGGCAGCCAGTAGCTCGGCACAAGCCAAGCCGTCTCGGCGCCCGTCGCCGCCGGGTTCTTGAGCGGTCCGTCAACGAGATAGAGCGTGATGTACTGCGCGACGAAGTTGAGCATCAAGGTCGAGATGATCTCGTTCGCGCGCAGTTTTGCTTTCATCCATCCGGCGATCGCGCCCCAGAGTCCGCCGCCGACCGCGCCGAGCACCAGCATGAGGACGATTGCGGGAAACGGCGGCATCGTGATGGCGGCACCGACCGCGCCCGCGAACATGCCGCCGACGAGCAACTGCCCTTCGGCTCCGATGTTGAAGAGGCCCGCGCGAAACGCAAGACAGATGCCGAGCGCAGGGAAGAGCAGCGCCGTCGTTGCGACGAGCGTCTCGCCGATTTGGTTGCGTCCGCCGAGCGAGCCGAGGATCAGCGCGGAGAAGCCGTCGACCGGATTGGTTCCGGCAACGAGCATTGCGAGCGACATCAACACGACGATCAGCACGATCGCGCCGAGAGGGCCGGAGATGAAGGCAGCGAGGCGCTTCACGTTACTGCGAGCCTGCCATCAAGCGTCCGATAGCGGCGCGATCGACGTTGGCGCGATCGAACGAGCCGGCGATCTTTCCGCGGTACATCACGAGGATGCGATCGGCGAGCGAGAGTATCTCGTCCAGATCGAACGAGATCAGCAGAATAGCCGCGCCGCCGTTGCGCGCCTCGACCAACCGCGATTGCACGAGCGCGGTAGCGCCGACGTCGACGCCGCGCGTTGGGTTGTAGGCGAGGACGAACCGCGGCCGATCGATCAATGCGCGTCCGACGACGAGCTTTTGCTGGTTGCCGCCGGAGAGCGTGCGCACCTTGACGTCGACCGAAGGCGCACGCACGTCGAAGCGCTCGACGATCGTGCGCGCATCGCTGCGCGCTCTGGCATAGTCGAGAAGGGCGCCGCGCTGGATGCCGGGCCGATGCTGCCGCCCGAGCACCGCGTTCTCGACGACGGAAAAATTGAGGACCAAACCTTCCAAATGCCGGTCTTGAGGAATGACCGCGAGGTTGCGCTGACCCGCGAACGCAACGGAACCACGATACGGAATCATTCCTGCGATCGCATCGGCGAGTGCGGTCTGGCCGTTGCCTTCGACGCCGGCAATGCCGACGATCTCCCCACTGCGTGTCTCGAGGTCGATGCCGCTCACACCGCCCTCCGCGGCGCCGGCCCGCAGATCGTGGACTGCAAGACAGGGCTGTTGCGTGGTCTGCTCGCGAGCGGCAATCTGCGGTAGCGCTCCGCCGACCATCGCGCGGGCGATCTCGTCGACGCTCGTCTCTTTGGTCGGCATGGCGGCAACGATCTTGCCGTGCCGCATGACGCTGACGCGCGCGCTATAGGAGATCACCTCTTGCAGTTTGTGCGTGACGATGAGGACCGCGGTTCCGCGCTGCGCGAGCGCGACCACGGTGGCGAAGAATGCGTCGATTTCGGCGGGCGCAAGCGCTGAGGTCGGCTCGTCGAGCAGCAGCACTGCCGGCTCGCGCTCCAGCTCGCGCAGCAACTCGACGCGTTGCTGAATGCCGATGGGCAACTCGTCGACGAAGGCATCGGGTTCGATCGCAAGGTTGTTCGCCGCGGCGAGCGACGCAACGCGCTTGCGCGCGGCGCCGACGTCGATGCGCCAGCCGTCGCGCGGCTCGCGTCCGAGCAGGACATTCTGCCAGACGCGCAGTCGTCCGACCAGTTCGAAATGCTGGTGAACCAATCCGACGCTGCCGGTTGCGCTGACGCTTCCGGCATCGGGGCGCAGTTCGCCGAAAGCGATCGCCGCGAGCGTCGATTTTCCGGCGCCGTTCTCGCCGACCAGTGCGTGAATCTCGCCGGCATAGAGTTCGAGATCGACGTCGTCGACGGCGACGATCCCCGGAAATCGCTTACGAATCCCCCGTAGTTGCAGTGCGGGCGTCACGGCAGCGGCACCGGCTTGAAAGCCGCCTCGGCTGGGCGCGTCGACGGAGGAACGATCCGGCCGTCTTCGATCGCGCGCTCGATCATTGCCAGACGCGCCAATCGCGCAGGGCCGATCTGATTGCGCGTGTAGCGGAAATCCGTCAAACCGATTGCATGCTGTTTGAGTCCGAGCACGAGATGGCCGCTCATCGGGTGCCCCGATTGAATCGCCTTTGCGACGTCGAAGACGGCGATGTTGACCTTCTTGACCATTGAGGTCAGGATCTTGCCGGGCAGCAACCCGTCTTGATCGGAATCGACGCCGATGACGTAATCGTTCGCGTGCGTCTTCACCGCATCGATGGCGCCGAGCGTCGCCTTTCCTGCGGCGGCGTAGACGATGTCGGCGCCGTCGTCGAAGAGCAGGTTCGTGAGCTCTTTACCAGCGGCGACGTCGTCAAAACTGCCGACGTATTTCACGTCGACGCGCGTGCGCGGGTCGATCTCGCGCGCGCCCGCGACGAACCCGGCCTCGAACTTTTCCAGCAGCGGAATGTCCTGACCGCCGAGAAAGGCGATGTGGTGCGTCCGGCTCATCATCGCCGCGAGCGCTCCCGCGAGAAACGAGCCGTCCTCTTCCTTGAACGTTACCGACACGACGTTGGGCTCGGGAACGACCGCATCGATGATCGCATAATGCTGCGTCGGGTTCGCTTGCGCAACCTGATCGAGATCCCCGCTCATCAGGAACCCGATCGCGTAGATCATGTCGAAGTGCAAGTTCGAGAGCGCGCTGAGGTTCGGTTGGTAGTCCGCGGCGGAGCGCGATTGGAGCACTTGGATGTAGGCGCCGAGCTGCGCCTGCGACTGGAGCAGCCCGCGATAGGCGGAGTCGTTGAAGGAACGATCGCCCAAGCCGCCTACGTCGGTGACCATCCCGAGCGTCAACTGCCCCGGATGCGGACCCCGATGATGCATCGTGCAGCCGGCGAGGACGAGCATCCCCGCGAGCACCACAACGGCCGCCCGCCACGCCATCTGCGCGAAGTACGTCCGCAGCCCTCCCGATGCCTTTCGTAGGGGAATCCTGGAGGGGCGGGTAAGCGCGGCGCATGGTACGCGACCTGCGAGAGGGTCCTCCGCGCCGCTGGAACGACTCGCTCGGGCAGATTCGCTGGCTGCCGAGGCTGATCGACAAGACCCGCGCGGCGCTCGCCGGGCAACTCGGCGATTACCTCTTCGGCCAGAGCCCGATGGATCGCGGGTTGTTGCGCGCGCTAGGTATCGCGCATCGCGAGTTCGCGCGCATCGTCCGCGATGCGCCGGACGACGCCGACGTCCTTGCCGCGCTTGCCGCGCGGACGCCCGAAGGCATCCGGGCCGCGCGAGCGTGGAGTGAAACCTTGCCGCGCCGGCACGGGCTCTTTCTCTTTGTGATCGATCTCGACGACGGATATCTCCCGGGCCCGTGGCGGCTGGCGGGCGCGCCGGTACGCTTGGGGTCGAGGCTCCTGACGCGCGCGGTCAAGCGCATTTGGCCGTCGCGGGCCCTCGACGGACTGCGCGTCGAAGAAGGGAACGAAGCGTGACGCGCGTCGACGTCATCGGCGTGCCGATGGATCTCGGCGCAAGCCGGCGCGGGGTCGATATGGGGCCATCCGCGGTGCGGTACGCGCGGCTGCACGATCGGCTTCAGGCGCTGGGCATCCAAGAGGTCGTGGACCACGGCAATCTCTACGTGCCGATTCGTGAGGCCGCCGAGAGCGACGATCAGCAAGCGCGGTATTACGACGTCATCGAGGAAGTTTGCGGGCGCCTAGCCGGCGTCGTCGAGCGCGTCGTGCGCGAGGGCGGGATGCCGATCGTCCTCGGCGGCGACCATTCGATTGCCATGGGTACCCTCGCGGGATTGCGGCGTGCGTATGGGCGAGCGCCCGGCTTGCTCTGGATCGACGCGCATGCGGACATCAACAGTCCGGACAGTTCGCGCACCGGGAACGTGCATGGCATGCCGCTCTGGTTCGCGCTCGAGCGCGGCGATGCAGTCGCCGAACATAGCGTGCAGATCGGGCTGCGAGACGTCGATACCGCGGAGAAGCGGATTCTCCGCGAGCGCGGCGTGCGCGCATTTTCGATGACGGACGTCGACAAGCTCGGCATGGCGCGCGTCGTCGAAGAGGCACTGCGCATCGCGGGCGCGGATGGGCGCCCGATGCATATCTCGTTCGATCTGGACGGCATCGACCCGAGCGAGGCGCCGGGAACGGGAACGCCCGTCAAAGGGGGACTGAGTTATCGCGAGGCGCATCTCGCGATGGAGATGCTTGCCGAGTCGGGGTGTTTGGGGTCGATTGAAATGGTCGAAATCAATCCGATCCTCGACCGTTCCAATCAAACCGCATCGCTGGCGGTCGGTCTCATCTGCTCCGGCCTGGGGAAATCTATTCTGTGAAAGAGACGAACATCACGCTCTATCAAGCGGAGTGGTGTCCGCATTGCGCGCGCGTGCGCGCTGTGCTGACGGACTTGCTCCTCGACTACAAGGCCGTGAACGTGCCGCGTGCCCATTCCGAGCGCACGGCTCTGCGCGAGATTTTCGGCGTCGCCGGTATTCCTTCGATGATCGACGGCGACGTGAAGATTGCCGACGACGACGACGCGATCATCAAGCACGTGCAAGAGCGATACGGCGGATGAGCGGGAGGATCCGGCAGGCTTGAAGCTGGACTTGGGAGCGGAGGGGCTGTGCCTGCATTTGGGCAGGGAGATTGTTGCGGAAGAGAGCAGTGGGGCTTGCCCTACCCCTTTATGGGCCCATGCTCGAGGAGGCTACGACGATGATGATCCGGCGCTTCGCACCCGTTCTTGCTTGGGCGATACTCGGAGGCTTGCTTGCCGCGTGCAGCAGCAGCGGCGGCGCGTTCAATCCGCCGCCTAGCGGCCCGCACATCTCCTCGACGATCACGAGCGGCATCACGGCGAATGCCGGCCTCTACGGCGCCGTGACCGGCCCCGACGGTCGAGTTTGGTTTGCGGAGTTTAGCGGCGATAACTTGGCTGCGGTCACGACGAGCGGCACCGTGACGGAGTATCCGACCGGCGCGTCCACGCAGCCTTGCGCCATTACAGTCGGCCCCGACAATAACCTCTGGACCGGCGGCTACGGCGCGAGCATCGAGAAGGTCACGACCGCCGGGGTCGTGACGACGTACGCCGTCGCCGGCGCGCACGTCTGCGGCATCATTTCCGGTCCGGGCGGACTGCTCTGGTTCGCGGACTACGGCAACAACAAAGTCGGCACGATCACGACCAGCGGCGTCGTCACCGAGTACGCGATGCCCGCCGGCTCGCAGCCTGATGACATCGCGCTCGGCTCCGATGGCAATCTCTGGGTGACCGACGACACAACCCATTCGATCATCAAGGTCTCACCGGCCGGGGTCGTTCTCAACCAGTACAGTACCGGAATCTCGTCGGGCGAGCAGCCGAACTACATCGCCGCGGCGCCGGACGGCAACCTCTACTTTACCGAGGACGCCTTTAGTAGCTCGATTCACGACAAGATCGGCCGCATCACTACCGGCGGCACGATCACCGAGATCGGCACGCTCTCTCCGAACTCCTATCTCAACGTCATCACGATCGGGAAAGACGGCAACGCATACTTTACGGAGTACAGTACTGCAAAGCTCGGCAAGGTCACGATCGCGACCGGGCACGTCTCCGAGACTTCGCCCGGTCTCGCACCGCATGGCAACCAGGCAATTACCGCCGGACCGGATGGCCGTCTCTGGATTGGCGGAAAGCAGACGATCTGGGCGCTGACGTACTAGCTAGATTGACCTCCTCCGGCGCCGACCCGGCGAGCCAGGCGATCCCCGCCTCCGATCGGAACTTCGCGATGTTCGCGCATCTCGCCGGGTTGTTCGTTCTCGCGCACCTGACGTTCGCGAACGTCATCGCGCCGCTCGTCTTCTACATCATGGCTCGCAACGAGGGCAAGCCATTTACGATCGAGCATGCGCGGGCGTCGCTGAACTTCCAGATCACCTTCTCGCTGTTCGTCATCGTGGCGTTCATGGTGGGCTTCGCCGCGGTCGGCGCCGGTTTCTTGGTAGCGCTCGCCACAGCGGGAGATCATGCGGTGTGGCCGCCCGTCGTGCTGATCGCGGTCGCCTGCCTCCTCGTCGCCGTGCTGCTGCTCGCCGTCACCGGTAACGTCGTCAGCTGCGTGCTCGGGGCCGTTGCGGCATCGAACGGCCGGAGCTTCCGTTACCCGCTCGCGATCCCGTTCGTCCGCTAAAGTTTCACCGGAATGTTTGGGAGGCCAAAAGGGCACAGTAAATGCCATCCTCAAACAGGCGGGATTACGATGAACTACGTAGCGATTCTCGAACACAACGCGGATGGCTGGAGTGCTTACGTTCTAGACCTTCCTGGGTGCACGAGTTGGGGCGAAACCCGGGAGGCCGTGATCCGCAACATCCGCGATGCAATCGAATCGCACATCGGTGTACTGCGCGAGCGCGGAGAAACCGTCCCCGAAGCCAACGCGGTTCCGGAGATCGTCACTATCGCAGGATGAAGGCTTAGGTTTCAAACAGCGCGGGCATAGCCTCGAGCTTGCCAACCTCGGCGCCCCAGGAGTCCCAACCAGGCGCCTGAGAGCGCGCAAACAGTTCGATGCGCGATCGGTCACCACAAAGTTCTTCGATGCGCCTTCTGAAAACGCGCGGTTTTTCACTATGGCCTGCGCGCGGATGCAAGATCACTTGGGATTGTGCAAGATCGAGAATCGGGAACGGGCGGCCGGTGGGCTTCGTGGTCGCGACGAGAAGCAGCTCGCTTGTCGGCTTTGTGAACGTCGGCGGAACGCCTTGGCCGCTGATAATAGCACCGCGTTGGTTCGTCTTGACCCAAACGTAGGCGACCCCGCGGTAGTATAGGCCCCACCGGGAAATCAGCTCGATCGCAAAGTTGAGCCGAGGGCAGGTAGCCCAAAGAAATACTGCAGCGCTCTTGTTCAGGAGCCTTCGAATATCGATTGCCGCAAGCTCGTCGAGGTCCATCAAGGGATAGTGCTTGGCTGCGGCGGCGTCCTTGATCGGGCTGCCGTAATAATACCAGGGTGGATCGACATACGCGATGTCGTAGGTCTTGCTCGGAAGCGGCGGCAGGTGGACGTGCGGCTTGGCAATCGATCGCTTCGCGAGGCGCCGAAGGTGCACGACGTTCTTTGGCGACGGAGCGCGTTTCACCATAGGCGCGGCCAGTGCGAGGCGACGAGCACGGCGACGCCCGCGCCGCAGAGCGTCGCGAGCAGGTTTACGACGTCGTTATCGATCCAGGCAAGACCGCGGAACATCGTCGTGGGCGTCCCGCAGGAGTGCGGGTTGGCTTCGCATGGCCGCGCGCACATTGGACACCAACGCAGCGCCTGCGCGCTCGCACCGAGGATCGAATCGAAGAGCCCGCCGACCGCGCCGCCGATTGCGACCGGCCAGAACGGCGCGAGATGCACGTCGTAGGCGACGAGTGCGATGAAGGCGGCGCCGGCGAACTGCGCGATCGTGCCGGGCAGCGATACGCCGCCGGAGAGTCCGCTTTGCACCGGGCGAAACGTGAGAATCGAGCGAACGCCGCGCCGCGCGAGCGTGCCGATCTCGGTCGACCATGTGTCGGCGGTGGCGGCCGCGAGCGCTCCCGCGAAGGCGAGCGTCAATGGCGCATCCGTGGTTCGGCTGACGGCGATGCACGCCGCGGCGATGCCGCCGTTGGCGAAGACTTGCCAGGCATCGCGCGGCCCCTGCTTCCCAAAATCGGCGAGGTGCCGCTTGCGCCGTGCGCCGACGCGTGAGAGCAGCGATGCCGTGACGAAGAACGCGAGCAGCACCGCGGCCGCGGGCCAGCCGCCGATGGCGAAGACGACGGTGCCGATCGCAAATGCGGCAAAGGCTCCGCTCGGCGTCAGCGCGCGCAGCACGTAGGCGAGCGAGACGATCGCGAACGAGGCGATGGCTCCGATCTCGATCTGAATCATGCGTGGGCCGCAATGCGAGCTTCGAGTGCGCTCAGCAATCCCTCCGCCGTGAACTCCTTCGCGACGACGTCGACTTGCAGACCGGCATCGCGAGCTTCGCCGGCGGTGATCGGACCGATGCAGGCGACGAGCTTTCCATTCGCGGCCTCGATCGCGGCCGCGTTGCCGCCGAGCAGTGCCGCGAAGCCGCGAACGGTGCTTCCGCTCGTGAACGTTAAGACGTCGGCGCGCGCGACCTTTTGCGCGAACTCCGGATCGACGGCTATGCGCGTCGCGTAGGCGGCAACTGGCGCCGGAACGCGCCCCGCCTGCTCGAGTACCGATCGCAGAACGTCGCGCCCTTCTTGGGCGGCATAGATCAGCACGCGCTCGCCCTCGCACGTTCGCTCCAGCAATTCACGTGCGACGTCTTCGCTCGTGAAACGGCCGCAGACGAGATCCGCGCGCACGCCGAACGCCTCGAGGCACCGCGCGGTCTTCGGGCCGATCGCCGCAACCCGCGTGTGCCCGATGAAGCGTGCGTCGGCATCCATCGCATGCAGGTTATCGAAGAATGCCTCGACGCCGTTGCGCGACGTGAAGACGATCCACGCATAGCGCTCGAGTTCTTCGATCGCGCGTCGCGCCGGCGCGGGATCCTCCGGGGGGTGAATCTCGATCGTCGGCGCGAGGATCGGCTCGATACCGCGTGCGAGCAACGCGTTCGCGAATCGTTCGGCCTCCGGTGCGGTGCGCGTGATCAGCACGCGCTTGCCGAAGAGTGCGCCGCGGTCGAACCAGCGGAGATCCTCTCGCAGGCCGACGACCTCACCGACGATCGCCACGGCAGGCGCACGGATGCCGGCGCGTTCGGCTTCGAGCGCGATCGTCGCGAGCGTCGCGGTGATGCAGCGCTGGGAGGGACGGGTCCCGTCTTGGACCAGCGCGACCGGCGTCCGCGGCGCGAGACCGTATTCGATCAACGACCGTGCGATCGACTCCAATCGCTCGACGCCCATCAGGAAGACGAGCGTCGACTTCGGATCGGCGAGGCGCGCCCAATCGATCGCCGATTCCGGCTTCTCCGGATCCTCGTGTCCCGTTGCGACGGTGAACGAGGATGCATGCTCGCGATGGGTGAGCGGAATGCCGGCATACGCCGGTGCGGCGATCGCGGACGTGATGCCGGGAACGACCTCGAACGGAACCCCAGCCGCGCGCAAAGCCTCCGCCTCCTCCGCTCCGCGCCCGAAAACGAAGGGATCGCCGCCCTTCAGGCGCACGACGCGCCGGCCTTCGCGTGCTTTGCCGATCATCAGGGATTCGATCCGGCGCTGATCCATCGCGTGTTCGGCGCCGCGCTTGCCGACGTAGATACGCTCGCACGAGCGCGGCGCGAACGCTACGACGGCGTCGCTTGCGAGCGCATCGTAGAGCAGCACCTCCGCTTCGCGCAATGCCTGCGCACCCCGCAGCGTCAGCAGCGTCGGGTCGCCGGGGCCCGCTCCGACGAGCGCGACGCTTCCGGTCACGACTGCAGTTCGGCGATGCGCTCGGCGAGGTTCAACTCGAAGAGTTCGTCGAGGACGCGCACGTGCGATAGTACCTCTGCCTCCTGCGCCGTCGCCTTCTCGCGAATGTTTGCAATCGCCGAGTGCAGCAGCTTCGAAACGATCGTCATCGACATGCCCGTTACGAGCATTCGCTCTCGCTCCGTCAGCTCGGGACAGCGCGCGAAGAGACGCTCCAATTCGGCGATGCGGATTGCTTCGGCCTTTTGCGTGAGGAGCGCGATCGCCGGTACGGCAAGCTGCGAACGGTACCAGCGCAGGAAGCGCTCGGCGTAGCTCGTGATGATCCGCTCGACCTCAGGAATCGCTTCGCGCCGCACGTCGAGGCGCTCGTCGATCACGGGGCGTAAGCCGTCGACGTCGAGCAACGCGACGTTCGGCAGCGTTCCCACCTCCGGATCGACGTCGCGCGGCACGGCCAAGTCGACGACGAGGAGCGGTTGCGACGGCCGGCACGCCATCACGTCGGCAACATCGTCTCGCGACAGAATGAACTCCGTGGCGCCGGTCGACGCAAGCAATACGTCGGCGTCGCGCAGCACGTCGGGCAGCGCGGGCATTTCGACGGCTTCGCCGAACCCGAGCGTCTCGACCAACTCGCGCGCATTATGCAGCGTGCGGTTCGCAACCACCACGCGGCGCGCACCTTCGTCGCGCAGCCGCCGCAGCGCGGTGCGCCCCATCTTCCCCGCGCCGGCGATGACGACGCAGGCGCCGGCCAAGGTGCCGCGCTGCACTTTTGCCGCCTCGATCGCGGCGGTTGCGAGCGAGAGCGACTCTCCGCCGATGCGCGTCGTCGAGCGCGCCGTCTTTCCCGCCCGCAAGGCATCCCGAAAGAGCCGGTGCAGCGTCGTGCCGATCGTCTTCGCGCGCTGCGCCTGGACATACGCATCCTTGACCTGACCCAGGATCTCCGCTTCGCCGATCAACATCGAGTCGAGCCCCGTCGACACACGGAGGAGATGCTCGACGGCGGCGCTGCCGAGATGCGTATAGAGATAGGATTCGAGGTCGTATTCGAGCGCTCCGTGGCGGAAGTTCAAGAGAAACGATTTGAGTTGCGCGACGCCGGCCTCGTAGTCGTCTAACTCCACGTAGAATTCGAGGCGGCCGCACGTCTGGAGCATGACCGCTTCACGCACGTATTCGTAATCGCGAAGCGCCGCGAGCGCTTCGGCCATACGAGAGGCCGGGAAGGCGTGGCGCTCGCGCACTTCCACAGGAGCGGTGCGGTGGGAGAGGCCCAGGCACGCGATCGGCATTACTCTTCCTCCCCGAAGGCTCCGACCGTGAGGCGGTGCGTGAGGATCGACATCTCGCCCGCGAGATCGATGTTCCGTACGATGATCGGCGGCGCGTCGTTGCGGACTTGCAGTTGAAGCATTGCGGGCGCGAAGTTCAAGATCGCGCGAATGCCGAGTACGGCGAGGCGATCGGCGCTCTCCTGCGCCGCCTCCGCCGGCACCGCGATGACGCCGATGTTGCAGCCGGCCGCGGGAAGGACGCGTGCCGCATCCGCGATGTCGTCGACGCGAATGCCTTGCCAGACTTGGCCGATCACGCTCGGCGAGGCATCGAAGATGGCGGCAACGCGAAAGCGGGCCTCGCGGGCGGTGATGAAGGTGGCAAACGCATGACCGAGATAACCGAAGCCGACGATCGCGATCCTCCAGTCGTGCTCCAATCCCAAGACCCAGGCGAGCTGAGCGATCAGCGGATCGATCGCATAGCCGTGCCCGCGCCGGCCGAACGGCCCGAGGGCGCTCAAGTCCTTGCGAATCTGGGTCGAGGCGATGGTGTGCCCGAGCAATGCGGCGAGCCCGTGGGAGGTGATCGTCGCTTCGCCGGCGGCTTGTGCTTGTCGTAGGGCACGGTGATAGGCGTAGAGGCGTGGAATCGAGACGCCGACGAGCGTTTGGGAGAGGGGTGCGATCATCGGGCGACCGCCACGATCTCGCCCAGCGCGGCATCGGCCGCAGCAAGGGTCCGTTCGATCTCTCGCGTACCGTGTGCGGTCGAGACGAATAGGGCCTCGAACTGCGAGGGCGCGAGGGAAACTCCTCGATCGAGCATGGCGTGAAAGTACTTCGCGTACAAGGCCGTATCGGACTTCATTGCGGAGGCGAGATCGACCACCGGCTCCGCAGCGAAGAAGAGCCCGAACATCGAGCCCGCATGCGAGGTACGGTGGGGAATCCCGTGCTTGGTGAGGAGTTCGCCGAGGCCGCTCGTGAGAAGCGCGGTCAGGACCTCGAGTTTCTCGAAGAGCGTCGGGTCGTCGCGCACGATCTTGAGCGTCGCGATGCCGGCGGCCATCGCAAGCGGATTCCCCGAAAGCGTCCCGGCGTGGAAGACGGGGCCGTCGGGACTCAAGTAGGTCATGATCTCTTCGCGCCCGCCGAAAGCGCCGACGGGAAGGCCGCCGCCGATGACCTTGCCGAGCACCGTGAGATCGGGGCGAACGCCTTCGCGCTCCTGCGCGCCGCCGCGCGCCACACGAAAGCCGGTCATCACTTCGTCGAAGATCAGCACCGCCCGCTCGCGCGTACACGTATCGCGCAAGCGCTGCAGAAAGCCGACGTTCGGGAGCACCAGCCCCATGTTGCCCGCGTACGGCTCGACGATGACGGCGGCGATTTGTTCGGGATTCGCCGCGAAGGCTGCGTCGACGGCGTCGGCGTCGTTATACGCAACGACGATGGTGTCGGCTGCGGTACCGCGCGGTACGCCGGGCGAACTCGGCACGCCGAGCGTCAACGCGCTCGAGCCGGCTGCGATCAGGAACGCATCGGCGGCGCCGTGATAGCATCCCGCGAACTTCACAATTTTCTCGCGTCGCGTATAACCGCGCGCGAGCCTCGCCGCGCTCAGCGCCGCCTCGGTTCCGCTCGAGGTGAAACGCACGCGTTCGATGCTCGGAACCATCGCGCAAATCAACTCCGCCAGCTCCGTCTCGGCCTCCGTCGGCGCGCCGAACGTGCAGCCGCGCGTCGCGGCGGAGCCCACGGCCTTGACGACGGCCGGATGCGCGTGACCGAGTAAGAGCGGTCCCCACGAGAGCACGTAATCGACGTACTCGTGACCATCGACATCGCGAATGATCGCGCCCGTGCCGCTCTTCATAAAGATCGGCGATCCACCGACCGCTTTGAACGCGCGAACCGATGAGTTCACGCCGCCCGCGATGACATTCCTCGCGCGCGCGAAGTCTGAGATCGAGCGCTCGATGCTCATCTAGCGCCCATGGCCCGCGCGGCCCATTCTTTTGCGAAGTAGGTGATGACGATGTCGGCGCCGGCGCGCACGAAAGCGGTCAGCACTTCGTCGACGACGCGCTCTTCGAGCCACCCGTTGGCGATCGCGGCCTTGAGCATCGCATACTCTCCGCTGACGCTGTAGACAGCGATCGGCAGATCGAACGCATCGCGCGCTGCCCGCACCACGTCGAGATAGGCGAGTCCCGGCTTGACCATGACGGCGTCGGCGCCTTCTTCAATGTCGAGCGCGATTTCGCGCAGCGCTTCCCGCACGTTCGGCGGATCCATTTGATAACTTCGCCGGTCGCCGAACTGCGGCGCCGAGTAAGCAGCCTCGCGAAACGGGCCGTAGAATGCGGAGGCATACTTCGCGCTGTACGCGAGGATCGCAACGTCGCCGAATCCGTGGGCGTCGAGCGCGCTGCGGATCGCTTCAACGCGGCCATCCATCATATCCGACGGCGCGACGATGTCGACGCCGCTCTGGGCGTAGGTGATCGCGACGCGTGCGAGCAGCGCGACCGTCGCATCATTGTCGACGTTGCCGCCGGCGTCGAGCACGCCGCAGTGGCCGTGGTCCGCGTACTCGCAGTTGCAGAGATCGGCGATGACGAGCATCTCCGGAAGCGCGGCCTTGATCGCGCGGATCGTTCGTTGCACGACGCCGTTCGGATCGGCGTTGCTCGATCCGGCCGCATCCTTGCTTGCCGGAATGCCGAAGAGCAGGACCGCCGGCACGCCGAGCGCGTCCAGCTCGCGTGCTTCGGCGACCGCGCCGTCGACGGTGAACCGCGAGATGCCGGGCATCGAAGCAATGGCTCCGGCATCCGCGTCGCGCTCGACGACGAAGAGCGGCTGCACGAGATGCTCCGCCCGCAGATGATGCTCGCGAACGAGCGAGCGTATTGCCGTGGTCCGGCGCAGGCGACGCAACCGAACGGTCGTCATCGCGCGGACTCCGCGGGTTCGGCGATGCGCGGCAAGAGCCGCCGCGCGAGTGTTTCACCGAGTGCTTCCGCTTCCTCCGGCGTTGCGGCGTCGCCGTCGATGCGCTCTCGCAGCACCCCGCGCGGTACCGCATACGCGACCTGGACGACGATGCGGCTGCCGTCGATGCGGGCATGGACGCCGACCGGCGCGCTGCACCCGGCGCGTAACGCGCGCAACGCCGCGCGCTCGCAGCGAACGCACCGCTCGGATTCGGGATCGTTCACCGCCGCGCGTAGATCGCGAGCGATAGCAATGTCCTGCGCCCGGGTTTCGATGGCGAGCGCGCCTTGGGCCGCGGCCGGCACGATCTCCTCCACCGAGAAAGGCACGACGTGTGCTGCACGCGCATGCAAACGGTTCAGACCGGCCATCGCGAGCACGATCGCGTCGTACTTTCCCTCGCGCAGCTTG
Source organism: Candidatus Tyrphobacter sp. (assembly GCA_036567865.1). Classification (GTDB taxonomy): domain Bacteria; phylum Vulcanimicrobiota; class Vulcanimicrobiia; order Vulcanimicrobiales; family Vulcanimicrobiaceae; genus Tyrphobacter. The sequence continues at coordinate 24,446 of DATCTQ010000097.1, read as the reverse complement.
CGCAAACGCGTGTCGACGTTGCCGCGCAAGTCTTCATAACGCAGGTCGGGGCGCAGAGCCTCGAGTTGGCGGCGCCGGCGCGGGCTCGAAGTCCCCACGACCGCCCCGGCCGGCAGCCTCTCTAAGCGTTCGTAGCGTTCGCTGCAGAAAGCGTCGCGCGGGTCCTCGCGCGCCGAGACGGCTGCGAGGAGCATGTCGGCCGCAAGCTCGCTCGGCAAGTCCTTGCAGGAGTGCACGGCGTAGTCCGCGCGGTGCTCGCGCAGCGCAACTTCCAATTCCTTGACGAAAACATTGACCTCGCCGAGCGCCTGAATCGGCGTTTTGCGATCGCGATCGCCGGCGGTCGTGACGTCGAGGATCTCGGTAGCGATGCCGCGTTGGGCGACCATTGCGGCGATCGTTCGTGCCTGCGCTGTTGCAAGAGCGCTGCTTCGCGAAGCGCAGACGAGGCGGCGCGTAGGCGGCGCATGGCGCTCCCGCGCGCGTTCGATTGCCGATTCGGCGACGTGTTCGGCCTGCGACGGGTTCATCGCGGCCAGTTCTGCGACGTGCATCTCCGCGAGAAACCGTAGAACGGACCGGCGCAGGAAATGTTCCTCGGGAACGACCGCACGCACGTACGTGCGCATCCGCGCGAGCGTGCGCGCTGCGGCAACGTAGGATGGGCCGAAATGCGTCTCGATCTCCCGCAGCATTCGCAGCGAGAAGGAGGGTGAGGCGCCGCCCGACTCGACGGCGATCGTGAGATCGCCGAGACGCGACGTCGCGAGCATCGTGAAATCGCCCCGCTCGGGAGCCCCCGCGTCGCAGACGGGAATCCGCAGCGCGCGCGCGTCGTCGACGACGCGCTCGTCGACGGCGTTGTCGCCGGTGGCGGCGATCGCGAGCGCTGCGCCGTTCAAGTCGTCACATTCGTACGCGCGTTCGTGCAGCGCGATTTCGGAATCGCGTGCCAGAGCGCGCAGTTCGTCGCAGACCTCGGGCGCAATGACGACGACACGAAATCCGCCCGCAAGCACGCTGCGAGCTTTGCGAAGCGCGGCCTCGCCGCCGCCGACGACGACGACGTGACGGCCCTTCGCGTGAAACGCCACCGGTAACATGGGAGAAGACATGGATCTTTAAGAAGAGTTCCGCGCACCCCCGCAAAACACCGTCCTACGCATGAGGGAGCCTGTGCGCGCGGCGTCTATCGGTGCAGTCGTCGGCGCGCTCGCGACGCTTCCGGGCCTGGGCGCGGGGACGCTCTGGGATAACAGCGAGACGGCCTATGGCGAGGTCGCCCGGGAAATTCTTCTCACCCACGACTGGATCGTCATGCATCTGAACGGACAGCCGTGGTTCACCCAGCCGCCGCTCTACTTCTGGATCGCGGCGATCTGTGCGCGGTTGCTCGGCGTCACCGCATTCGCCCTGCGACTTCCGTCGGCGCTTTCCACGATCGCGATGGGAGCGGCGATCGGCTATGCGGTCGCGCGCCAAGCGGGGGAGCGCGCCGGTATCTTTGCGAGCCTCATCCTCTCGAGCGCGCTGATGCAGGCGATCCTCGGCCGCCTCGCGATCATGGACGCCTTACTCGATCTCTGCGTGACGGCCGCGATCCTGTGGTGGTTTCGCGGCTTGCAGACCGGGCGCGATCGTCACTACGTTCTCGGCGCGGTCGCGACGGCGATCGGCTTTCTTGTGAAGGGGCCGGTCGCGCCGGCGATCGCGTTGCTCGTCGTCCTCCCGTACGCGTATTGGAGTCGCGAACGCGATGCGCTCCGCACCCCGAGTGTGCGTGCGTGGGCGCTCGGGATCGCCGCATTCGCCGCGATCGCGATCCCGTGGTTCGCAGCGCTCGCGTCGCGACGGGGGGCGGGCAGCGTATTGGAACTCATCGGGCACTACTCGTTCGGCCGCTACACCGGCGTCATCGAGAACCAATCCGGCCCGGTGTGGTATTATCTGCCGGTTTTGGTCCTGGGGTTTTTCCCGTGGGTCGCCTTTCTACCGCCCGCGATCGCCTACGCAATCAAGGCCGTTCGAACGAACGGCGAGCAGGCGGCAATGCTGCGCCTCGGGCTCGTGTGGATCGTCGCGCCACTGCTCTTCTTCAGTTTCGCGCAGACGAAGCTGCCGAATTACATCGCCCTCGAACTACCCGGTCTCGCGCTCGTGACCGCACTCTACTTCGATGCCGCCGTACGCAAGGGTGCGAGCCGCTCCGCCGTCATCGCGGCGGCAATCGTGCCGATCACGATCGGCATGCTCGCTGTAGCCATTCGAATATTTTCGCTCGAGAACCGGATGACCGCGGCGGTTGCCGACGCGGTGCCGGCGCTGCTCGGCGCAGGGGTGGCGATCTTTCTCGGCTCGCTGATTACCGCGGTGCTCCTCGCCCGCCGTTACGCGCTTGCCGCGGCGCCGTATGCGCTCGCCGTCGCGACGCTGGCCGCCTTCGACACGCTCGCCGTCGCCGTACTCCCGCATGCGGAGGCGTTCAAGCCGGTACCCCGGCTCGCACAAACAATTCAGCGCGAACGCGCACCGAACGACGTCATCGCAATCCAAGACGTTTCGGGCTCCAACGCGCTCGTTTTCTACACGCAGCCCGGCGTCGTCGTGCTCGCGTCACCGGGGGCCGTTCCGCAAAACGGCGCAAGCAATCCGCGCTACGTCATCTGTAGCGCGCCGCGTGTCTGGCTGGTCGCGCCGCGCATCAGGCCTTCTTTCGATCCCACCTATGGACGCAGCCGCCGCATCGTCGCGACGGCCGCGAAAGCCGCACTGTTCCTTTATGGCGGCGCACGTTGCGCGCCGCCTGGCGCTACGCTTCGCTTCCGTCGCTAGAGCGACGTCAACTTCGCTGCGCGCCCCCATGCTGACTTCGCCGCATGGGACCCCCTGCGGCCCTACTTGCCGACCTGAGCCGCAGTAACCGGCGAAGCCCGGTTGTTGCCGAGCGACGTGCGGATGTAGGTGACGACGTCGGCGATGTCCGCAGCCGAAAGCTGGCTCTTCCAAGCGGGCATCTGCCCGTTGTACGTCTGGCCGCTCACGTGGATCGCACCGTGCAAGCCGTTCTGTACGATCGCGATGACCTTCGCGGGATCACCCGTGACGATCGGGTTGTTCGCGAGCGGCGGGAAGGTGCCGGGCATGCCCTGCCCTTGCGCCCCGTGACAACTCGAGCAGTTTTGCGCGAAGATCGTCGCGCCGTGCGATGACGAAGACGCCGTTGACGGTGCCGCTGCTGCCGTGCTGGCGGCGGGCGAGGCCGCCGGCGCCGGTGCGGCTTGGGCCGTTCCGAGAATCTGCGCTTCGCTGAGCGATGGAGGGTTCTGTGCTTGTTGCGCCATGATTCGGAGTTGGCTCTGCACGGAGAGCCCGACGATGACGAGGACGACGATCGCGATGCTCCAGAGCACTCCCTTGCGCGACCCGAACGAGCGCGTCATGCGGCGATCGATCCAGGGGACGGCCAGGACGACGAGCAGGAAGAGCGTCGGGATGTAGATGGTCGCGAGGGTGTCGAGTTGCGGCGGGAAAAGATTCAGCATTCCGAAGAGAGCCAGGAAATACCAGGCGGGATACGGCTGGAACAGTACGGTCGGGTCGGCCTTTTGATCGAGGAACGGCGGCACGACGGTCGCGAGAAAGACAATCAAAAGGAAGACCAAAAACGAAACGACCGTGTCCATGAACAACTGATCCGGCCAGAAGCGCCCACTCTTCAGTTTGCGCGGATCGTCGGCGACGGGGCCCGCCGGTCCGTTGTGGCGGAAGATCGCAAGATGTGCGCCGACGAGCAGAATGAGCAGCGCGGGCACCAGCCAGACGTGTAAGCCGAAGAAGCGGTTGATCGTCTCCGTGCCCATGACGCCGCCGCCCTGCGCGAGGCTTTGGATGAAGGGGCCGGCGATCGGCGCGGTCCCGGTGATGTTCAGTGAGACCTGCGAGGCGAAGTAGGCGTTCATGTCCCATGGCAGCAGATAGCCCGTGAGACCGAGGACGAGCGTGACGAGCAGCAGCAGGACGCCGACGACCCATTGCAGCTCTCGTGGCGATTTGTATGCCCCGAAGATCGACACTTGCAGAAGATGTAAGAACACCAGCGCGATCATCGCCGACGAGCCCCAATAATGCAGCGCGAGCACGGAATGCTCGAAGGGGTTGAGATAGATCGCGCGCGTCGATTCCCACGCCGTCGCGGCCGACGGCGCGTACCAGAACGTGAGGAAGATGCCGGTCGTGATCTGCAAGATCATCGCGAAGAGCGTCGCGCTGCCGAAGACGTACCAATAACTCGCACCGCCGGGGACGTCCTCTGTGAGGAAGTTCTTCGTCATCGAGACGAAGCCGGTGCGCTGTTCGATCCAGTTCAGCAACGTATGCCTCCTACGATTGATACGAGATGACGATGCGGTCGGGCGTCGTGGACTGATAGCGGATCCACATCACCTGCGCGATGCCGCTTTGTTCGCGCAGCGGAAGCGGATCGAGCCCGCGTGGTGCCGGGCCTGCGAGGTGCGCGCCGTCGAAATTGAAGACCGAGCCATGACATGGGCACAGGAATCGGCCCGAACTCGAATCCCAATTGTAGCGGCAACCGAGGTGCGGGCAGAGGGGGCTGAAGACGACGAAGCTCAGATTCGCGACGTCGTAGGGGATGTCGGGCTTTCCCCCGGGTGCGTTGAACAAGTCCGTGCGTGCAGCACGGAAGCGCGCGGGGTCGACCTTGATACCCCAGACGTAATCCGCAAAGCTCTGCTCCGGCAGGTATGCGTCCTTCGTTGCCATCTGAAAACTGAGCTTGACCGGCTTCTGCGTCGCCGCCTCCAACTCGGTGAACTCGGCTTTCGTGAGCGGCGACCAGGTACCGGCGCCGGATGCTTGGCTCGGGATGAGTCCGCCGACGATTGGTATCGCAAGCCCCAGGCCGATGAGGCCGCTCATCGTGATAACGGCGTTGACCATGAAGCTCCGCCGCGAAACTTCGTCCGGGGTCTCCGGTTCGTCGTAGGCGCTGTGCGCGCTATGAGGTGCCATGCTCTTGCTCTTGGATTAATTGTACGGGCGCCCTCTCGGCCGAGGGTCCGACTTTTATCGCTAGACCTTGTAGCTGTGAAGCCCGCTGATCCAGATGTTCACGCCGAGATAGCAGAAGATGATCGAGACGAAACCGAGCACGCTCCACCAACTCGAGCGCAGGCCGCGCCAAGCATTGCGGGTGTGGAGGTGCATGTAGGCGGCATACAGGATCCATGATGCCAGAGCGGCGGTCTCCTTCGGGTCCCATTGCCAATACGCGCCCCACGCTTCGTGCGCCCAAGCGGCGCCGGTGATGACGCCGAGCGTAAGGAGCGGGAGGCCGACGGCAATCGCGCGGTAGACGAGGATGTCGAGTTGTGCGAGCGACGGCAGCGTTGCGAACCAGGTTGCAACGGCGTCACCGCTCTGCGCCGCCGCCGCGAGTGCCGGCGCGTCTCGCAGCGCCGCGGGCGCGGATGGAGCGACCGAGGGCACGTCACGTCTCGCGTAGCGCCTTTCAGCGTAGTACTTCACGAGGTAGAGCACCGAGAAGACGAACGAGACGAGAAAGGCGGCGTAAGCCGAGACCACCAGCGGCACGTGGATCTTCGCCCAGTACGACTGAAGGGACGGCACCGCCGGCATCACGCCCTCGTTCCACGTCACGCCGTAGGCGAGGAAGATCGCGGCGATCGCCAGGACGAAGCCGCCCGCGAACCAGAGCCGGTAGCGGAAGGCGAAGCCGATGAAGATCGCTACCGACATCGCCGCGAAGAGCGAGAGCGAGCCGTAGAGGTTCAGCAGCGGCCAAACGTGCGTCTCCGCGTAACGCGCGGCGAGTTGCGCGAACTGTGCCGCGCAACCCGCGACGGCGAGCGTCGCTCCGAAGTTGCGCAGCCAATCCTCGCGGGAGAAGAAGTAGACGACCAGGACGAGCGCGCCCACCGCGTAGGAGCTGAGCGCGAGAATCATCAGCACTTCGTCGAGCGGCATCGCATGCGGCATTAGGGAACCTCGGATTCTAGGTGGGAGACGAGTTCGTGGAATTGCGTCTCGAAGATGTCGTAGCCTTTCACGGTCGTCGCGGCGAGCCCCACCGTCGAGAAGCCGCCGGTACCCGGATCGACGCGAACGAACAGCCGAGCGGGCAGGAAATAGAAGGAAATCACGAGACCGACGAGCAGGAGGCCCGCACCGACGGCGACCAGTGGCACGCCCGGATCGTAACGATACTGGAAGCCGCTGTAAACGACGTCGCGCACAGGCACGATGCGCCAACCGTTGCCGAGGTCGATCCCGGCGTGCAGCGGCACGAGGACGCTGCCGATGGCCGACCCCGCATCGGCGACGGTGAGGACGACCGCCGGGTCCGTGATGCGTGGATCGGCGGAGGGCATGCCCGTCCGGCGGTCGATGGTCGGCACGAAGCGCTCGTAAACGACGCTGCGCGAAGTTCCGGGAATCTGGAGAGCCTCGCCTTCCATCATCGTGCGATCGGTGAGCGCGGGTACGGATTTGCCGTCGTGCGTGAGCGCAAAGCGCATGCCGAAACCGTAGCTCGCCTGGTACAGCAGCGTGCCGTCGAGATCGATCGGGTGGTTGACGCGCACGACCATCGGCGTCGGAACGCCGTCGCGCCTCGTAACCGTCACGCGCGAGACGTAGTCGATCGGCTGGTACACCATGCCGCTCTTGGTGATGATCGGCTGGATTGCGTACGAGAAGGCGTCGAGGTGGATGATGTCGTGCGTCTGGGGAATTTGCGCCGCTTCACCGGTGAGGATCGCCGTTTGGCCGGAGAATCCGCGCGCCCAATAGAGGATCGTGCCCGCCGCGATGATCAGGATCGCGAGATGATTGACCAGTACGCCGATGCGAGCCCAGTTGAATCGATCCGCAAAGGACCACTCCGACCCCTCGAAGTCGCGCCGCCGTACCGTAAAGCCGCGTTTGACGAAAAATGCTTCGACGCGCTCGCGCACCGACGCCGGATCGCCTTTGACGGTGAGGTTCGCGTGGAGCGGAATCGCGTCGACCTTCACCGGGCGATAGGGTGGAAGGCGCCGCGGGATCACCTTCGTGAACGTCGCCGTCGTCATCGACACGAGCACGAGTGCGATCGATGCGAGATACCAGACGCTGTGATAGATGTCGTCGAAGTTCATCCGAAGGATCGCGCGTGCGATCGGCGCCGGATAACCGGCAAAGTAGGCGTCTGGCGCCTGGCCCTGCGCAACGACGACACCGATCAGCGTGAGCAAGCCCCAGAGCGCCAGGAGCGAGACGCCGAAAGGAACGTTGCCGAAGGTTCGCAGGAACCTCTGCCAGAGTGAGTCCTGGTTTAGTCGAAGGGTCACGTCGCGGAGAGACTGCGCGCGCGCCACGAGCGCTCGAGCAGGAGGATCAGCCAGATGGAAATCTCATAGAGCGCGTACATCGGCAGCGCGATGAGCGCCATCGTCATCGGGTTTCCGTCGGGCGCCGCGATGCCGCCGACGACGAAGAACGCGAAGAATGCATGACGGCGATAGTGCCGCAGCGATCCCGAGCTTACGATACCGAGGCGCGCGAGCCCGATCAGCACGATCGGCATTTGAAAGATGATTGCGAAGACGCCGAGTAGGATGAGGACGAAGTTCAACGTCGGGGCGATGCCGAAGGTCGGCGTCGCGACCGCGTTCGTGATCGCCATCAGCGCGTGGACGACGCGCGGGATCACGAGAAAATGCGCGAAGGCGAGGCCCGCGAAAGCGAGCAGAATTGACGGGGCGATGTACCCATAGACCATGCGCCGCGTCCGTGGATTGATTGCCGGAACGACGAACATCCAGAGTTGGTAAAGCAGCATCGGCAGCCCGATGACGATGCCTCCGATGATGGAAAACTTGAACTCGGTGAAGATCACGTCGGCCGGTCCGAATGCGTGGAGTTGGATGCCCGCGAAATACGTTCGCGTCATCCAGGTGATGACGTTCTTCGAAGGGATGAAGAGCAGCACGGCGATGCCGCCGACCGTCGCGATCGACACCAGGAGCCGCATGCGCAACTCCCGGAGGTGCTCAGTGAACGGCATCTCCTTCTGATCCCACGGCGTCTGCACAGCGGGTTCGTCTACGACGGGCAAAGGAGGGCCAGAAGGCGCTGATTTCGTTCAGGCCAAGGAGATGAGTGGGTGACGTTTACTATGGTAAATGAACCCCGAGGCGACGCAGGCATGGGCGAAATCAGTGTCTTCTTAGCCGCTGGGGGTGCCTTTGTCGGTCGGCGGCGGTACCGCTTCGCCGCTCATCGAGCCGGCCTCCACGCCTTCCATGATATCGCGATGCTCGGATTCGGCACGCCGGCGCGCCTCCTCACGGGCGCGCACGGCATCGTCGGCCTCGGCTTGTCCCATCATGAACTCTTTCTTGGCCTGCCCGGCGCTGCGCGCGAGCTTCGGGAGCTTCTCGGCGCCGAAGAGTAGCGCGCCGATGACCAGGATGCCGATGATGATCGGCGCGTCGATGAAGGCGAACATGGGGTGAAACATCATAATAGCCTTTCAAAATGGCGCAGCACGCTGCGCGGCGCCCGGCGCTTCGTTTCGCTTCGGCACTATGCCCGAAACTCCACTGCGCGCCCCCGCGCAGACTTCGCCGCGCGGGCCCCCTAATCTAGCAGCGCATCCGCAAGGCTGCCCAGCCTCTCCTTCGCCTCGCTTGCCGCCAACGGCTGCAACGCCGCTTTCGCATCCCGAACGAATGACGCGATCTGCTCTCGCGTCGCCGCCAGCCCGCCCTGCCGGTCGATCGCTTCGACGATCGGGGCAACCGCCTCGCGTTCGCCGGCGAACAGCCTCCGGACTGCGGCGCGAAAATTATCGTCGCCGCGACCGAGCGCGAGGATTAATGGAATCGTCATCTTCCTCTCGAGCAGATCGTTGCCGACGGGTTTCCCGAGCGCGGCGCTATCCGCCGTGAGGTCGAGCACGTCGTCGAGCATCTGGAATGCGATCCCATACAACTCGCCGAACCTGCGAAGCGCGGCGATCTGCCCGGGCTCTCCGCCTCCCGTGATTGCGCCGCACTCCGCCGCGGATGCGAAGAGCGACGCCGTTTTCTTGCGGGCAATCTCGACGTACACGTCACGGCTGGTCGAAAGGTCGCCGAGCGCGCGCAGTTGCAGGACCTCGCCGTCGCAAATCTCGGCGAGCGTCGCGGAGAGTACGTGCGGGATCGGCGGTGGATACTTGGCGGTGACGTTTTTGAATATCCAAGCGAAGAGATAATCGCCCGCGAGCACGCTGACGCGATTTCCAAAATCGACAGCCGTGGCATTGACACCCCGGCGAGTCGCGGCATTGTCGACGACGTCGTCGTGAATGAGCGTCGCTATGTGGATCAACTCCAAGTAGGCGGCGAGATGCAGACTGCTCGCGGCGTCGCCGCCGCAGGCTTGTACGGCGAGCAGCGTGAGGCGCGGCCGCAGCCGTTTGCCGCCGGCCGCGAGCATGCGGCGCACGGCTTCGGTGATGATCGGGTTTTCGGTCGTGAAGCTCGTGCGAAAGTAGCGCTCGATCAACTCTTGCAGTGCGGACTCTTCGGCAAGCTCGTCGATCATGCGATCTCCTTCCCCGGCTTCGTTCCGATGTGGACCGCGATCGCGCCGCCCATGAGTCCAACGTACCGCGCGTCGGCGAACCCGGCGCGCTCGAACCGCTCGCGCAGATGCGGCGCGTCGGGATGGTGCGTGAGCGAGCTGGGAAGGTATGCGTAGGCTTGACGAGATCCGCCGACGAGGCCGCCGAGCAGCGGCACGACACCGTAAAAGTAGAGGCCGAAGAGGCGGCGCCAGAGTCGATTCGGCGGCTTGCTCACGTCGAGGTTGACGAAGCGCGCGCCGGGCTTGAGGACGCGAAGCACCTCGCGCAGCACGCCGTCGAGATCGACGACGTTGCGCAGGCTGAAACCCATGGTCGCGCCGTCAAAGACATCGTCATCGAAAGGAAGCGCGCTCACGTCACCCTCGATGAAATCGGGCGTCGCGCGCGCTTCCTTTGCGGCGCGCCCGCGCGCCCCCTCGAGCATCGGCGCGCAGAAGTCGACCCCGGTAACGCGGAGCGTCGGATCGGTGCGCAGGAGATGAAAGACCACGTCACCGGTGCCGCAGCATAGGTCCAGCACGCGCCCGCCAGTCGGCGGCGCGAGCAGCGCGATCGCGCGGCGGCGCCAGGCTTCGTCGAGGCCGGCGGTGAGCACACGGTTCGCCGCGTCGTAACGCGGAGCGATGCGCGCGAACATCTCGCGGACGTACGTCGCGCGGTCGCCGGCGCGTGCGGAGGGAGCGGAGTGCACGATTGCCCCTTCCACCCTTGCCGATGGCGCCCTCCGTCGGGATGGAGGGATGATGCTTCGACTGACGTCGCAAAGCGCGATGACCGCGGCGCTGGAGCGCGCGCGCGACGTGACGCTCGTCGCCTACCTGTTGCCGCGCGGGCCGGTGTTCGATGCGCTAGCGGCCGCCGCACGTCGAGGTGCGCGCGTCATCGTGCGGCTCGAGGGCAACCCGTACGCGGACGCACGCGGCGGAATCCGGCGCCTGAATCAATCGGTTGTCCAAGAACTGGCGCGGGACGGGGCCGAGGCGCGTCTCGTCGATGCCGACGGCAAGGGCGAGTCCCTGCACGCGAAGGCGGCGTTGATCGACGGCGCGCTCTACGTCGACGACGTCAACTTCTCGCGTGGCGATTCCGGCACGTTGCTTCGCGACGATTCCCGCAGCGACGCGCACGCGCTGCGTGATGCCGTAGCGGGTCGCGTCGATCGGCCGGAGCGTGACTTCGCCTGGCGCAAGCGCGACGCACTCGCGCTCGAAGCGCGTACGCTCGCGGCTGCGCGCCGCCGCGACGACGTGATCGTCGAGACGGAATCCGTCGGCAGCGGCAACGCCGTCTACTCGAAGCTGGAGCGGCTCGGTCGTGCCGGTCGCTCGCCGCGGCTCCTGGTTTCGCGTCACGCGCTGACGGATAAGGAGCGTAGGCGGCTTGCGCTTCTGGAGGCGAACGGCGTGCGCGTCCGCGTCTGCGCATCGAATGAGAAGTTTGCGCTCGCCGGTCATCACGCATGGATCGGCTCGGCCAACGCGACGTCGGCCTATTACGATCCGAATCAACTGGATTGGGGTGCGAACACGCGCGACCGTGCCATCGTCGCCCACCTCCGTGCTCGCGTTGAATCACGGTGGCAATCGGCGCGGGACCTTAGCGCATGAACTACAAGTGGTACGCGCGGCGCCGGGTGAAGCGTCGCGGTATCGCGGAGAGCGACGTCAGCGGCCTCATGGCGCATTCTTTGCAAGTACGGTCAATCCAAAACCTTCTACCGATGGCCGTTGGGAGGACATTCTCGCGATGAAGGTTATCTTTTAAGCAGAAGATGCAGATCACAGCCTACTCCGCACGGTTGACGGTGTCATCATCCTGCGCGTCGTCGCCCGAGTTGACGTTGGCTTCTACTTCAACGGCTGCGGCGGCGGACGAAGAGAGTGTATACAATTCCGTACCGTTGTCAGTCACATATTTTAGCGGAATCTTTGGATTATTTATGTCCTTGCCGCCATCAGCGTGCCATTTTGCTTCCCATTTTGAGAAATAAGGCTCAATCTGCTCCGGTTCCAGCTGATAGATCGCTTGCAGCTCTATATGCCGGTATACGGCAAACACCCAAGGCACTTTTCTGTACTTCGCTATGATCGCGGGATTCATGTGATGATGCGTCGAGAAACCGTGCGTAAGTTCGATGTTGATTGACTTCAGTTCAAATTCGCGGCCGGTGGTGTCAATGGCGTCGTTCCCTTCTCTACCGGGAATAATTTTGAGGTCAAGGGCGAGGAGCACTTGGAGGAGCTTGCCGCCGTTGTCCTGGAAGATGTCGAGGATGCCATGCTTGGCTGCCAGTCTTTGGTATTCTTGGATTGCAGGCCAAAGCTGCTGGAGTTCCTTGAGGTCGTCGTGGGCTCGCATCAGTCCGAAGCATCCAGTAGCGTGGCGGGCTGGACCCCGAGCGCGCGCGCGAGTCGCTCGATGTTGTCGACACTTACATTTCGCTCGGCACGCTCGATCGACCCGACGTAAGTACGGTGCAGACCCGCCAAGTCGGCTAGGCGCTCCTGCGATATCCCTCGGAGCGCCCGCTGACGTCGAAGGTTCCGTGCGAGGATTAACCGCGTCTTCCCGGCCCGCTTTTTCATCTGCGCCTAGCTTCCGCCCGTTGACGCCTTTGCGTCTACAGACTATAAGTATCATATGATCGGGCCTTCATACATTACCGAACTGGGCAGTGCATATTCTGGTGATTCGCGAGAACTACTGGAAAAGCTTGACGATGACTCGATTGCCTTGGTAATCACAAGCCCACCATTTGCACTGCAGCGGCAGAAGGCGTACGGCAATAAAGACCAAGGTGAATATATCGAATGGCTGGCGCAGTTCGCGAGATTGGTACACAAGAAGTTGCGGAATGACGGAAGCTTTGTGCTAGACCTCGGCGGAGCCTATGAAAAGGGCGTGCCAGTGCGCAGCCTGTACAACTTCCGCGTCCTGCTCTGCTTTTGTGACGAGCTAGGCTACCATCTGGCTGAGGACTTCTATTGGTATAATCCGGCGAGGCTACCAAGTCCGATCGAGTGGGTCAACAAAAGGAAGCTTCGCGTGAAGGATGCCGTGAATACGGTTTGGTGGTTTTCCAAGACACCATGGCCGAAAGCGGACGTGACTCGCGTTCTCGCGCCATATAGCGATCGGATGCGCAAACTCATGGAAGATCCGGATCGCTTCTACAGGCCAAAATCAAGACCATCAGGTCATGATATTGGGCGCGCGTTCGCTAATGACAACGGAGGTTCAATACCCCCGAATCTTTTACAGTTTGCAAACACTGAGTCAAACGGTCAGTACTTGGGCAGATGCAGGGTTGTTGGCATCGATGGACACCCAGCGCGTTTTCCAGTGACGCTACCACGGTTCTTCATACGCTTCCTTACAGATCCCGGCGACCTTGTCGTTGATATCTTTGCGGGCTCAAACACTACGGGGCAAGCAGCAGAAGCCGATGGTCGACGTTGGCTGGCGTTCGAGGAGCGGCCCGACTATGTGGCAGCCTCTGCATTTAGGTTCCTACCGGAGGACGCCTCGGAGCAAACAATTCGGGCTGTTTATGCCGATGTTTGCTCTGGAAAAACGCTTGATCTTCGCGTCTTGATAAAACAGCCACGTCTTTTCGTTGAGCGTTAGACGACTGGCACGGCAGTCGGCCCTGGACCTTAGCGCCTGAACTACAAGTGGCACGCGCGGCACCGGATGAAGCGCCGTGGTATCACGGATACAGTCACCGTTCGCGTTCGTTAACGTTTGCGTCAAACAAAAGCGCCGCACAAATACGAAAGGGCGCGCCCTTTTCAGGCGTGCCCTCTTTCGATGTGACTCATGGTGCCTCCGATGGAAGCGTATGTAAGTCAGGCTCTATGCGCAGACCAGCTCCTTTACTTTGTTGAGCACAGCCCGAGCATCCGATGCTGCGGCGTCGCGGACGACTTCATCCGTGCCATCGCCGACGGTGAGAACCGCGTCGATGAGTTGGCCAACGGGGCTTCCGGCTTTGTAGATGCGCACCGGCGCGTTCTGATTGTCGGGTAGCTCCACCGGCACGTGCTTGATGCCCATGCCTGCTAACTTGTTCGACAAGTTCAAGCGCACGTTGACACCGAGCCGACCGGCGCCGTAAGCATCGCGCAGCTGCGACATTACGAGGTCGGCTACACCCTGCTGGCGCTCCAGCTCGTCCGATACGTCCTCTAGGGTCGCGAACTCCCTAACCGAGTTTATCATGGTTTAAGGGCCTCCTTTCTTGTAAGATTACGACTCTTGTATCGCTCAAGACTGATTATAACATAGTCACAGGTTTATGTCACTATAAGTCTTTACCTAGTGTTTAATCTGGACTTATCCTGGTACTTGGACGGAATTACCCAAGAAGACTCATATTACTGTGTCGTCGTGAGACGGCTTCCCGTGATTCCGAAGAGCGACGTGGCGTTTCGGGTCGTCGAGTTGACGACCGTCGCACGGTCGACGCCGAGCATTTGTGCGATCCGTTCGACGACGTGCGTCAAGAAGGCCGGTTCGTTGCGCTTTCCGCGCATCGGCGTCGGGGCGAGATACGGGCAGTCGGTTTCGAGCAGCAGGGCTTCGAGCCCGACGGCCTTCACGGTATCGCGAAGCGGGCCCGCGGTCTTGAACGTGATGACGCCGCCGATGCCGAGAAACAAGCCGAACTCTTCGACGTAAACGCGTGCCTGCGCGGCGTTGCCGGTGAAGCAGTGCACGACGCCGCGCGTTCCCGGGGCGAGTTCCTCGCGCAAGACTTCGACGAAACGCTCGTGCGCATCCCGTATGTGGAAAATGAGCGGCAACGCGCGCTCGCGCGCGATATGGATCTGCGCGCGCAACGCGCGCTCCTGCACGTCGTGCGGGCTGTGATCGTAGTAGAAATCTAAGCCGGTCTCGCCGATCCCGACGACGCCGCGCTCCTCCAGCAAGGGCGCGAAAGCTGCTGCGATATCGTCCGGCGCGTCCTTGGCCTCGTGCGGATGGATGCCGACCGACGCGAGGATGCCGTACTGCGCGGCGACGTCGATCGCGCGCCGGCTGTCCGCGAGATCGCATCCAACGGTAATGATGCTTTCGACCCCGCTTTCGCGCGCTCGGGCCATCACCGCATCGCGATCTTCGTCGAATGCTCGATCGTGAACGTGCGCGTGGCTATCGATCATAAGAGCGACCGTCTAGAGCGTATCGCTAATTGCGGATAGTGTGACGTCCTGCCCTGCACCTAAGATTCGGGCGACTCCGACCTCGCCTTCCTCGATAAAGTAAAATGCCGTACAATGCCCTACGGGCCAGGAGCGCAAGCCCTCGAAAAGTTCGTCTCTAGGCCGACCCGCCATGGGGAACAACTCAAGTACCTGCAGCGCCTTCAGGATCGCCGCGGTCGTGCGTTCGGCAGCGGCACCGTTATCGCGAGCGATATATCGATAGATTTCTTCGAGGTCCGACTCTGCCTGCCGGTAGAGTCGGACGGTCACCGTGGGGCGCGCCTGCGGCGAGCTGTCTTCGCGATACTCGCAACGCTAATCTCACGCAAGCGCCTACCCTTTCCCGAGGCAATGCCCCTCCGTACCGCAGCACGCAACTCCTCGTCCTTCCGATCACGCTCCTGCATGGTGCGGATGGCTTCGCGCACGACCTCGCTGGCCGATGCATACGAACCGTTCTCAAGCTTTTGCTGGACGTAGGTATCTAATGTGTCCGTCAGCGAGACGTTCAAGGTCCTCATATGAGTACTATAGCAGGATCCGCCAGTTATTGGCAACGCTTTACGGCGTTCCGTTCACCTCGACGCGCGGAAAGAGCGGATCGCCGAGCACCGTCTTCGTACCAGGCGCGATGCTCGCGTCGGCAGCGAGCGATTGGAGCCAAGGAGCGGCAACGTCACCGTCCGCGAGACCCAGGCGCCGCCACAGCTCCTCCATGCGCTCCGGCATCACCGGATGCAGCAGGATCGCGAGCCGCCGCAGTCCTTCGCACAACTCGTAAAGCAACGCATCCAACTCGTCGTCGCGGCCTTCCTTATGTAATGCCCATGGCTTGCGATCCTCGACGTCGCGGTTGAGAGCGGTCACCATCTCCCACGCCGCCTCGAGCGCGTCGCGGAATCGCAGGTCGAGCGTCGCGGCGCGCGCGCGCTCGGGCAGATCCTCGAAGCGCGCGAGCAGCGGCGTCGACGCCGGGGCCTTGGGGATGATGCCTTCGCGGTAGCGTTGCAGCATCGAAAGCGTGCGGTGCGCGAGGTTGCCTAAATCGTTGCCGAGGTCGCTGTTGTGGCGCTGCGCGATCTTCTCCTCGGAGTAGGAAAAATCGCTGCCGAACGGTGCTTCACGCAGCAGAAAATAGCGCAGCGAATCGGCGCCGAAGCGCTGCGCGAGCGCGAATGGATCGACCGCGTTGCCGAGGCTCTTGCCGATCTTCTGCCCTTCGACGGTGATCCAGCCGTGCGCGAAGACGAGTTCCGGCGCCTCCTCGCCCAGTGCCCACAGAACGGCGGGCCAGATGAGCGTGTGAAAACGCGCGATCTCCTTGCCGACGAGTTGCACCGACGCCGGCCAGTAGGTATGGAAGCGCGCATCATCGACAGACCAACCGATGGCCGAGATGTAGTTCAGCAGCGCGTCGAACCAGACGTAGATAACGCCGCCGCCGCCCGGAATCGGGATGCCCCAATCGAAGTTGGTGCGTGAGACGCTGAAATCTTCGAGCCCTTCTTCCAACAGCGCCATCATCTCGTTGTAGACGCTCTTCGGTCGTACCCAATCCGGATGCGCGCGGTAGTGTTCGAGCAGACGCGGCGCGTACTTTGAAAGCCGGAAGAACCAATCGTCCTCCGAGAGCCATTGCACCTCGCGGCCGCAGGTCGGGCACTTGCGGCCGACGAGTTTCGATTCGAGCCAAAACGTCTCGTCGTTGACGCAGTACCATCCCTCGTATTTGCCGAGATACACGTCGCCGTTCTCGCGCAGCCGCTCGAAGACGCGCTGCACGACCCGTTCGTGGCGTGGTTGCGTCGTGCGAATGAAATCATCGTAGACGACGTGATACGTCTCGAAGAGCGACTGCCAGCGTGGAACCAACTCGTCGCACCACTGCTGGGGCGTCTTGCCCGCTTGCGCGGCCGCGTTCGCCACCTTCTGCCCGTGCTCGTCGGTCCCGGTGAGAAAGAACGCCGGGCCGGCGGTACGGGCGGTGCGCGCGAGGACGTCGGCGACGACCGTCGTGTAGACGTGCCCGATGTGTGGATTGCCGCTGATATAGTAGATCGGCGTCGTGACGTAAAACGGGCGCGTCATCGTCGCCTCCTTTCGGGACGCGCGCCCCGAGCCTTCCCGCGTGCCGAGGCGCGCGCGTAGAGATGGCGGCGAAGGCCATACCCGCGTTGCGCGAGCGCTTTCGCAATCGCCGAAACGGAGGCGCCTTCCGCGAGCAGCGTGTCGATGGCCGTATCGACTGCTGCGGCCTCCGGTTGGAGTGCGGCGGGCGGGCTTGCTTCGACCACGAGCACGATCTCACCGCGTACCGGCGAGGGCAACTCCGCGGCAACCTCGCCGGCCGTCCCGAGCAACTGCTGCTCGTGGAGCTTCGTGTATTCGCGCAGTAAGAAGACGCGCGCGTTCGGCGCGACCGTTTCGAGATCGGCGAGCGCGGCGCGGATGCGTTTGGGCGACTCGTACCAGACGCTGGTGACGCCCGCTGCCGTCGCGCGCGCGAAGCTCTCGCGGCGCGCCGCGCTCGAGCGCGGTGCGAAGCCTTCGAAGAGAAATCGGCGCAAGGGAAAGCCCGAGAGCGCGACCGCACCGATCAACGCGCTCGGTCCCGGCAGCACGTCGATCGGAATCCCCGCGTCTCGCGCGGCCGCGATCAGATCGGCGCCGGGGTCGGAGATGCCCGGCATGCCGGCATCGGTCGTCAGCGCCACGGCGTGCGTGCGTGCGTGCTCGAGAATGCCGCGCGTCGCGGGGGCGGAATTGTGCTCGTGATAGCTCCAGATCCGTTTGCTCGGAAGCCCCAAGGCGCCGAGCAGCTTGCGTGCGACGCGCGAGTCCTCCGCGACGAGTACGTCGCAGTCGCGCAACGCGTCGAGCGCGCGCAGCGTGATATCGCGAAGATTGCCGAGCGGCGTGGGCACGACGATGAGCGGCATCGGCGATGACTTCGCCGCGGCGTGCAGGGGCTCCACCGTACGGCCGCGTAGCCTGATATCCTTGGCAGTCCGCGCCGTGGACGTCTCGTCTCTGCGTACCGCCGCGTCCGGCGAGTGCGTCGATACCTCACCCGCTTCCGCCGTTCGCTGTACGATCTCCGTGCTTCGCAAGGAGTTGCGCCGCATCGTCCTGCGAGCCCACGTCGTCAACGACACGGAGGAACCGGTGCGCTGCGCGCCCGGAGTGAAGCGGGACTCGCGCGCACTGCTGCAAACCGACCTGGATCTCGTCTGCGATCCTCATGCGGAGTTGGGCTTCCTCTTCGCGATCCCGCGCTTCGGCGCAACGCGCTCCGCGTTCGTACGCGTGAGCGGCACGACGTTCGCGTGCGGGTTCGAGGCCGAGATCGGTGAGGAGCAGGCGCGTGCGATCGCCGTCTCGGCCGGTATCGCCGCGCTGCTGATCGGGGTTCTCGTGGTGGTCGTTCTGTACGAACGCCGCCGCCGCACGCCGCCGAAGCGGGAGGCGCCCGCTGCGCCGGCCCCTGCGGCGCATGCGGAGCCGATCGTCGGTGAGGTCGTATCGTCCCCGTCCCTGCCGGCCGTTCTTCCCGAGGCTGTGCACGGCTTACAATCGCGCGGATTCGCCGCGGTACTCGACGAGGAACGCGCGGTCATGGGTGCGCTCGACTGCACGCGGCGTCGCTTTGCGTCGTCGGAGTTTGCGGCGAAGGTCGTCAATCAGGCGAGGGAGCCGGTGCTCTGCTCCGTGGCCGGTCGCACGCGCCGCGGTTCGGTCTTCGTCGCCCCGGGTTCGTTCTGGGTGCATCCGCAGTCGGCCGCGGTCGTGACGATCGAAGGACCGCTGCACTTTCCGTGGCGACTGCGTTCGCTCACGCTGCAGATGGAAACGCCCTCGCTGCGCGCAAGCGCGCAGGCCGACGTTCCCATTCCGGCGATCGTGCGGATCGCAACCATTCTCGCGGCGCTGCTCGCGACGAGCGGAGTCGGCATCGCTGCATTCGCCGCCGCTCGGCCGACGATCCAAGGCTTCGCGCTGCCCGCGCAGGTGCTCGCCGGTAAAGCGGCGACCGCGAGTTACGCGCTCTCGGGACTCGGTACCGCTCGCTACGACGTTTCGTTCGCGGGCAGGACGATTGCGAGCGGCAGCGTGCCGGCGGGGAACGGCTCCTTCACCTTCATGACGATGCGGCACGCCGGAACCTATCGTGTCGCGCTCGATCTCGCGGGCCCATTCGGCCGCGCGCGGGAATCGCTCACGGTCGCCGCGGTCACGCATCTCGCGCTGCCGACCGCGACCATCGATGCGCTCGAAGTCGAGCCCGGCGTCGCGGTCGCAGGAGCGCCGGTCGACGTGCGATACGTCGCGCGCGCGGATTCCGGAACCGTCGCGCTCGTGGATGCCGCACAGATCCCGTTGCAGCGCGTTCCCTATCGCGCGCAGGGGCCTTCCGTGCTGACGGCGCCGCCGGTTGAGATGCCGACGCAGTATCAAGTCGTGCTCGACGTGGTCCGCGGTCCGTCGACGGCGCGCGCGTCCGTCGGTTTGCTCGTCATTCCACAGCAGTTGGGCACGCCGGTCTCGGGCGTCGGCTCTTCTGGGGTGCTCACCGCAGCACAACTCTTGCGCGTCGCTCCCGCGTATGTGGTATCGGCGCACCGCTTCGGAGTGCAACTCCTTTCGCATCCCACGAATCTGCGCCTGACGTTGCAGGACGACCGCGGTACGGCGATCGCGGCGCAGTCCGTCGCGCAGAGCGCGGTGGCCGTGGAGTTTCGCGCGCCGTATGTCGGGAACGACCGGCGCTTCGTCCTCGTGGCCTCGTTCACGCGCGGCGATGCAGACCAGGTCGTCTTACAACCGATCGTCGTGCACGCGCACTAGCCCTCCGGGGTTTTTAGCAGCTCCCCGAGAGCGCGAGCGGGGTCGTGTTCGGCATATCGGGCAGCGGCGTGGCCGCTCCGGTTGCGTTCACGGCTTCGTGTTCGAGTGATTGTTCCGCCGCCGTGCCGAGATCGGAATAACAGTTCACGATCGTTCGCACGTCAGGGCCGTCGAAGAAGTTTTGGCTTGCCGTCAGATTCTGGGTCGCGCCCAAGGCGCTCTGCAGATACCCGGGCACGGTGACCCCGGTCGCGATGTTCGACTGCGTGTGGACGAAGAGCAGGGGCGTCGACATCGAGCCGCCGGAGAGGTGCGTCGAACCCGGCGTGCAGGTTCCGGTGGTCGTTGCGGTCGGTTGGAAGAACGACGGCGACTTCGGTCCGGGAAAGTAGCCGTGGGTCGGGTCGTTCTGCAGCGCATCGGGCGTCGGGGCCACGCACGTGTACGTCTCGACCCCGGCGACGTCGGGAAGACCGTCGTACAGGGCACCGAGGCTGTACTGCTTGTATGGATTGGCTTCGTCCGAAACCAGACCGCTGAACCGCACGGCGATTTGCGCGCGCTCGCTCAAGACCGACGATTGCACGGTCCAGATCACGCCGAAGAGCACGAGCAGAAAGAGCGGCAGAAAGACCGCCGTCTCGAGCGTCGCCTGACCGCGTTGCGCGTGCAGCCCGCGCCGAGATTTCACTTGCACGTGAAGCTCGTCCCCGCGGTGAGGTTTCCGGCGAACGGCCGGATCGTCATCGTGCTCCACCAGCCGTCGGCAACGTACAACCCCGAGTACGATGCCGCGTACTGAAAGCCGCCGCTGCCGTCCGACGTCGACGGATCCCCGGTGTTGTACGTGATATTGGGGTTGCCGCCGTAGTCGATGCGATAGTATTGGTCGTTGTAAGGGAAACCCTGCGTCGCGTTGTTGGAGGCCTCCGGATACTCCGAAGCCTGAAAGACCGCGCTGCTCGTGCTGGTCGGATCGACCAGCGACCCCACCCACATGAACTCTTGCGTGTCCATGATGGAGGTCGCCGCCGCACGGCCGACGGCATTGAACGTCGACGCGTTCCAGTGCCAAAAATTCGGAACCCACGGCGTGACCTTGGCGCATGCGACGATCTCGATTTGCATCGGCGTGAGGTCGAGCTTCGGATTGCCGGCCGTATTGCCGCCTACGACCATGTTGCAGCAGTCGGAGTACACGTCGTGGAGATAGGTCGTCGGCCGCGGCGTCGCAGCGACGAGGGTGTAGTTGAAAGCGCAATCGCCTCCGCTGTTGGTTCCGCAGTTGGCTTGATACTGCGCGAGCGCCGCTTGAATCGACGTCACTTGATCGGTAAAGGTCGGCGTCGAGATACGCCCGAGCACCGCGACGTCGTTCGTGTAACGGGTCAGCGAATCGAGATAGTTCTGGCGCAGGTTCGCGTAGAGCGTCGCGCAGCTCGGGGTCGTCGACGACGTGCAGCCGCCGTTGCCGCGGATCACCTCGAGGAGATCGTTCATCGTGACGCGCAGGCGGTATTCTTCGACCGCCGCGGCGTGGAGCGCGGCTTCGGTTTCATTCCATTGCGTCGTCTGCACCGAGAGCATGCCGCGTGCCGCGGCATCCGCCGCGTTCATGGCGCGCATCTGCCAGGCGACCATCTGACCGTAACTCATCGCGAGCGCCAGCATCGTCAAGACGGTGAGCGTTCCGAAGGCCCAGATCGGGAAGGTCTGGCCGCGCTGACGATGGAGTCTCATGCGCCCGGGCCTCCCGCCGAACAGCCGTAGCCCGGGTTGAGCGGGAATCCATTGGCGAACGACTTGTTTCCCGGCGACTCGCCGTGCGTGCCTTGCACGTCCCAGGAGTAGACCATGCGGAACGAGGCGCCGTTGAACGCCGAGACCGTCGCCGGCCCGCCCGACGTTTCGTCCCAGTCGCTGCCCGCCGCCGGCGAGGGTTTCGGCATGACCGCTGGAAACGCGGCAGCGAGGTCGGAGAAGATGCGCTGGTGGCACGCCATGTTCTGAAACTCGCCGCCGGTTCCGATGCCGTCGGCGCTCGACGTGTAGTTCCCGGCATTCCCCGTTTGATCGTCCTTGAGGTACTCGGCCAGACCGAGCGAGCGCAGTCCTCCGCCCGTGTTCCAACTCGAACAGGACGATCCGAACGTGAACGTCGTGCAGTAGCTCATGTACGCAAAGGTAAGGTAGTAGGGCGGCACGTTCTGGTCGTCTTGGGTCAACGGATTGACCAGCGTGTTGTAAACGGTCTGGCTGTTGTAGCCTGCGCCCTGCGCGTCGTCGTCGTGGTTGCCGACCATCGCGGCGCCTTCGACGTTGCCCGCCGAGAGCGTGATCGAACTCCCCAGAACGGAGAGGCCGTTGACGGTCATGGAGGCGTGCGTCTGAATGAGTTGGTTGCGGATGGTCGCAGCGCCGCCGAATCGCTGCGTCAACGTCCCCCACTGCGTGAAGTTCGGCATCGTCGTCGTATCCGTACTGAGCGGATTGGCGGCAGCCTCCGTCAGCGCCGGCATGTTGGGGAAGATAGGCCCGAGCGCGCTCGAAAGCGCCGCGTTGTTCGTCGAGCCGTTGGCGTACGAATGCGAGTACATGAAGGTCGAGCCGTCGAGCTGCGTCTGATAAAAGCCGATCAGCGCGATCTGCATCGCGCCGAAAATCACCAGGAGCGTGAAGCTCAGAACGATTGCGGTCTCGGCGAGCGCGACGCCGAGGACGGCATGGCGTGGCCGTCTCATGGCGGTGTGCCCGTCGTGAAGGTCTGCATCGCGGAGGTGGTATTGCCGAAGGTCACGCTGCAGGCGACCGCAACCCCCGCGAGTGCCACCATTGCGCCGATCGAGATGAGCGCGAGCGCAAGCGCGTACTCCGGAAGCGCGACGCCGCGCTCGTCCGACAGCAACGTTCGCACGAACCGCATCACTGCGTGACGATCTCCGGGGTCAGGATAAACACCACGTCGGTCTCCGAGTTCTGATAGTTGGTCGACTGGAAGAGCCTGCCGAGAATCGGTATCGAGGAGAGGATCGGGATCTTCGAGATCGTGCGCTGATTGACGCGGTTGAGAAGGCCGCCCATGATGATCGATTCACCCGGCTGCGTGATGATGTCGGTCGAGAGCCGGCTCTCCTTGAGTGCGGGGATGAAGAAGCCGTTGAGCTGGACGGCGTCTTGGAAATCCAAGTTCGAGATGTCGGGCGTGATATTGCTCTCGACGCTGCCGTTGGGCAAGAGCGTCGGCGTGACGTTCAGTTGGACGCCGTAGTTCTTCCAGTCCACCGACGTCTGGCCGATGCCCGTCGAGAAGACGTACGGGATCTCGCCTCCGACCAGGAACGTCGCTTGGCTTCCCGGGACGGTGACGAGGTTGGGCGCGGAGAGCATGCGCGCGTGGCCGCTCGAGAGCACAAGGTTGAGCGTGGGCACGAGCCGCACCGTCCGGAAGAACGGCGCGAGGTTCAGCGCCTTGCCGAGTAATCCCGCGGCGGCACCTTCGACGATCGGAAAGATCGGCGGTTCGAGGCTGATCGCGTTCGGGTTGCTCGGATCGGGAACACCGGATTGCAATTGGAGACCGATGTCACCGAGGCCGGTTCTGTCGATCTCGAGCACGTAGACTCGGATGCTGATCTGACTCGTGTGCATCAGCTCGAGGCGGTCGATGACCTTTCCGTCCACCGCGAGATACGGCCCCGCGAGCGTCTTTGCGCGAGCGATGACCTGCTCTTCCTCTACTTGATCGCGCACGTAGCCGCTCACGATGATGTCGCCTTTGCCGTCGGGTTCCATCCGAAGATCGTGCGCGGTCGGCGAGCGCGCAAAGTCTTGCTGGAGCGAGTCCAGGGATTGCGTGACCGCGACTGCGTCGACGATGTGGTACTTCTGCTCCTTGGCGATCAACATAAAGCTTTGAACGATGTTGTTCTGGTTGACCCACTGCGCCATGTCGGGTACCGTTCCGCTTATCAAGATGTTCGCACCGTAGCTCGTGACCCGAATGCCGGGGTTATTGAGAGCGCCTTGAATCATCTGCGCGAAGTTGTCGAGGAACGCATCGGTAACGCTCACGACGTAGGTGCGGCGCGTGCCGCCGGCCCAGACGAAGAGCGAGGTCGTCCCCGGTTCCTTACCATTGATGATCAGCTGAGTCGTACCGAGCGGCACGACTCCGGCGATGCGCCCGTCCCCGATTGCGACGCGGGTGATGCCCGCGATGTGCATGAGGGTGGAATGTCCGCTTTGGAGCCTGACCACGCCCGGCTGCGCGAGCGCGGGTGCGCTCTGCAACAGGGCGGCGATCGTCATGAGCAGCGTCGCGTGAAGCGCGTGCCGGCGTATCGTATCGAACAAATCAAAACTCCTCATTGGCATCGGAGGCCATTATGCCATGCCGTCACGCGGTTGCGGCATAAACGCACCGTTTGCTTTGTGTAAAGCTTGTGACAGGTGCATTTCCAGGGGGTACCGGGGTCGACTATGATCGTGCCACGTTCACGGAAAGGAAACGGCATGTTGCATCGATCGTTCACGTCGTCTGCGGCGGCAGCGTCAATCATTATGGCTTTGGGAGGCACGGCTTCGGCCGGCGTCCTTGGGTCGACGGCGTCGCAGGCGCAGCACCACTGGGTAGGTGCAAACGATCTTGCGGCGGCCGTTGTATCGGTCCATCCGGGCCATGGGTTCTCGGCTCCGGAGCGACCGTCGTTCGACGCAGGCGGCGTGGAGGCACAACCTCC
>DATCTQ010000096.1:0-39798 GCA_036567865.1 Candidatus Tyrphobacter sp. | reverse complement strand
GAATCTTGTTGATGGTGCGGCTCGTGCTGTCTTCGATCAGCCCGCCGATGACCAGCGTCTGATTGTCTTGAAGCCCTACCGTCGTTTGCGTCTCGCGGGTCGAAATCTGCGGCACGCCGTTGAGGATGCCGGCTTCGTTGTTCACCGTCGGGTGCAGAGAAACGGAGATCCAGCCGCCGGGATTGACGATGGGCGTGATGTCGAGGGTCACACCGGTTTGAAACGACTGCACTTGGCTCGTGGCCACGGTACCCGTGCCGCCGCCCGTCGTGGTCAAGATCGAGATGGTATCCCCCGCGCGAATCGTCGCGGTGTGGCCGGAGAAGGTCGTGATGCGCGGGTCGGAGAGCACGCGGGCCTTGTTGTTCTGGATCGCCAGGTTCAACTGGAGCGAGAACTGGATCGGCACCGTGCGGAAGAACGGCATCAAGCCTTGCAGCGGTGGAGGCGCGCCGCCGCCGGAGGGCGTGGGCGGGTTCTCCTCCTGCCAGGTCGTCCCGATCACCGCGCTGTTCCCGGGAAACTCGAGGCCGAGATTCTTGGCCACCGTCTCGTCGACTTCGAGTATCTCCGTGTCGAGCACGACCTCGGGCTCTTGGGTGTCCAAGTGCGCGATCACGCTCTTGGCGAGTTGGATGGCATACGGACTGCCGGTCAGGATCAGCTCCGTCGAGTTGGGGGGAACGGTGACGTGCAGATCGGGCGCGGCCTGCTGCAGCACGCTCTCCACGGTCTGCGCAATATCTTGCGCGGTCGTCGAGGGGCCGTTGTTCCCGGGAAGCGCGGCACGCAGCGTGACGTACTCGATGTCCAGGCCGCCCGGGCCCGCGCTGCCGGGTGGAGCGCCCGGCTCACCCGGCGGTGCGACATCGAGCGTGGCGATCGCCTGCGCGATGCGCTCTTGCAAGGTCGTGTTCGCCGCGACGGTCACCGCGTTGAGGTCGTGATCGACCTCGAGGTGCACGCCCGGGAAGGAGCGTGCGATCAAATCGCCTACGGAGGCCGCATCGACGAAGCGCAAGCGGTAGACCTCCGAATAGGTCACCCCCATCTGCGGAACGTCGAGCTGCGTTATAAGGTCTTTGGCATGGGAAACGTCATCCGGCGGTCCGGAGAGCAGGATCTCTGAGCCCGAAATTGCGACCCGCACGTCCGGAGCCGAGTGCGCGACGGCGAGCGCCACCTGGCGCACGCTGCGTTGCGTGATGCGCACGGCATCGGCCGGGTACTGCGGCCGGGGCGTTGGGGTTTGCGGAGCCGTGTCGATTGCGCTGATCACGGGCTTGATCTGCTGGAGGTCGTCCGGCGAGGCGACGGTGATCAGCGTGCGATTGGGTGCCGCAAAGAAACGCGCCATCGGGAAGACGTCGTGCAGCCGTGGCAGGATCAGGCTCGGCGAGACGAACCGCAGCGGCTCGGCATCCACCGAGGTTGCGCTGGGATCGCGCACATCCAGGCCCTGCAAGATCGTACGGATCGCATCGGCCTCGCCCGCAGGAGCCACCGCGATCACCGCGTTCGCGCCTGCGTCCACGCGAAGACGGAGATTGGGGTAGAAACCGCGCACGATGCTCGCGGCACGCGCCGCCCGCATCTCGTGCAGTGAGACGACGATGGGAACGGGGCTCGGTGTGGGAGTGGGCTGCGCGCGGTGATGCGCCGCGGCCGAAACCGATGCGACCGGAAGGAGCGCAAGGCAAACCGCGCCGCATACGAACGCGGCACCGACAAGCGACAAAAACCGCCGAGACATATATCCTCGGTAATCTCGGCCACCCACGCCGAAAAGTTGCTAAACCGGAAGTCCTAACGGACTGAACCGGTTGATCCATCATACGGCAGACGTTCGGCGCTGTCTCTACCCAAAAGTGGGTAGGCGCGTTTTCAAAAGTGGGTAGATTCGTTCACGCTTGCTCTCTTACCATGCGAGCGGGAATGGAGCGCTACGCACCATGTGGAAATGCGGCGCCTAGAATGAATGCTCGATTCGAAGCGAAGCTGCAAGGCGACCTCGACGCGCTCAAAGCGGCGGGCACCTACAAGCATCTGCGTCACATCACCACGCCGATGGCGCCGGAAGTGCACATGGAGGAGGCGGGCGACGTCGTCATCCTCTCCTCGAACAATTATCTGGGGCTCGCCGATCAAGCCGAGGTCGTCGAGGCCGGGAAGCGCGGCCTCGACCGTTACGGCGCCGGCACGGCTTCCGTACGCTTCATCTGCGGCACCTTCGACGTGCACCGCACCCTCGAGGAGCGTATCGCTAGGTTTCTTGGAACGGCATCGGCGCTCACCTACGTCTCGTGCTGGAACGCGAACACCGGCCTCTTTCCGACCATCTGCGACGAAGGTTCGGCGATCGTCTCCGACGAGTTGAACCATGCCTCGATCATCGACGGGGTCCGCCTCGCATCAAAGGCGCGTCGCGAGCGCTACAAGCACAGCGATATGGCGGATCTGGAATCGAAATTGCAAGCGGTGCAAAAAGCCTTCCCGATCGTGGTCGCGACCGACGGCGTCTTCTCGATGGAGGGCGATCTCGCGAAGCTGCCGGAGATGCACGCGCTCGCGCAGCGGTACGGAGCGATCCTCGTCGTGGACGATTCGCACGGCACGGGCGTGATGGGCAAGACCGGGCGCGGCACGATCGAGCATTTCGGCCTAACCGGAAAGATCGATGTCATCACCGGAACGCTCGGCAAGGCGCTCGGCGGCGCGGCGGGTGGCTTCATCGCCGCAAGCCGCGCGCTCGTCGACACCATGATCCAGCGTTCGCGTCCGCAGCTCTTCTCGAACGCGCTCCCGGCAACGGTGGCCTGCAGTGCGCTCGCCGCGATCGATTACCTCGACGCGCACCCCGAACTGGTAACGCGGCTGCGGGAGAACGGCGCCTACTTTCGCGCCGCCTTGCAGCGCATCGGCTACAAGCCGCTCGAGGGTGAGAGCGCGATCGTGCCGATCATCGTGGGCGAGACGGCGTTTGCGATCACCATGAGCGAGAAACTGCTCGCGCGCGGCATCTTCGTCACCGGCTTCGGTTATCCGGTCGTGCCCGAAGGCACGGCGCGCATTCGCGTGCAGATGAGTGCAAAGTTGACGCGTAAGGAGATGGATCGCGCGCTTGCCGCCTTTGAAGCGGTCGGTAAGGAAGTTGGGCTCCTGAAGAGTTAGCGGCCGCTTGCGTTTATTCTCCGTCGCATCGGGAATAGACACGGCGGTCGCACAACGAAGGAGGGTCATCTTCATGAGATCGATTTCAAGAATCACCGGACTCTGCGCAATCGCCTTCGCAGCGGTGGCAACGCAAGCCACGGCCGCGGTCGGCGTTCACGCAGGGGCGAACGCCGGTATCGGCGCGTCGGCTTTGATCGGAGCGCAGGGCGCGTCCATCTCGGCATCGGCTCCGGGGAGCATCGGCGTATCCGGTAGCGGGCCCATGGGCGCAGCGAGTGCCGGCGGCAACGATAGCTTCGGCGCGAACGCATCGGCGAGTCGAAGCGGCGCGGCAGCGAGCGCAGCATTCGCCGCGGCGCTGGGCGGCAGCAGCACGGTGAGGAACATCGGCTCCGGAACGCTGACACTCGTGACGTCCTCGGGACAGTCGCTCACGCTCACCGCACCTTCCAGGCAGGTGCAGGCACTCGGCTTGCATGTCGGCAGCAACGTCGCGCTGACGCAAACGTCTGCGGGCGTCCGCATTACGAATCTGGACTATCTGCGCAGCCTCACGGGCCGCGGGACCGTACGGCGCGTGGCTGCGAATAGCATCACCTTCGCCAACCGTACGGGCATGCATACGATCGCGCTCGCGCGCGGGGCCGCTTCGCGGCTGCGCTTGCGGCCCGGCAGCAGCATCGTCGTCTCCGCCGTTGGAGCGACGCAGCTACAACTGATGACCGTCGCGCAGGCGTCTCATCGGTAGAATGACCCGACCCTCGTCGAAGAGGGGGCCTGCGAATGCACGGGTACGATGGGCGACGAGCCCTGAATGCCCGTGCATTCTTCTCGCGGTCGGGGGGTGACACTCGCTAGTGATTGCGCGAGGCGATATCGCCCAGAGGACGCAGCGGGCGCGGTAGGATCAAGAGCGCGTTGTTGAGCAGGCGGTGCGGTGTGGTGAGGTAGTGTCCCCACGCCCACAGCCCGCTCGATGCGCCGCCGTCGAGGTTCATGGCTTGATAGGCGCCCAAGCGGCGCATGATGCGCGCCATCTGATGCAGCGTTCCCGTTGCCGTCGCAAGGATCATCTCACTGCGATCGCGCGTGATACCCACCATGCTGCGTGCTGCGATTCGGAAGAGTCTCGGATCGTGAAATCCCTCCGCGCTCGGATCGAGCGCGATTCGACCGTTCAGGAGCAAGCGTGGACCTCCGCCGATCGCCTGCTGCGCTTTGCCGAAAGAGCCGAGGTTGTCGCCGTCGTTTCGGACGACGCGATAATCGGCATGGCGGCCGATCCACAGATGCGATGCCATAAGAGGCTCGCCGCGGATGTAGATCACGTACCCGTCGAACGGAATCGGCAGCGAACCGTGTGAGATGCGCGTGATGACCCCGTCGGTCACTTGCACTTGATATCCGCGCAAGCCCGTGCGGCTGCCCCAGGCGGAGTTGAAGATCGTCACCGTCGGGCGAGCGTTCTCCGGGAGGCGGTTGATCCAATAGGCATACCAGTTGTTGGGATAGGTGTAGCTGCCGTCGAGCGAGCCGAGGATTCGCAGCGGAATGCGAGCGATCTGCGCCCGGTTGTCGTCGTCGAAGAAGAGCGTGTCGCCGGTATCGCCTTTGAAGACGACGCTTCCGTTGACGATGGTCGTGTCGATAAGATCCTTGAGCGGGCCGCGGAACGACGATTCGAAAAATCCCCCGTCGATGGCCGCGAGCGCGTGATGGCGCAGGGCCATGCGTGCGAGCGTCTCCATGTGGCCGACGCGGTCGCGTCCGAGCGCGGTTTCGATGCGGACGCGATCCAGTTGCACCAGGAGGTACTTTACCCGGTGGCCGGCGATCATCGCGCTCGCGAAAGAGACCGGGGAGCGCGTTTGCGCCGAGGCAACAGACGACGCCGCGGCGGCAAAGACCGCGATATGCAGAAGCGCCCGAGCTGCAAGAGTACGCATCTTGGGGTTGGTTGCTTCGATGCGAGCAGGCGCCGGCCCCCCTAACGCGGGCGGGAGCAAGGACCATAATCTGCTCCGTCCAAGTCCTCCGTCATGAAGAATTTCACGCGCCGGGAGGCGCTCCAAGGAATGGTCGTCTTACCCGCGCTCGCGGGGCTGCTGGCCTCGACGACCGCGATCGCGGAGGCCAAAGGCTCGAAGACGCAGTTCAAGTACCAGACCCATCCGAACGGCGGCCACAAGTGCTCGGGATGCCGGTTCTTCCACGCGGGAAAGACCGCATCGGCCGACGGAACCTGCGACGTCGTCGCCGGCGCGATCAGCCCGAACGGCTGGTGCACCGCCTACGCCGCCAAATAGCGCCGATCGTCGGTGCGAAAGCTCCTCACGTTCCTCTCGGTCGTGGCGTTGATCGCCGGGATCGTCTTCCTCGTCTTTCCCATTGCTGCGATCCCCGACGAGACGCTCGTCGGCGCCGGCGCGACCGTCGCGGCGATCTTGGGCATCGTGCGAGAGGTTCGTGCGGCGATCCGTGGCAAGCGCGACGAGCACGTCACGCTGCAACGCTAGCGGAGCGCTACCGCAGGCAGTCTTCCGGCGTGGTACCGTAGGAGACGAGGCGTGCTCCGGCCGCATGGAAGAACGCTTCCCAAAACGCGCGGATTGCGAGGATTCGCCGCTCGACGGCCCAGCCGCCCTTCCCGGAACTGATGCCCGCGAAACAGACGAGGACGCCGCTCAGTTGCGGCAGTTCGCTTGCGCGGCGAATGCGCTCGATCAAGAGCGAGACCGAGCGCGGATCGAGTTGCTGGTGCACGTCGGCCATGTTGACCAAGCTCGACTGCTCGTAGCCGGTCGAGTCGATGACGAGGATCATCGTTGCGGTTGGTTCGCTGTTGAATCGATCTGCCGCAGCCATTACTGCCGCGATGATCTCCGTATGTGCGCTCGAGCGGTCGGCTTCCAGGCGGCGTTCGACCGTCGCGAGGGCATTCCGTAGAACCGTGCGATTACGCATCGTGAGCTGCAACGGGTTGGCGCCGAAGGCCGAAGGCGCTTCGAGCGCGATGTCGAGAACCGGAGTATCGGTGTACGCATGATCGCCGATCGGCGCGACGACGAACCGGTCGCCGGAGCCGACAAAGGGCAAAATCGCGGTCCCCAGGAGAGTCATCTCGCGCGGCCACGCGGATCCGGGCGCGGCATCGCGCACGTTCGCGAGAACCTGTACGAAGCGTGTA
Source organism: Candidatus Tyrphobacter sp. (assembly GCA_036567865.1). Classification (GTDB taxonomy): domain Bacteria; phylum Vulcanimicrobiota; class Vulcanimicrobiia; order Vulcanimicrobiales; family Vulcanimicrobiaceae; genus Tyrphobacter. The sequence goes on along the minus strand of DATCTQ010000096.1, from coordinate 33,437 downwards.
TGCGACGCGCAGCCGGCGAGCAGCACGCTGCACATGGCGGCGAGCATTGCGTCGCGAGGGAAGCGCTTACGCAACGGCAACGGGGCTTGGCACCGGCGCGAACTGGATACGCGGCTCTTCCAGCTGCGGAGGAGGCCAGAGCGTGGGTTGATAGGCGCTTTCTATCCGGAACCCCGCCTCGCCCGGGTATGGTGAGCTGCCCCAGGTGCGCTGCAACCCGCGCCAATATGCGTCGAGCAGGATATTGTGCGCATCGATTACGCGCTGCACGTCGATGTTGCGCAGGTCTTCGAGCAGCTTGCCGTGTTCGTAGGCCGCTTGGATGGCCTCGCGCAGGCGGCTCTCGTCGCGCTCGGCATCTTCGAGCGCACGGCGTTTCCGGCGCACGCCACTCTTGGCTTCGACCATGCGGCGCGGAACGCGTTCGTCTTCGCCCGGCTCGCTATACCGCGATGCGAACGTCGCAACCATGAGAAAGGTGATGCCGATAGCCAGGAAAGCGTAGAGGATGCGTTGATCGGAAACCTGCGCCGCTTCGCGGAGGTAGGTCGTGCGGAAGAATGCTAACGCGAGAAGCAGACCGACGCCGCCCACAGTGATGACGAGCGCCGAGAGGTAATGCCGAATGCGCAACTGCTTGCCGATAATGTGGCCGAGCAACGGAACGAGAATCGAGATACCACCGGCCAAGACGGCGGTGAGCGCGAGACTCTCGCCGAGCACCTGTAAGACCATGAGGTTGAATGGAAACTCCAACACGACGAGCGCCGCCATCACCCATGGGTAAAGGCGGTGGCTGAACATCACCTCCGCGGGGCGTTCCGAGCCGCCGTCGTGCGGCAACTCGCGCACTTCTTGAAGTTTCTCGAGTGCGTCGCCGTGCTCTTGCGTCAGCCGTTGTAGGCGCGGTCCGGTCGAGACTTCGTACCGCGCGGTCAGGCGGCGATAACGCTCGGAGGGAGGGGCGATCTGCTGCCGATAGCGCTGCGTGATCCCATCGGAGATCATGCGCGCGTGATGCGAGATACCGTCGGCATATGGGAAGAGCTTCGAGCGATCACCCGCCCGAAGCAGTCTTGCGGTGGGGCGTGCATCGCGGCGACCCGCAACGTAGGCGCACCAATGACGAAACTGAGATACGGCCATCGACCTCACTTAGGGAACACCGGCGGGCTTCCGCTTGGCTCTGTAGGCGACCGAGCATTGCCGGCAAATGCAAAGGCCTTCGCCGAGCGGCGAAGGGCTTGAACGTCGGATCCTACCTCCCCGGGATCGATTCCTAGGCCTGACTCACGCAGAGCTAGCTCGGGGCTACGGTAAACTCAGCCGTCTTCTGGTCCTTTTGCTGACCGTCGACCATCATGTCGACTTCGATTCTATACGTGCCCGCAGGCCAGCCGGCGGTCGGCGGCGAGAGATCGTACGTGCTCGTGCCGTCGCTTGAAAGATCGAAGGACTTGTCGACTTGAGGGATCGGGGTATTGGCGGGTTGCCCCGTGACGTGTTCGGCGATCAGGTGCCACTGCATCGTGACTTTGCCGGGTATGTTCGCAACCCCCGATTGCGCGTAAATCGTGTCGGTGGGCGCGAACGTCGTCGTCGGCGTCGTCAAGGCGCTGTCTTTGGCGACCGTGAGGCTCGTGAGGTGAGCGGTCGTAAAACTGCATGCCGGAATCACTGCCAGCGCTGCGAGACACATCAACGAACGGTAGAGGCCGGTCCTAGGTCGTGTGATCATTCGAATCTCCGTGGAGGGAAACCCTCGTCAAATGGTGCCGACGAGGGGTCTTCCGATAGTTGGTTGCGGGGGCAAGATTTGAACTTGCGACCTTCGGGTTATGAGCCCGACGAGCTACCGGACTGCTCCACCCCGCGGCGCCTATTGTGCGACGGCTCCGGAGCCGCTCCCTGCTAGGACCTTTGGACCCTGTGAAGGGTTGCGCCATAGTGAGGGGCGGGGTCGACGGCGAAGCGGGGGAGCGTGGAACTCGCCGATTCCTTGAGTCTCGACGCGGCCGTCCGTGCGATGCCGAAGGTGCACCTGCACTGCCACCTCGAGGGGACGCTGCGCCCACGAACCTTTCTCGAGCTCGCCGAGCGGGAGGGTATTGCAACGCCGCGCGATGCGGATTCCGTCTATCAATTCGACGACTTCGCCGGCTTTCTGCGCACCTTTATGGCGGTCTGCAAGTCCCTGCGCTTGCCTGCCGACTACGCGCGCATGGCAGGTGAGTTCGTGGCCGACGCTCGCGAGCAGAACGTCGCGTACGGCGAATTGTTCGTCTCGCCCTCGGTTTGGGGCTACTTTCATCCCGGGTTGAACGTGCGCGAGGCGCTGACGGCGATTGGGGCAGAGTTGCGTGCGGCTGAAGGCGCATCGTTCTCTCTCATCGTTGACGTGACGCGCAATCTCGGAGCGCAGAGCGCGATGCAGACCGTCGATCTTGCGCTCGCTGCAAGCGATTGTAACGTTATCGGCATCGGGCTCGGCGGAGACGAAGCGCGCTTTCCGGCGGAGCTGTTTGCGGACGTCTTCGCCTACGCGTGCGCGCAGGGACTCCATGCCGTGGCGCATGCGGGTGAAGCCGCGGGAGCGGCGAGCGTGCGCGCGGCAGTCGAGGTGCTCGGCGCTGAACGGATCGGGCACGGCGTCCGCGCGCTCGAGGATCCGGGCGTCGTGGCGATGCTTGCCGAGCGGCGCATCCCGCTCGAGATCTGTCCCACGTCGAACTTTCGGACCGGCGCCGCGCTGCGCGAACGCCCGCACCCATTCCTCGATCTGCACGCCGCGGGGGTGCCGATCGTCATCGACGCGGACGATCCCGCGCTCTTCGGAAGCTCTATCGGGGCGGAATACCGGTACGTCGCGCAGGTCGCGGGCTCGAGCGCGCTCGAAGGATTCGTGCGCGACGCGATCGACGCCGCCTTTGCGAGTGCGGAGCAGAAGGCCTCGCTGCATGCGCGGCTGGAATCGGCGTGGAACTCCGCGCGCCGCGTCGAAGGTTAGAACGGTTATGCCCGGGCATTCCCATTCGCATTTCGCCGAGTCGTTCGAGATGTATATGAAGGCTATCTATCGCCTCGAGCGCGAGGGGACGGGAGCGACGACCTCGCTGCTCGCGACCGAACTGGGCGTTTCGCCGGCCTCCGTCTCCGGGATGCTCAAGAAGTTGGTCGGCGACGGATTCGTGGAACACGAAGCGCGCGGCGACGTCAAGCTCACGCACGCAGGGTTGCAGGCCGCCGTCAGCGTCGTGCGCCGCAATCGATTGGCGGAGCGGCTGCTCACCGACATCCTCGGCATGCCCTGGGAAGACGTCCACGGCGAAGCCTGTATCTTGGAGCACGCGATCACCGATCGTGTCGAGGAACGCTTGATCGATGTGCTGGGTGACCCGAAGACATGCCCGCACGGACACCCGATTCCACCGCGCGACCTCAGCCGTCCCGAACCCATCGGCGAGCCGCTCGCGCAGGCGGAACCCGGTAGTGAAACCACCGTTTGCGGCGTCACCGAAGTCCTTCCGGAGATGCTGCGCTATCTCGGCGAGGTCGGGCTGCGTCCGGGCGCGCACGTCCGCGTCGTAGAGAAGGCACCGCTCGGCGGCCCGGTCACGGTCGAAGTCGAAGGGAAACGCTTCGCGATCTCACTCGAACTCGCGCGCATGGTGATGGTCGCGCAGGGAGCGGTCGCATTACGATGACCACGCGCTTTCTCATCGTCGTCAACGTCATCGTCTTCATCTGGGAGATCGCGACGCTCGGCACGGGGATCCTTTCCGGCAACGTCGACGTGAACGGCCTCGTGCGCGACGGCGCGCTCGTGCCGATCGCCGTCACCCAATACCACGAATATTGGCGCATTTTCACGAGCGCGTTTCTGCACGGAAGCATTCTGCACATTGCCGTGAATATGTACTCGCTCTACGTGCTCGGGCGCTTCATGGAAGCCGCGCTCGGTTCTCCGCGTATGCTCTTCATCTACATGGTTTCGCTCGTCGCCTCGGGATTGGGAGTCGTCTATCTCAGCAGTCCGAACGTCGCAACGTTGGGCGCAAGCGGAGCGATCTTCGGTCTCTTCGGGGCGCTCTTCGCGATCGGATTGAAGTTCGGGCCGCGCGGCATGGACCTGGTGAAAGCGAACATCCCGATCTTGCTCGTGAATCTCATCTTCACGTTCGCCGTGCCCGGTATCTCGTGGCAGGCGCACGTGTCCGGTCTGCTCGCCGGTTTCATCATCACCTTTGCGATCTACTTTCCGCCCAAGCGCATCCGACCCGAGGTCGTCGACGCCGGCAGCGGCAGCGCGCTGGACAGCGAGTACGAGCCTGCGCCGGAGAACGTGACGCAGTCCAGGGGTTGATAGATGACAAAGGGCTGTACGATTGAGGACCTCTTAGGCGAGCGGGGGCCTTTTGCGAAAGCGTTCGCCAACTTCGAGGCGCGGCCGGGCCAGGTGCAGATGGCCAAGCTCGTCGAGCGCGGCATTCTAGAGGGGATGCACACGATCGTCGAGGCCGGGACGGGCGTCGGCAAGTCGCTGGCCTATCTTGTGCCGGCGGTGCGCAGCGGGAAGAAGATCGTGCTGTCGACGGGCACGATCGCGCTGCAAGAGCAACTCGTCAACAAGGATATTCCGCTGGTCGTGCGAGCGCTGGACGTGCCGGTGCGCGTCACGCTGCTCAAAGGGCGCAGCCATTACCTCTGCAAGGAGAAGTACGGGCGCATGCGCGCCGAGCGGCTCGTTCCGGCGTCGCGCGCGATGCAGGACGTTTGGCAGTGGGGAGAACGCACGCGCACCGGCGATCGCGCGGAGTTGCCTTTCGTGCCGGGCGCGCAGGAGTGGGAGCAACTCGACGCCGACGCCGACGACTGCACCGGCGAGTTCTGCCGGCATTTCCGCGACTGCTGGTTCTTCAAGAAGCGCGACGAGGCGAAGTACGCGGATCTCGTCGTCGTCAATCACGCGCTCTTTTTTCTCGATCTGGCGATGGGCGGCGGGCTCTTGCCGCCGTACGACGTGGCCGTGCTCGACGAAGCGCACCAATGCGAACGCTGGGCGACCGACGCGCTGACCGGAACCGTCTCGCGCCGCACCGTCGGGCGCATGATGCGCAAACTGCATCGCGTCTATCGCCTTCCCGCGCCGCTCGACGCGCAGATCGACGAAGGCGTACGCGGTTTGGATCACGCGCTCGCGCGCGGCCCGAGCGATCGCTATGCCTTAGCTGCGAACGAAGACGCTCACGCCGCGCTCGAAGCGCTGCGGGACGCGTTCTACCGTCTCGAAAATTGGCTACAGGATCACTGGCACGACGCGCTGTTGCGCAAGCCTGAGAACGATGCCGAGGCGGAGCGGCGCCGCGACCTCGCGATGCGCCCGGTGCTCGCCCACATCGTCACGATCGATCGCGCTCAGATGCCCGGAGAGGAAGCGATCGCGTGGGTCGAGCGCGGCGAGAGCGACGGTGCCTACGAGGTCAAGAGTGCACCGCACGACGTCGCCGATTTTCTGCGCACGGCGCTCTTCGGGCGCACGCCCAGCGTGGTGCTGACGAGCGCGACGCTTTCGATCGGCGGATCGTTCGATTTTCTCAAGAGGACGCTCGGTCTCGACGAGGCACAGGAACTGATCGCGCCCTCGCCCTTCGACTATGCGCAGCAGGCCCGGCTCTTTATCGCGCCGCCGGAGGTAAATCCGAAGTCCGCAGACTTCGCGCGCCGCGCCGCGCCGTTAATCGAGGAATGCTTGGAGCGCACGCGCGGGCGCGCGTTCGTGCTCTTTACTTCATACGCGCGCTTGCGCGAAGTACATGCGCTCGTTCGGGAGCGCATTGCTTTTCCGATCCGTCTGCAAGGCGAATTGCCGCGCGTGCGGCTGCTCGAATGGTTTCGCTCGACGCCCAACGCCGTGCTCTTCGCAACCGGAACGTTCTGGGAGGGCATCGACGTGGCGGGCGAGCAGCTCTCCTGCGTCATCATCGACCGCTTGCCGTTCCCATCTCCCGGGGATCCGCTCGTCGCGGCGCGCGTGCACTCGCTGGAATCGCGGGGGCTCGACGGCTTCGACCACTATATGATTCCCGCGGCGACTGTGCGGCTGAAGCAGGGCTTCGGGCGGCTTATTCGCAATACCGCCGATCGCGGCGTGGTGGCGTTGCTCGACGGTCGCGCGGCATCGACGCGCTTCGGCGCGACCATCCTCGCATCGTTACCCGATGTGACGCGGATCAGGCATTTGGATGAATTGGCAGAGTTGTTTGAATGAGCTCGACTTTAGAGGAGTAGTTCGAATCGTGAAACGGTATGCTGCGATTGCCCTGGTTCTTGCGTTCCTTTCGCCGGTGAGCGCGTCGGCTTGGGGGACGAAAGGACATACGCTCATCAGCCGGCTCGGCGCACAGAGTTTTCCCGCCGACATGCCGGCGTTCACGCGCACCACTGCGGCGGTCGACGAAATTGCCGCGCTCGGGCCGGAGGAGGATAGGCTCAAGGGGTCTGGGACATCGTGGGACGGCGACAACGATCCCGGTCATTATTTGGATCTCGGGGATAACGGCACGGTTGACGGCGTTGCGTTGAACGCGCTGCCGGAGAGCATGAAGGCGTATGCGTCGGCCCTGGCTTCTGCCGATGCGACGCCGTGGAGCGCCGGGTATCTCCCGTACTCCATTCTCGACGGCTTCGAGCAACTACGTGACGATTTCGCCTATTGGCGCGTCGACGATTACGGCGCGCGGCATGCCGGCACGGCTGCGCTTCGGACGCGCTTCGCGGCCGAGCGCTCGTTGCGCGAGGCGCTAACGCTGCGGGATATCGGCGTGTGGAGTCATTTCGTCGCCGACGGCTCGCAGCCGCTGCACGTCACGATCCATTTCAACGGTTGGGGGCGTTATCCGAATCCGCACGGCTACACGACCGCGTCGATTCACAGCGTCTTCGAGAGCGATTTCGTGGATGGGTTCGTGAGTGAGGCGGCGGCGCGCGCGCGCATTCCGGTCGAACGTATGCCGGCGCCGGCGGCGGTGCTCTCGCAGAGCGATCTCGCGGCGCTGGTCGGGCAGTACCTTGCGGGAACGAATGCAGCGGTCGTGCCCCTGTATCAAATCGCGGGGCCGAGCGGCGCCGGTTTCGAGAAATATTCGGCGCGCGCGGTGGACTTCACCGCGCGGCAACTGGCGCGCGGTGCCGCGGAGTTACGCGATCTCAGCGATCTCGCGTGGCGCGACAGTCTCTATGTATCGGTTGGCTATCCATATCATAGTGTGCATGACATTTTGCAGGGCAAGGTCCCGCTCGCGAGCGCGGTCAACGACGATTGAGTCGGCCGGTCGTCACCCGCTACAGTTTGCGAAGCTGGGCGATCAGCCACGCGAGGCCGCGCACGTAGCGGGGGCCGGGTCGCTCGATCCACGACGCGTCCGGGATGATGAAGACGTGGTGCAATCGCACCGCGCGCAGCGTGCGCCATGGTTCCCTGTTGAGAACGTCAGCCAAATGTGTTGAGGGATCGCTGACGATGGCGTCGGGTTGCGCGCGCACGAGCGCTTCGGCGCTGTACTCCGAGTAGGCGCCGGCGAGGTTGCCGGCGGCGTCGCGGCCGCCCGCGAGCGTGATCAGCGTTCCGATGTAGGAGTTGCTCCCGGCGGTCCAGATCGGCTCGGTCCCCAGCACGACGAAGACGGAAGGTCGATGCGCTGCGCGGCCGACATTGACGCGCAGGCGAGCCGTGACGTCCTGTAGGTGCGCGATCTCCGCGGTGGCTTGGTGTTCGCGGCCGCTGACGGCGCCGAGTCTGCCGATGTTGGTGAAGATCTCGGCGTAGGTGTCGTCGGGGAGTTGCTCGACGTCCATCCCCATGCGCTGCAGCGGTACGATAAAACGCATCTGCGCCGGTATCGCAACGACAACGTCTGGATGGAGCGCGACGATGCGCTCGACGTCGACGCTCGAGAAACTCGCGACGCGCGGTATGTTTCGCATCTCCGCGATGTCTTCGCTGCCGCTGGAAATGCCGACGATTTGGCGCTGCGCTCCGATCGCGATGAGATCCTCGACGAAGGAGGGGATCAGCGCGACGATACGGCGCTGCGCGGGCGCAACGCGATGCGGGGAGAATGTCGTGCACGCGGCGAGCGCGAGAGCCAGGGCGAACGTCGAGCGGCGCACGGCGGCGGCTTTTCCGCGGTGCAGGAGCGAGCGCCTGCGGCGCCAATGAAGAGCGCCTAGGCTTGCGCGGGAAGCCGGTGAGATGCCGGCACGGTCGCGCCACTGTATGCGGGGAGCCGCCGAAGGCCACTGATCCGCTCGGGATTGGGAAGGCTGAGGTACGGGCGATGATCCGCGAGTCAGGATATCGTTGCAAGCCGATTGCACTATCCGCCTCGCATGAAGGAAAGGATTGCCATGATCGTCGCGCTTGCATTTGGCGTCGCGCTTGCCGGCCCAACGCCGTCCCCTGCGCCCTCGCCGGTCTCCACCCTGCGCCCCATCGCCCACGTCGTCACGAGCGACCGGTCCGACGAATCGCTCGCGCGCGCCACGCGCACGACCTATGTCGTCACCAAGAACGAGATGATACGGAACGGCTACCTTACCGTTGCCGAGGCGCTCGAAACGGTTCCCGGCGTCGAGATCGAGCGCTACGGCGGTTTCGGATCGCTTTCGAACGTCAGCATTCGTGGATCGTCGAGCGCGGAGGTGCTCGTGCTGCTCGACGGCATGCCGATCGCGGGATCGCAGATCGCTTCGATCGACCTGGGACAGATTCCAACGAACGGTGTCGAGCGTATCGAGATCGTCGAGGGCGGCGGATCGACGCTCTACGGCTCGGGTTCGATGGGGGGCATCGTCAACATCATCACTGCTTCGGCGCCGCGCTCGCGCGCAACGCTCTCTGCTGGATCGTTCGGCGAGCGGTCGCTCTCAATCGAGACGCCATACGTCTCGATCGCGCGCACGATTGCCGCGAACGACTACACCCTTCCAGGTCATGGTGTCGAGCAGAATGCCGACGCCTCGCTGACGTCGCTGCGCGCGGGATTCTCTCACGACTTTGGTGCGATTCGGGCCACGCTCGAGGGCGACCTCATCGACGAGCATGTCGGCGTACCGGGAGCGCAAGGATTCTATTCCACGACGAGCCGCGAAGGCACGGTCGACCGCGACGCGCGCGTCGATCTTTCGCATGCGACGGCGCGCTCGACGGTCTCGCTGCAGTTCGGCGCCTCGACCTCGGATCTGAGCTATGCTTGCGATACGCCGGTGGATCCCGAGTGCCCGAACTCGTACCTCACCCCGCCGACGCCGTACGCGCAACTGCTGACCGAGGAGCGCACGATGGCCGATCTGCGCGACGTCGTCGACAACGGCGCGGAGCATCTCGTCTACGGCATCGATCTCTTTCGCGGCACCGCGCGCGTCGACGACGGCCTCGACCCGCTTCAAATCCATTCCTTCGACGAAGCTGCCGCATATGTGCAGTCGCAGTGGGCCGACGCTCGCGGCGACGAGTTCTACGCCGGGCTGCGCGGCGAGCGAGACGGAACGCCGGGAGGCGCGCTCTCGCCGTCGATCGGCGGCATCGAGCGCCTCGCGCCCGATCTGCAACTGCGTTGGAACGCCGCGACCGCATTCCGCGCCCCGACCGCGGAGGAACTTTATTATCCGTTCTTTTCGAATCCCGGTCTCGTGCCGGAGAAGACGCGCGTCGCCGATCTGACGCTCGTTGCACCGGCGTTACTCGGCGGCGTCAGCCTCGGTTGGTTCACGATGGACGGCACGAACCTGATCGCCGACAACCCGGTGACGTTCGTTCCCGAGAACATCCGCCACGCGATCGTTCAGGGCTTCACGCTCGACGCACGCACGCGCACGTACGCGGGCTACAGCGCGCATCTGGGCGTGACCAACCTCTATCGAGCGCAGGACCTCGACAGCGATATGCGCATCGCGGGGCGCGGCCCAAACTTCGCGGTCGCGGCCGGAATCGATTACGTCGCGCCGCCGCAGGAGCGCTTCGACGGTTTCGGCGCCGAAGTGCTCTCGAAGGGTCCGCGCGGGATCGTGAACTCGTCGTTGCCGACGTTCGATCAGCCCATCGCCTATACGCGCGTCGACGCGTACGTCGGCTATCGGTTGGCGCCTACACTGGCCTTGACGCTCCGCGGATTCAACTTGACCAACGCCCGCTACTCGGAGTTCGGCACCTATTCCGCTTCGTCGGTCGCGTTCTACGCGTTCCCCGTTCCCGGTCGTTCGTTCCTCGTCGAACTGCGAACGAGGTGAGGGCATTTTGTCGCAAGCATTCGATCGCTACGTCTCTTCGGCGACTTCCGTCTTTGAGCGCTCTTGCAGCTCTTTGACGATCATGGAGTCAGCGAGCGTCGTCGTGTCCCCGAGAGCGCGCCCTTCGGCAACGTCGCGTAGGAGACGACGCATGATCTTACCGCTGCGCGTCTTCGGGAGTTCGGGCGTGAACGTGATATACTTCGGCCGCGTGAACTTACCGAGTTTTTCGGCGACGAACTCGCGTAACTCGTTTGCGAGCACCTCGCTGCCGGTCTCACCGCCCTTGAGGGTAACGAACGCGTAGATGGCTTGACCGGTGACGTCGTCGAGCTTGCCGCAGACGGCGGCCTCGGCGACCTTCGGGTTGGCGACGAGCGCGCTTTCGACTTCCGTGGTCGAGATCCGATGGCCGCTGACGTTCATGACGTCGTCGATGCGCCCCATGAACCAATAGTTTCCGTGCTCGTCGCGGCGGCATCCGTCGCCGGCAAGATACATGTGCGGGAAACGCACCCAATACGTTTGCTTGTAGCGTTCGTCGTCGCCCCAGATCCCGCGCAGCATGCCCGGCCAGGGACGCGTCAGCACGACGTAGCCGCCGCCGCCGAGCGGAACGGATTCGCCTTTGTCGTTGACGATATCGGCGGTAATCCCGGGCAGCGGCTGCGTCGCGCTTCCGGGCATGAGCGTCGTGATCCCGGGAAGCGGCGCGATCATAATGCCACCGGTCTCCGTCTGCCACCACGTATCGACGACGGGCGTCCGCCCGCCGCCGATGTGCTCGCGATACCAGATCCACGCTTCGGGGTTGATCGGCTCGCCGACGGTTCCAAGAAGACGCAGCGAAGAGAGATCGTGCCTGCGCGGATACTCGACGCCCCACTTCATGAACGTCCGGATCGCAGTGGGCGCCGTGTAGAGGATCGTGACCTTGTAGCGCTCGACGATCTCCCACAGGCGGTCTTTGTCAGGATAATCCGGCGTGCCTTCGTAGATCACCGACGTGGCACCGTTGGCGAGCGGACCGTAGACGATGTACGAATGTCCCGTCACCCAACCGATATCGGCGGCGCACCAGTAGACGTCGATATCTTCCTTTAAATCGAAGACGAGCTTGTGCGTCATCACCGCCTGCGTGAGATATCCGCCGGTGGTGTGCTTGATTCCCTTCGGCTTGGCCGTCGTGCCGCTCGTATACAAGAGGAAGAGCAGATCCTCGGCGTTCATCCGTTCCGGCTCGCAACGCACCGATTGCCCCGCGACGACATCGTCCCACCAGAGGTCGCGGCCGGCTTGCATTGCAACCGAATCACCGACGCGCTTGGCCACGATGCAATGCTTGACGCTCGGCGTCTGGGCGAGCGCCGTGTCGACATTCTGCTTGAGCGGCACGAGCGTGCCGCGGCGGCGGCCGTAGTCGGCTGTGATGACCGCGACGCATTCGGCGTCGTTGACGCGGTCGACGATCGAATCGGGAGAGAAACCGCCGAAGATCACGGAATGAGCCGCGCCGATGCGCGCGCAGGCGAGCATCGCGATCGGTAGTTCCGGAATCATCGGCATGTAGATCGCGACGCGATCGCCCTTCTTGATGCCGAGTTTTCGCAGGCCGTTTGCGAATCGGCAGACGTCGTCGAGCAGGCTTGCGTAGCTGATGCTCCAGCGGTCGCCGGGCTCGCCTTCATAATAGTAGGCGGTTCTGTCGCCCCTGCCGGCGAGGACGTGCCGGTCGAGACAGTTCACGCAGACGTTCAGCTCGCCGTCGGAGAACCAGCGGGCGAACGGCTCGTCCCATTCCAGGACCTTCGTGAATGGCTTGATCCACTCGAGGCGGCGCGCCCAGGAAGCCCAGAAGGCCTCGAAGTCGCGCTCGGCCTCCTCGTATATCCCCGGCTGGGCGTTGGCCCGCGCGGCGAAATCCGCGGGCGGCGGGAAGCAGCGGCGCTCCTCAAAGAGGGCCTCGATCGCTTGCGAGGTGTCCATGGGGCCCGAGTTACGGGAGAGCCTTTGGCACTCCTGGCGTCGGAGTGCTAGTATAGGGGCAATGAAGAGCCCCGGGCTGGACCAGCGCAAGGCATATATCCTCGCGACGGTCGTCTATGAGTACGTGGCGACCGCCGAGCCGGTCGCTTCGCAGACCCTGACGCAAAAGTACAACCTCGGTATCAGCTCCGCGACCGTGCGCAATGAGATGGCGGAACTGGAGGCGGGAGGCTACCTCGTGCAACCGCACACGTCGGCCGGCCGCGTACCCTCCGACGCGGGTTACCGCACGTATGTCGACCAGCTCATGGAGCCGGAGGCGCTCACCGCCGCGGATCGCCGTCGCATCCGTGACGAGCTGCGCGATGCAAGCCGCGAGCTGGACGAGTTGATCGATCAAACGACGCGGATGCTGGGTCGCCTTTCGAACAACCTCGCTTTCGTCACGAGACCGCAGGCCGACACGCAGCTCTTCAAGCACGTCCAGTTGATCTCGCTTGCGCCCCGCACCGGCGTCGCCATCGTCGTGACCTCGCTCGGCGTTTCAGCGCAGAGCCTCTTCGAACTGACGAGCGACGTTGCGGCCGAGGATTTGACGCGGCTCTCGAGCGCGCTCAACGCGCACTTCGCCGACCGTAAGTTGCGCGATGTCGGCGAAACGGAGATTGCGGCGATCGTCACGGAGTTGAAGTTGACCGATGAACTGCGTGGCGCGGTAGCGGCCGCCGTGCAGAGCGCGCGTTCGAATGAAACGCCGGCGATTGCGGCGGCCGGCGCACAGAATCTGCTCGACCAGCCCGAGTTCCACGACGCGCGGAAACTCCAATCCATTTTACGCATTGTCGAGGAGCAGCGCACCTTGTACGAAATCGTTGCCGACGCGATGACCAGCGAGAACCCCAGCGTCAAGATCGGTCACGAGTTGGGAAGCGAGGAACTGGCGGACCTCTCCGTCGTGACGGTACCGTATAGCTTCGGCCCGGACGCAAGCGGCATGCTTTCGATTCTGGGGCCGCGCCGCATGCCGTATGCGCGCCTGCTGGCGCTTGCGTCGGGAACGGCGGAAACTCTATCACAACGACTCGCCGACGCAGAGATCAAGTAAAAACGCCGCCGATGCCGACCAAGGACTACTACGAGACCCTCGGGGTCGCGCGAAACGCCACGGGTGACGACATCAAGCGTGCATATCGAACGCTCGCTCGCAAGCATCACCCCGATGTCGCGGACGACAAGACTGCCGCGGAGCGTCACTTCAAGGCGATCAACGAAGCTTACGAGGTGCTCTCCGATCCACACAAGCGCGCGCACTACGATCGCTTCGGTACGGTTGAAGACGATGCGGCGGGCGACTTTGGTTTCGGCGGCTTCGGCGCGGGCGGATTCGGCGACATCTTCGACATGTTTTTCGGCGACGTGCGCGGCGCATCGGCGAGGCGCACCGGGCCGCAACGCGGGGCCGATCTACGCTACGATCTCCAGATCACGCTCGAAGAAGCATACGCCGGCGTAACCAAGGAAATCACGTACACGCACCTCGCACGATGCGAGAAATGCAAAGGCACGGGCGCGCAACCCGGGACGCTCGTCGTGCCGTGCGGCCGCTGCGGCGGCTCCGGCGTGGTGCGCAGCGTGCGCCAAACGCCGCTCGGGCAATTCGTCACCCAAACATCATGCACGACGTGCAACGGCGAAGGACAGGTGATCTCGCAGCCCTGCGACGTCTGCGGCGGCGAGGGCCGCCGTCACGTGGAGCGCACGCTGACGGTCAAGGTTCCGGCAGGCGTCGACGATGGATCGCGGATTCGAATCGCGGGCAACGGTGAAGCGGGTGCGCACGGCGGCCCCGTCGGGGATCTCTATGTTTACCTGAGCATCGCGCCGCACGCACGATTCCAGCGCGAGGGCCTCGACACATCGGTCGAAGTGCCGATCGGCTTCACGCACGCGACCCTCGGCGCGACAATCACGGTGCCGTCGCTCGAGGGCAATCTCTCGCTGTTCGTTCCGGCGGGAACGCAAAGCGGCACGACGCTGCACCTGCGCGGGCACGGCATGCCGGCGGTGCGCGGTTCCCACCGCGGGGACCACCACGTGACCGTACGCATCGTCGTCCCGCCGAAACTGACGAAGCGTCAGCGCGAGATCCTGGAGGAGTATGCGCGCGAGGGCGGCGATCGTGTCGACGAGCGGACGTTCCTCGAACGCGTGAAAGACGCGTTCCGCCCGGAATAATGCGCCTCGCGCGGTTCTTCGTCCCGGGGATTCACCGTCGGGAGGAGGTGATGCGCATCGAGGGGAGCGACGTGCACCATATTCTCGACGTTTTACGTTTGGAATCGGGCGCTCGCGTCGAGGTCATCGATTCGGCCTCCCATTCTTTTATCGCCGAGTTGGTATGCGATGGTCGGCAGGTGAACGCGCGACTCGTTGAGGAGCTTGCGCGCGTGCCCGGTGCGAATCTGCGCGTTGACATCGCGCAAGCGCTTCCCAAGGGATCGAAGATGGATTACGTGGTCGAGAAGGCGACGGAGTTGGGCGTCGCGGCGATCCTGCCGTTTTGCAGCGAGCGCGCGATCGTGCGGGGATCCGGCCCGTCGAAGGTCGAGCGCTGGCGGCGCCTGGCTCGCAGCGCGGCGGAGCAATGCGGGCGGCGAGATATCCCCGCCGTTCTCGCGCCCATGGAGTTCGAGGACGTGCTCGCGCGCTTCTGCGCCTACGACTGCGTGCTCTTCGCGTGGGAGAGCGGGGAGCCGACGCCGTTGCGCGAGCGATTGCCCTCGCTGCTCGCGGATGCCCGTAGCGTGCTCGCGGTCGTCGGCCCCGAAGGCGGCTTTTCACATGCGGAGGCCGACGCCGCCAAGGCGCGCGGAGTGGAGGTGATCTCGCTCGGCGAGCGCGTCCTGAGAACTGAGACCGCGGCGCTAGTGCTGGTGGCGATCGTGAACTACGTCGCCGAAGGACGGAATGTCGAGGCCGCGCGTCGTATCATTTCCGGTTAAGCATGGCAACGCTTCCGATCTCGATCGTGATCCCGACGTACAACGAAGCCGGGGGAATCGAGAGGCTCCTGCGGACGATCGATGCCGTCGGCAAGGCAAACGGCCTCGATGTCGAGGTCATCGTCGTCGACGATAACTCGCCCGATGGGACGGGCGCGATCGTCGATCGGCTTGCCGCCGAACTACCGGTGCGCTGCTTGCATCGCCCCGGAAAACTCGGGCTTTCGAGCGGCGTCATCGACGGCTGGAAAACGGCTCGACCGGAGTCGAAGGCGCTCGGCGCCATGGACGCCGACTTCAGCCACGACGTCAACATTCTGCCGAAGATGGTTGCCGCACTCGAATCCGGATACGGTCTGGCCGTCGGAAGCCGCTACGTCCCCGGCGGCGGGATCACGAACTGGCCTGCGCGTCGCATCATCACGTCGCGCGTTGCGTGCGCCCTCGCACGCCCGCTGACCGGCGTCAAGGACCTCACGAGCGGCTACTTCCTGGTTCGTCGCGAAGCATTGGAGAACGTTCGCCTCGATCCCATCGGCTTCAAGATCGGGCTGGAGGTCATTGCGAAGGCGCACTACGGGAAGGCGACCGAGATCCCGTACGTCTTTACCGATCGCATCGTCGGCGAATCGAAGTTGAACCAACGCGAGATCTTCAATTACCTGAAGCAACTCCGCAAACTTTACGCATCGCGCCTCTTCCCTCGGAGGGCCGCCTGATGCCGATGCCGGAGTGGCTGCGCGTGCGCCGGGGCAAAGACGCAAATGGGCGCGATGCCGCACAATGGAGCAAGTGTTCGGAGTGCGGCGAGATGCTGTACCGGCGCGATCTGGCGGCAAATCTCTACGTCTGCTCGCGTTGCGGTCATCACTTTCGCATGGGCGCCTACGATCGCATCACGGCGATCGTCGACGGCGACTTTACCGAGATCGGCGCCGACGTCCAAGTCGGAGATCCGCTGCAGTGGAGCGATCGCAGGAGCTATCCCGTCAAGCTCGCCGGCGATCGGGAGAAGAGTGGGTTGACCGAGGCGGTCGTCTGCGGCTTCGGACAGATCGGCGGCTTCGATGCCGCGCTTGGCGTGATGGATTTCCATTTTCGCGGCGGCACCATGGGAACGGTCGTGGGCGAACGCATCGCGATTCTGCTCGAAGAGGCGAAGCGGCGGCATCTGCCGTGTATCGTCTTCACCGCCTCGGGTGGTGCGCGCATGGAAGAGGGAATGTTCGCGCTGATGCAGCTCGCAAAGACGACCGCGGCGGTCACGCGCTTCATGGATGACGCAAACGTGTTGATCACGGTACTGACGGACCCGACCACGGGAGGCGTTTCCGCGTCCTTTGCCTTCCAAGCCGACGTGATTCTGGCGGAACCGAAGGCGATGATCGGGTTCGCGGGCCGTCGCGTCATCGAGCAGACGATCCGCCAGAAACTTCCCGACGGTTTCCAAACGGCGGAGTTTCTCCTCGAGCACGGTCACATCGACATGGTCGTCGAGCGGCGCTTCTTAAAGGAAACACTGGTCCGGCTCCTCGAGTATGCGGCCATGGGCAAGGCGCAGCGCGCGCGCGCGGAGGCGCACGCGTGAACCCATTCATGGATCGCGAGAAGGCGTTGCTCGAACTCGAGCGTCGCATCGCCGAGTTGCGCACGGCGAGCGCCGACCAACGCGTTGATATGTCGAGCGAGATCGCCACGCTCGAGGCCAGGTACCAGGAGATCCTGCGCGACGTATACGGTGCGCCGACACCCTGGCAGAAGGTGCACATGGCGCGCCATCCCAATCGCCCGACCTCGCTCGAGTATATCGCCGCGCTCGACCGCTTCGACGAGTTGCACGGGGATCGTCATTATCAAGACGATCAGGCGATCGTCGGCGGCGCGGCGATCCTGCGCGGGCGAGCGATCGTGGCGATCGGGCAGCAGCGTGGGCGCGATACCAAGGAGAACTTGCGCCGCAACTTCGGTATGGTTGCGCCGGAGGGTTATCGCAAAGTACGACGGCTCGCGCATCTCGCGACGCGGCTCGGATTGCCGATCGTGACCTTCGTCGACACCAAAGGTGCCGATCCCGGCATCGCGTCTGAGGAGCACGCGCAAGCGGAAGCAATCGCGCAATGCCTCGTCGCCTTCACGAGCGCGACCGTTCCGATCGTGGCGAACATCGTGGGCGAAGGCGGCTCGGGCGGAGCGCTTGCGCTCGCGATCGCCGATCGCGTCATCATGCTCGAGCATAGTACGTACTCCGTCGCGTCCCCCGAAGGTTGCGCCGCAATTTTGTGGGGCGACGCGTCGAAGGCGGACGAAGCGGCGTCGCATCTGAAGCTTACGGCCCAGGACTTGCGCGGCTTCGGCATCGTCGACGAGATCGTGCCCGAGCCTCTGGGCGGCGCGAATCGCGATCCCTCGGGAGTCGTGGTGCGCGTGCTCGACAGAATCGAGGACGCACTCGCGCGTCTGGGAACGATCCCCGTTCGGACGCTTCTGGAGCAGCGCTACGAGAAGTACCGCCGAATCGGTGCGTGGGAGCGCAAAGCCGCTCCCGTGGGCAGAGGCTGATGGCGCGACGTTCTCGCCGCACCGCCCCGCTGCTGCGCTTCGTCCTCCGCGTCGCGATGACGCTGGGCGGCTGCTTCGTCATCTCGGTGCTGTCGATTGCCTTCGCTCATCGCCTCCACGAGAACTTCGCGCTTGCACGCGAGTTGGCGTCGACCGAACACGCTATCCGCGCGTTGCGCGTACAGCGGGCCGAGGAGACGCGCGAGGTACGGCGCCTGCAAACGTCCGAAGGCGTCGTCCCGTATATCTACCGACGATTGCGCATGGTGAAGCCTGGACAGACACTGATCTATCTCGTTCCGGCGCCGTCGCCCTCCGCGAACCCATGAGCCTGTACGGGATCGTCATCAACCTCAATATGTTCGGCGCGACCGTGCGTCTCGAAAACGGCGAGCTTGCGAGTGCGCTCGTCGCCGACGTTGACGCGCATCGCCCGCAGTACGAGCGCAGCCTCTCCGCGCGATTGCGGCTTGCTTTCATCCGCAATGAGGGTGCGCGGCGTCCGAGCGTCATGCTCGCGCCGCAGATCTCCGACGAACGCCTCGAAGGGCAGATCACTTCCTATCTCAAGAGCACCGAGGAATGGGAATCAGCCGACGGCGTCCCGTCGCACGAGCGCCACTTTCTGCGCAAGAAGCGCCGCGCGGCCCATTGGGAAGCGAAGCAGGCGTAAGCGGCCGCTTCGCGGTCCTGTCGATCGGCACGAACTCGACGCGCATGCTGCTCGCCGACATGCGCCCGCAGATTCCGCACGTCGAACTGGCGCGCACGATCGGCACCCGCATCGGCGAAGGCCTCGGCGAGCGCGGTGCGCTCGGCGAAGATCCGATGGCGCGAACGATCGCCGCCCTGCGTGAATATGCAAACGGCGTTCGCAACCGCTGCAGCAGGACGCTGATCATTGCGACGAGCGCACTACGACGCGCGGAAAACGCCGAGGAATTCGCAAGGCGCGTGCGCGAGGCCACGGGTACGGAGCTGCGTGTCCTCTCCGGCGAGGAAGAAGCGCGCGCGTCTTTTCGCGGCGCCGTCGGCGGGTTGCCGCCGGTCCCGGGCCGCACCGGCGTTGCGGACGTCGGCGGCGGAAGCACGGAATATGCGGTCGGGATCGGGAGCGAGCCGGCCTCGATTGCTTCGTACGAGATCGGCGCGGTGCGCCTGACGGAACGATTTCCCGCGCTTTCGGGGCGTTTCGGCGCCGTCGACGGCCAGAGCCTCACGGACGCGGTTCGCGTCGCGGCCGAAACGCTCGCGCCAGTGCACGCGCAGCCTTCGGTCGATCGGCTGCTCTTCGTCGGCGGCAGCGCGACGACGACGGCGGCGATCGCTCACGGGGGAAACGCCCCTCGCGCCCCCGAGCTGACGCGCTCGCTCCTGACTCGTACGCTCGAGCGTCTGTGCACGATCGATCTCGAGAAGCGCAAGGAGGTGCCGGGCATGCGTCCGCAGCGCGCCGACATCTTACCGGCCGGCATCATCGTGCTCGCTGCAGCGATGGGTCTGGTGGGTCAGGAACGGGCAGTCGTCGCTCCCGGCGACGTCTTGCTCGGCGTCCTCTTGCAGGAGCGCGACCGCCCACCGAGCGATGTAGACTCCGGGGAATCATCATGAACGATACACAGATACGCGACCACATCGAAGCGCTGATCGCCGAAGAGCACCGCTTGCTCGAACACGGCGAGCGTGCCGCGCTGACACCCGTCGACGCGGAGCGGTTGCACTCCATCGAGGTGCAGCTCGATCAGTTCTGGGACCTCTTGCGACAGCGCCGCGTGTGCCGCGACGCTCGACAGGATCCGGGCGCTACGAATTTACGTCCGGCCGACGTGGTCGAACGCTACCAGCAATAACATGGGATGGTGGTGGAACTGGCAGACACAGCAGACTTAAAATCTGCAGCTCGCAAGAGCATCTGGGTTCGAGTCCCGGCCATCCCAAAATAGCGTAAACCTTCGGTAAAATCGCGACGCTGGCGTGGCCACGGTGCCGAACCTAGAGATATGAACCCGGAAACGCAGCCGGCGGTATCGCGCCTGCCGGTCGCGAGGACGCGCGCGCGGATTGTTCCTTATCAACTCGCATCGGGCACGACGCCGGACGAGGCGCGGCGCTTCGTCGCCGTGGTTTCGGGTGAGCGCACCATTATGGGGGCGCTCAAATGCGAGCGAAGCGGCTTTGCCTCCTCCGATTTCGTTGCAAAAGTCGTCAACTATTCCGACGAGGCGCTTTCGTGCACGTTGACCGGCTGGACGGAGCGGGGCCTCACGAGCGTTGCGCCGGGGCACTTCTGGATCAATCCGCAAACAGTCGCGCAAATCCCGATTCGCGCGCCGCTGCGCTTGCCGTATCCGCTGCGCACCATTTCGCTGCATATACAGAACTCGTCCATGCGGGCGTCGGCCGAGGCCGACGTTCCGACACCGCCGGCGCTGCGCTCGGCTACGGCGCTCGCACTCGCCGGCGCATTGGTGCTCGCGGGCGTGACGGCGTGGCAATCGCTGTGCCCGAAGATCGCCGCCTACGCAATGCCGGGCCAAGTCGTCGCCGGCGATCGCGCGACCGCTTCGTATGCGATCTCCGGCATGGGAACGGCGCAATACGACGTGATCGCCGACGGCGTGCGGATCGCAAGCGGAAAACTAGCCGGCGCAACCGGATCGTTCTCGTTCGTAACCCTCAAACACGCTGCCGTCTACCACGTTGCGCTTTCGGTCTTCGGGCCGCTCGGCGCCGCGCACCGCGAACTCATCGCTTCCGGCGTGCCGCTCTCTCGTTCGGATTCGGTCGCCATCCAGGCGCTTCAGCCGGACCCGAGCGTCGTGCGGAGCGGCGAGCCGATCGACGTTCGCTACGTTGCCGACGCGCAGAGCGGGAGCGTGACGCTCTTCGATGCGACGGGCATCCCGTTGCAGCGCGCGCCGTATAGCGCCGCCGGCTCCTCGACTCTCACCGCGCCCACCGTCGAGACGCCGACGCAATATCGCGTCGAGCTGGTCGTGACGCGGGGCTCGAAAACGTCGCAAGCGTCAGCCGGCCTGCTCGTATTGCCGAAACCCAACGCGAACCCGGGTGAGCCCGCCGCGATCCCCGGTCTGCTGACGGCCCGCCAAGTCTTTCGAATCGAGCCGTCCTACCTGACCTCGCAGACGGCCTTCGCGGTGCGATTGCTCGTTCACCCGTTGAATCTGCGCTTGAGCTTCGAGGACGACCTTGGCCAACGCATCGCGTCGGAATCGGTTGCCGCCACGACGTCACTCGTCCGGTTCTCGGCGCCGTGGGTCGTGCGGGACCGCTCGTACCTGATCGTCGCCTCCTTCTCGAACGGCAGAGCCGACCAAGTACTCCTCCAGCCGGTCATCGTACACGTCCGGCCGGGCGAGACCGGGCCCTAGGAGCCTCTCCGGCAGGGTCGGCGCGCGCGCGCGAGCAATAAGGTCCTCCCCGGCCTTGAAAGCCGGGGTTTTGTATGAGGATCGTCGTTACCATCAAGCTCGTTCCGGATCTCAACGCGCAGAAGCGCATCGATCCCGCAACGAAGCGGCTCGTGCGCACCGGCATGGAAACGGTGCTGAATCCCTATGACGAGTACGCTCTCGAAGCCGCTCTGCAGGTCAAGGAAAAGCTCGGCGCGGAGACGACCGTCACCCTGCTCTCGATGGTTCCAGAAACCTCGAAGGAAACGCTGCGCAAGGCGCTCGCGATGGGTGCGGACGACGCGGTCGTGTTGAGTGACGAAACGCTCGCCGGCAGCGATGTCGCGATGACCGCGGCGGCGCTCGCGCAAGCGTTGAAGAAGATCGGCTTCGACCTCGTCATCTGCGGCGGACTCGCCGACGACGGGTCGACGGGCGGCGTCCCGGGCGCGTTGGCCGAACACCTCGGCGTACCGGGCTTGACGAACGCGCGACACCTCGAGATTGCCGACGGGCGGATCAAGGCGCAACGCGAGACCGATACCGGCTATCAGGTCGTCACGGTTTCCTTGCCGGCGCTCGTCAGCGTGACGATGGCGGTCGGCGAGCCGCGGTATGCGTCGCTCAAAGGCATCATGGGCGCGAAGAAAAAGGCGATGACGTCGCTGAGCGCTGCCGACGTCGGATTCGAAAACCGCGCTCCGAAAACCGAACTCCTCTCGTTTGCCGCGCCGCCCGCGCGCACGAAGGCGAAGATCGTCGAAGCGCCCGACGGAGCGGCAGGCGCGCAAGCGATCTTCGAGTTCCTGCGCGAGAGGAAGCTCGTCTAAATGCAGAATGTCATCGCGTTCGTCGAACATCGCAAGGGACAGACGCGTAAGGTTACCTACGAACTCGTAACCGAGGCGCGCGCGCTCGCCGATCGACTCGGCGGGAAAGCGCATGCGGTCGTGCTCGGAAACGGTTCCACCGCACTCGCGGAGAGCCTCAAAACGTATCCGCTCGACATCGTGCACGTCGCCGAGGATCCCGACATCGATGCGTACCTGCTCGATCCAACGATCGATTACCTCGAAGCGGCGGCGCGTGCGATCGGCCCGGCCGTCGTACTCGTGCCGAACACGATGTACGGCCGCGACGTCGCGAGCCGTCTTTGCGCGCGGCTCGACGCGGGGATGACCGCCGACGTCACCGGGTTCGAGGTCGAGAACGGCCGCGTCGGCTGCGTCGCTCCGAAACTGGGCGGCGTGACGATAACGACATGCGCCTTCAAGAACTGTGAATACGGCGTGGTCACCGTGCGCCCGAACTCGTTCGCGGCACAGCCGGGCGGCAGTGGCGCGAGCATCGAGCAGATCGCGAAGCCGGCAAGCAAAACCTACGCAATGAAGATCGAGGACGAGATCGAAGAAGCCTCGAGCGAACTCGGCCTCGAGGAGGCGCCCGTGGTCATCAGCGGCGGACGCGGACTCGGCGGCCCGGAGCCGTTCCAAACGCTGCTCAAACCGCTGGCCGACGCGCTGGGCGGCGCCGTCGGCGCATCGCGCGCCGCTGCCGACGCAGGGTGGGTGCCGTATAGTCTCCAGATCGGCCAGACCGGAAAGACGGTCAGCCCGAAGCTCTACGTCGCTGTCGGCATCTCCGGTGCCATACAGCACAAGGTCGGCATGCGCTCGGCGGGGACGATCGTCGCCATCAACAAAGACGCTACGGCGCCGATCGCGGAGTTTTCAGACCTCGTCGTCGTGGGCGACGCCTTCGCGATCATTCCCGAACTGACGAAACTCGTCGAGACCGCTAAGGTCTAGACCATCAAAGGATACCCCCCAACCGTGAAACGCTTCCTTCTGCCCCTTATCCTGCTCGCCGCAATCGTCGTCGCCGTCACGGGCACGACCTCGCACGCCGTTGCGCGGCGCTCCTCCGCTACTCCGACTCCGTCGCCGACGCCCGCACCACTTCCGACCGCGACTCCGGAGCCGCCGAGCATCGCAATCCCGAGATTGCAAGCGCGTATTCGCGCGAACCCGAACGATCAGGAGGCGATGACGGAACTCGCGGGGCAGTATCTCTCGATCAATCGACCCGAACTCGCGCTTCCGCTTTCGCAGCGCCTGCTGCACGATGGAGACAAGAGCGCTCAGGTCTATTTTATCGACGGCTACGCGCAGCAAGCCCTCGGCCAGATACCGTCGGCAATCAACGACTTGGAACAAGCTTCGACGATCGATCCGACCAACGTGACCGTCCTCGGCAATCTCGCGCAGCTCTATCTTGCGGTGAATCGCCCGGCGGATGCGGAGCGAATCGCCAACCGAGCGGTGACGTTCAACGCGACCAGTCCCCAAGCGTTCCTGAGCCTTGGCTCCGTCTATGCCGCGCAGTCGCATTACGGCGACGCGCGTATTCAACTCGAGAAGGCTTTCGCGCTCGACAAGACGGATACGCGGCCGCTCTTTTCGATCGCGCAGACGTACGTCGCGCAGAACAACATCTCGCTGGCGCTTCAAACGATCGAACGCGTGCTGGTCGTGGACCCGAAGAATGTCGATGCATTAGCGTTCAAAGCCGATTTGTACGCGCGACAGCATGACGACGTCCACGCCGCCGAAGCGTACGATGACGCCGCAGTCGCGGCGCCGACGGACGAGCAGAAGGTGGCGATCTACGTTCGCAAGGCGCAGTACTTCGTCAGCGAGCACAAGAATGCCCAAGCGGAAGCGGTGTATCAGGACTTGCTCACGAGATATCCGAACGTCGCACTGACTTACGTCGCATACGGTGCCTATCTCGCGGCAACGCAGCACTTGGTCGAGCAAGGCGTCGTCCAATGGCGTAAGGCGCTCTCGATCGATCCCGACAACGAAGATGCGCTCCGCGATATGGGTCAATACGAACTGCAGCACAATCGCATCAGCGACGCAATCGTGTACCTGAAGCACCTGGTAAGCGTGACGCCGAGCGCAGCGGGCTACGAGTTGCTCGCGCAGGCGTATAATAGCCAGCATCAGTACGCAGCGCAGCGCGATGCGTGTAGTCGCAGCTTCGCCATCAAACGGTCGCCCGATACGCTGGCCTGCATCGCGGGGGCGGACTTCGAGATGCGCAACTATCGGGAGGCCGGGCAGATCTTCGATGTGCTCGACAACGCCGCGCGCGGATACTTGGACCAGAACCCGCAGCTGCTCTACATCGCGGCGAGAACGTACGCCGGCCTTCACCAGCGCGACAAAGCCATCAGCGCCTACAAGCGGTTGCTTCCGCTAATGCGCCGAGGCTCCCCGGCGTACAAGACGGTGCAGCGAGCCATCGCCGACCTCAACAGGAACCACTAAACGCGGTTCGTCACCGACGCGCTGCTCGGCGAGCACTTGCGCGGCGTCGTGCACCCCGAGGCGCCGGCTCGGGTCGAAGTCACGGCGCAACGCCTGCGTGCGAGTGGGGTGCTGCGCGGCGCGATTCCCGCGCGTGACGCGAGCGATGCGGAACTGCTGCGCGTCCACACGCCCGCCTATCTGGAACTCGTCCAACGCGAGACGGGTACGGCACGCACGCCACGCCACCTCTCCACCGGCGACGCCTTCGTCGATATGCATTCGCTCGCGGCTGCCCGGCGCGCGGCGGGCGGTGCCGTCACGGCGATGGAAGCGGCCGTCGAAAACGACGCGCCTATATTCGCGCTCATCCGGCCGCCCGGCCACCATGCGGAACCGAATCGCGGGATGGGATTTTGCATCTTCAACAATGCTGCGATCGCCGCTCGCGCTTTCCAAGCGACGAAAGGCGGCCGCGTGCTCGTCGTCGATTTCGACTACCATCACGGCAACGGCACGCAGGCGATCGCGGGCGACGGTCTTTCATACGTGGGAACGCATGCCGCGCCGGCCTATCCCGGCAGCGGCGGCACGGAGGCGAATGAAACGCGGCATGGCACGGATGTGGTTGCGAACGTTCCATTGCCCGCTTCCGGCGTCTCGACGGCGCGCTTCATTGCGATCTGGGACAAATTGTTGCCGCGCGTCGCGGCCCGGGTGCGCCCGGATCTCGTCGTGGTGAGCGCGGGTTTCGACTACGTCGCGGGCGATCCGGTCGGCGATCTCGGCGTGGGCGTCGAGGCCGCCTCGGCGCTCGCGCGCGAAGTGGCGGACATCGCGGCGGAGTACTGCAAGAACCGCGTGGTCTACGTGCTCGAGGGCGGATATGACATCGACGCGCTCACCGAGTCCATCGCCCGCGTCGCCGCGGAATCGGACGAGCGTTAGAAAAGGGCGGCCGTCTTGCATACGCTCGCAGGTCCGCGATGCCGTAATTCTTGAAAGTCGGCCACATCTCCGGCTTCACCGTAATCTACTTAAAATATGATTCCTCGAGGTGAGGATCCCGGTGCGGAACTCTTTGTTCGACCCAACGCACGAAGCGCTGCCAGACGTTCATCCGGGTTACGCCGGCAACCTGCTGCGAATTGCGGATGGTCGAGAGGGGGACGGCGATCACGTCGCCGTGATGCGTGCCGACGATCAGCGTGTCGTTGACGATGATCGGCGAACCAACGTTAAATTGCATATCCGTTGAGACGTTTCCGATCGCGCGGCCGGTGCGGGCGCTGACGGCCCACAAGGTACCGCCGAGATCGCCGAAATACAATACTCCGTCTCGTGCTGCGATACCACCCTTGACCGGGCCGTGAACGCGGAGTTGCCACTCGACGCGGCCGCTCGCGAGGTCGAGCGCGGTGAGGACCGGCGCGATCGCACTGCCGTCGTAGACGTGGGTGCCGTAAACCAACGCGATCGCAGACTCGTTGAACTTCGGCGCGTTGCCCGTCACTGAGGTGAGTTCTCGATCCCAAAGAAGACGCCCGGTTCGCTTGTCCAGCGCGTAGATGTGCTGGCGCGATGGAGAGCCATCGGCAACGACCATACCGAACTTACCCAACCCGAGCGGTTCGAGATACATTCCTACGAGCGCGCTCGCACTCGACGCCAGCGGAGCGTCGCCGAGCGCGCCGAAACGCGGGTCGAACGTATGCTCCCAAATCACGCTCCCGTTATCGTCGCGCAAGGCGTAGACCGTGCTGCTGAACCTTCCGGAAACGTACATGCGCCGGTCGCCGCCGTCGACCACGCTCGACATCGCGAAGGCCGACGGAAGGTGCGTATGCCAGCGATATGCGCCGCTTCGTGAGTCGATCGCGAGGACGGTACCTGCGCCGTCAACGGCGATGAGCGCGTTGCCGACGATCGCTTGCGAGGGCATGCCCGTCGCCACGAGCCCGGTCCACCATGCCTCGATGCCCGTCGTTGCATCGATGGCTTCGAGCTTATTCATGCCGGAGCCGACGACTGAGAAGTACGGCAGGTCGTAGACCGGGTTGTCGGAGTTACCGATGCCGATGAAGACCAGTCCGTGAGCATATGCCGGCTGCGACATCACCTCGTTTTCAGCGTGATATCGCCAGCGCAGCCTCCCGGTCGCGGCATCGATCGCATACAAATGATGGTCGTTTGCCGAAACGAGCACCGTTGCGCCCATTACGGTCGGAGAGGATGAAATGCCGCCGTCGCCGGTCGGGAAACGCCACGCGAACTCGCGGGGAAGGTTGGGGTTTACGACGACGACGTCCAGACCGCCGCCCAGACGGAACTGCCGCCACGAGGTGCGGCGGTCGGCGCGAAAGACGCGCACGTTGGGATCGCGGAGGCGGGTTGTCCCAAGGTCTTGCGAGGCGTAATGCGAGGAGCAACCATTGCCGATCACCGCTATTGCCGCGACGAGAACCACGCAGAAATGGCCCGCGCGCATATGCTCCACGTTGGAGCAGTTCTGGAGCGGTCGCCGGCGTCCTAGCGCCTACTGGGCGAGGGAGGCCGCGATCCGCTCCAGTTCGTCTCGATTCAAGTCGCCGACGAGTGCGAAGTGGAGCGCGCCCTGCGACCACGCGAGCAGCGTCGTCGGGCCGTCCTCGACATATTGTGCGGAGAGCGCGCCCACGGTCGTCGAGACCGGATGATAACCCGACATATCGACCGCGGCCCCACGCGCGTTCTCGAAGAGCGAGATCGTGCGTAAGCCGTCGGAATAGAGCACGTGCAGCGTACGCACGCCTTTGACGTTGTCGAGGTCGGCGGCGACCGGCGTGAAGCCTTCGGGGAGATAGCGCGGCGCGCGAACGGCGAGCCCACTGACCGCCATCACGTGGAGGGGGTCATTCGAGGGCATCTCGCGATTCGGTCCGGCCGTACGTTCGTAGTGCGCAGGCAGGGTGAAGGTTGCGAGCGGAATCGCGTTCGTGAAGCGCACGGCGTCGAAACGCATCTGCAAGACGACGGATCCATCGGACGAATAGATCTCCCGGCGCAGCATCAGATCGGTGCGTTCGTCGACCCAAAGGCGCATCGTCGTCGCGCCGGTGTAGCGATTGACGAGCGTGACGACGTCCGTCGGACGCCCCGCGACTTCGTCGTCAGGACCGATGGCCGGGCGGTAGTTGGCGACGAGTAGCGGAAGGTTGCGGCTCCACCCGAAGTGCAGGCCGAACGCGTCGTGCGGGGTCACCACGACGCGCCGGCTCCGAACGTCGATCGCGTAGGTCGTGTGCGCACGTGAGATCGTGAAATCGCCGTAGAGATTCTGCGGCGCGAGGTACCACCGGCGCGTGAGATCCGGAGCGCGATGTTCGACGCGGAAGATGGACGCCGTGGATCCATGCGAGCCGATGCTCAGAAGTTGTACCTGTGCGACGAAGGAGATGCGGCGCGGCGCTTCGACCGCGGCATGCAAGAGCGCGACCGCGGTTTCCGCGGCCTCTTCCGTGCCGGTGCGTGCGGGCCGTGCCGTCGGAGTCGCCGCGACCGGCGCCGCAATCGCGAGCGCAAGGAGCGAAACGAGCCCGAGGCGCAGGGTCATTCGCTGGCGATCGTGGTGGGCCCCATCGCCGTCGTCTGCGTCGCGCTCTTTCCGGAATCCTGGAGTGAGGCCGGAACGGCCGCCGGCTGCGCGAACGGAGTAGCCATATTCGTCAGCGCGGAGTGCGCGTCGAGGTAGTAGGCCGCCGCAATGGTGGGCGCGCCGGCGTGGGGCTTCAGCGACGAATAGCCGAGAAGCGCGGCAAGCACGAACGCCGCAGCGACCGGAAGGCCGACGACCGGACGGAAAACGAGGTTCAGGTGCTGCCACCATGCCACGCGCGCTTGGCCTGCCACGCGCTCGCGCACGCGAGCGACGACAGCGTACGGGAGATCGCGCTCCTCGGCGTACGCGTGGGCACGCAGCCGCTCGGTGATGCGGGCCTGCTCCTCATAGGCGCCTTTGCACGGCTCGCACGCGGCCAGGTGTGTGTGCACGGCAGCGTCCTCTTCGGCGATGAGCTCGCGGTGGACGTAGTCGATCAATACAGTGATGTTCGGATGTTCGTTTATCATGATGCCGTCGAATGTTCAAGAACGAGTTTGCGAAGCTGGTTGCGCGCGCGATGGAGTCTCGAGCGCACCGTTCCGATCGAACAGCCTACGATCTCCGCAATCTCCTGGTAGCTATACTCCTCGATGTCGGCGAGAACGACGACCGCGCGTTGGTCCGGGGCGAGCGCGTCGAGGGCCTTGGCCACCGGCTCGCTCATCTGCCCCTCGACGTAATCGTCGATGGGCTGGACCGCCAGGGGGCGGGCTCCCCCGAACTCCTGCGGTGCGTTGTCTTCGGGTATCTCCTCCTGATAACGTCCCTTTCGGCGTCGAAGTTCGTCCCGGTAGAGATTCGTGACGATCCGGTAGATCCACGAGAGGAAGGAGCTGCCCGGGACGAAGCTGCGCCAGGCCCGGAAGACCCGGATGAAGGCCTCCTGGGTGAGGTCGCTTGCGTCGGCGTCGTTGCGCGTGAGCCTGTATGCGTAGTTGTAGGTCGCCTTGCCGTACTGTTCGATTGCCCGCTCGAGAAAGGCGGTTTGCTCGGCGGAGGGCGGTTCGAACGGCTTTCGAGGCACCCTTCAAAGTTGCGGTCCGCGCCGTTGCGACCCCTCTTGCCTCTCTAGGCCTTCCCCCAAAGCGTGCGCGCCACCAACCAGAGTCCGCCGCAGACGAAGACCGAGATGATCGCGAACAACGCGAGTTCGAGCAGCACGATCCCCGCCCACTGGCTTCCGCCGCAGAATGCGACCGCGTCTGCCATGAGCGAGAGCTTGAAACGCTCGAACGGATTGGACGCGAGGCCGGCCACCGAACGCGCCTCGGCGATCACCCCCTCCGGATCCCAGCCTCCGCTTTCGACGATGTAGGCGACGCGCCCGTTTGGTGCGACGATGAACAACCGGTCGTTGTGAATGAAATTGCTCGAACTGACGCGCATCGAATCGATGCCGAACTCGTCGAGCAGCCGCTGCAACGTCGAACCCTCTCCGGTAAGAAGGCTCCACATCGCGGGATTCGCACCGTAATTGCGCCCATAATCCGCGAGAACTCTCGGCGAATCGTACGGCGGATCGAGCGTGATCTCGGCCAGCGCGAAATGCGCCGGATCGAGGCGGGATTGCACGTAGGCATACTTACCGCTGATCGCCGGGCAGAGATCGCGATCGGGACAACGCGTGAAGATGAAGCTAAGCAGCAGGGTCTTGCCGTTGAACGCGCGCTGCAGGGCGACGATCCGGCCCGCTTGATCGACGAGCCGTGCGGCGGGCAGCGGGCTTCCGATGTCGACGCTGAGCACGCCCCCCGGGTTGGGAAGTCCCGGCACGAACGGTCCAGCCGCGACGGCATTGCGCAATGTCCACGGTATCGTGCCGAGATCCGCGAAACCGTCGATTCCCGTTCCCGGCACGAGCGGCGTGCGGGGAGCGATGCGATAGCGCCGCGTCTGCGACGGCAGCATCTCCGGCGCGGGATCGTTGCGTACGATCGCGGTTCCGTCGCGCTGAACCGAGAGCACGATCCCGTGAATGGGAACGAGCGATGCGGCGAAGAGCAAGGCGGCGAGCATGCTTCAGTGGTTCCCGAGGATCTGAAGGTCGTGCGTGAAGGCGCTGGGCGCATCGGCGTCGTCGTGTACGACGCGAAGCCGGCCGTTCGCGTCGATGAGAAAGACCGGGGACGCATGAGCGACGGCATAGCCTGCGCTACGATTCTTTCCGGGAATGCGCTGTGCCCACACGTGATAGGCGGTCTCGGCGCGCGCAAGCGCAGCACGCGATCCGGTCAGCCCTACGATCTTCGCGCCGTGGAAGTGACGGATATACGTCGCAAGCACCGCCGGCGTGTCGCGCGCGGGATCGACGGTGATGAAGGCGATCTCCATCTGCGATCCCGGCCCGAGGGCGGCGATCGCTCGCGAGAGCTTCGCGAGGGTGAGCGGACAGTCGTCCGGGCAGTGCGTATAGCCGAAATAGAGCACCACCGTCGTACCCCGTTGCGCCGAGAGATCCCACTGCCGACTGTGCTGATCGACGAGCGTGACATTCGGCGCCTGAATCGAGAACGCGGTGCCGTCGAAGCCGGCCGCATTCGCGCAGGCGGCGAGTGAGGCGATCAGGATAACGGAGGCGAGACGCATGGATATCCCCTATATCCTACGCCGCCGCCGGCAGGCGCCCTATGACGACGCTCCCAACAAGAGCCCCATGCGATGGCTGAGCTTTCTGGTGCGGGTGGCGCTCGGCGGCCTGTTGCTCGTGACGGGCGCGCTCAAAGTGGCACACCCGGAGGCACTGGCCGCGGCAATCGCGGGATTTCGGCTTTTGCCGCAGGCGGCGATCGTGCCGCTTGCGGTAGCGCTGCCATACGTGGAGTTGCTGCTGGGCCTCTACCTCGTGCTCGGGCTCTTCACGCGCATCGCGGGAAGCCTGGTGTGCATCCAGTTCGCGATGTATGCAGCGGCGGTCGCCTCGGCGGTATTGCGGGGAATCCCCGCGAACTGCGGCTGCTTCGGACCGAACGACCGGGCGACCGCGGACTGGCCGCACGTCGTCATAGATCTCATTCTTGCCGGGATCGCGGCGCTCGTCGTGCGCGTCGGGCCCGGTGCTCTCGCGCTCGACCGGAGGCTGTCTCGATAAGCATGAAAGACCGATCCCTCACGACGCTCGCCGTCGTCGTATCCGCGCTCCTCATCCTCGCGATCGTCGTCGTGGCGGTCGTGCGCGCCTTCCACCCATCGCCGCAACTGCAGAACGCCTCGTTCTCGCCGACCATCGGAACGGCACAATTCGGCGGGACGGCGCCGGAGTTCCGCATCCCGACGACCGCCGGGCTCTTCGATCTCGATCAACAGCGCCGTCCCGTCCTGCTCGAAGTCTTCGCGAGTTGGTGCCCGCATTGCCAGCGCGAGACGACCGTGATGAACCGGCTTTATCAAGACTTCAAGTCGCGCGTAGCCTTTATTGCCGTTCCGGGTAGCGCGACCGCGATGGACGGCGCATCGCCCGAATCCGAGGCCGATCTCTTCAACTTCATGCAGCGCTTTCGCGTCGCGTATCCGGTCGCGGTCTTCGACCCGCAGTTGACCGTCGCGAACGAATACATCCAGGGAGGGTTCCCGACGATCGCGATCATCGGGAGCGATAAAAAGGTCGTCTATCTCAACAGCGGCGAGATTCCGTACGCGACGCTGGCGGAAGCGCTGAAGAAGGCGCGATAGGTCTAAGAGCCTACAGGCTCCTAGACCAGTTCTCGCACGGCGGCGATCGTCGTGTGGACGAGCGCAGGGACGGCCAGGTTGCCCGTACGGCGCACCAGGATCGCCATCGCGTAGCCGAAGGCCGCTTGCGCCGGGATCAGCAGCGCGAAGGCGAGCACGAGGTTGTGGCCGTGCGCGACCTCATCGCCGAAACGCCAGAGTGCGAAGAGCAACGCCTGAGCGAACGCCGCCCACTGCGTGGGCATGAAGGAGCGAAGGCGTCCGAAGAGCGCACCGCGGAAGAGGAACTCCTCGCTGAAACCGCCGTTGAAAAATGCGTGGATCAAGCGACGCCCGACGATCGCGGCCGAAACGTCGGCGTAGAGAATCGCGTAGGCGACGGCAAGGAGCGGAAGCGCGAGCCAAATCGCGGCGGCACTCCAACTACCGCGCGCAAATCCACCGAGTCCCATCTTCGCGAGCGGCACGCGCAGGAGCGCTAAAACGACGAGCGCGACGAGCACTTCTTCGGTGAAATGGCGTAGCGCCGGCCCCAAATCCGACGGCGCAACGACGGAGAACCACGTCCCGAGGTGGCGATCGATCGACGACCAGAGCGGCGGTGAGAGGGCGATCGCGTGTGCGCGTACCGCGAACGTCCAGCCGGTGAGCGCGATGAGGAGCAGCAGCGCGCCGAGTTGCAGGGGAAGAAGATGCCGCGCGAGCGGTGTGTCGCGCGGCGTGTGCGGCGGGAACGTCACCAAGTACGTCAGCCCGCAGCAGAAGACTAAGAATGCGGCGAAGGCCGCATAGACGAGCGCCTCGCCGCGCAGCGGCCCGGTGAGGATGATGATCTCCGACGCAGCCCATAGCTCTGCGAGAACGAGGATCGCGCGCATGCAAAGCCGCCGGAGCCTTCGCTAGACTCCCAGGGGGAAGAGATAGTTCGGGGGCGAGACCAGCTTCCCGATTTCGAGCGTCACCTCTTGATGCGCGCTCAGTGGAATAGCCCGAAGATCTCCGGTCCAGAGCGCCCCGTTGACGTACGCGGTCACCGGCCCGCGCCGTCCGGCGACGTCGTCACGCACGAGCGGCTGCCCCCAGATATCGAAGAACATGCCCAGCGTAAACGGACCGCCGTTCGGCGCGTCGACCTGTGGCGATTCGATGTGGATGATGCCGCTGGCATCGTGCGTGTGAATCCAATAGAGGCAGCCTTGCGGCGGCACCGGTGCGAGCCCGACGTGTGCGGGAATCTGCAGCTGTTTCCCGTTCACGAACAGCGCGAGATGAGCGTGGATGTGCAGCGTGACTTGCTCTCCGGCGAGACAGGTGATGCCGTCAACAGGGGAGCCGTCGCGTGGGTTCACCCGCAGTGGGTCGGGAAACGTCGGCGTGCCGACGCCGACGCCGTCGACGAGTTGAATCGGACGCGCGCTCGCGTTCGGCCCCGGAGTTGCCGTTGCGGTGGCGACGGCGACCGCACGCTGTTGCTGGAAGTTGATAAGTGCGAAAACCAGGATGATGATCACGACGACGGCGCCGAAGGCGATATAGACGATCGACATCGGGTCGCGCCGTTGCGGCG
>DATCTQ010000095.1:0-5316 GCA_036567865.1 Candidatus Tyrphobacter sp. | reverse complement strand
CCCGCCGTTCAGTTCGCGCCCCGTCCGAGGACTAGGGGTCGTTGCCGGTCGAATAGACGACGATGGCGGCCGGGTGCGTCAGCGCCGTCGAGCCGCCGCTGATCGTGTACGTCGGCGTTGCGTTACCGCACTGCCCCTGGGCGAAGATGTTGATCTGCGCCGCTTCGGCGTCAACCGTATAGACGTACCCGCCGTTGTCCACCGCCACGGAAATCTGACCGCCTAACGCCGTCATGCCGGTGTTCGAACCGGTGATGTTGCAGAGCGGCGTCTGCGCTCCGGGAGTCGGATTGAACTCCATCACTTCCGGCAACGTCGAGCCGAGGTCGCCGACCCAGATGTGCTTCTGATAGTCGATGGCGATCTCGTCGGGGGAAGCGAGCGCGCTGCTCGTGATCTTTCCGGAGGGCGCGAGGTTGTTCTGCCCCGCGCTCAGCGAACTCGGAAACTCGTTGATCCAAGGTCCATTGGTATCGATGACCCAGAGATTTCCGCTCGAGTCGACAGCTAGGCCCTGCGGAAAACTGAGCGTCGTCGCGACGCCGCCGATCCACGCGGTTGGCGCTTGGTTGCCGCTCGGCGGCGTCGCCGGCGAGCCGCCGGTCGAAGCGAAGAAGTCGATGGTAGGATAGCCTATCGTCGAGCACGGATCCGAGACATAGAGGTCGCCCTTCGCATCGATGTAGACGCCCGTCGGGCAGCCCAGGGTCGTGGCAGCGCCGCTGAGCGTGTGCGACGCCGGCGCTCCTCCGTTCGCGTTGTACGCGTACCACGTCACCTTGGCTCCGGTGAAGTCGGCCGCCCAAAGGTTGCTTTGAAAATCGTTGAAGAGGAAGAACGGCTGACTCAGCGTCGCGCTGTGATTGTTCCACGTCGGCGCGAAGTTGCCGCTGTTCGGCGTGCTCGAGGTACCGAGGTTGAACGTGAGGATCGAAGGCGTGATGACGTTCGCCACCACGACGTATTGCGCGTGCGGCGTGCCGCCCGGCGAAAGGGGCGGGAAGGCGCCCGGGGGGGTCGAGGTGCCGTTCGAGCCCTGGCAGCCGGCCAGGATGAGAGCCGCGGTGAGCGCGGCAATCGGTAGAGATCGCGGAAATCTACTAGTCAAAGGAGCATCCTCCCAAAGCGAAAGGCGGGAACTGATGAGAGCGAGATTAGTCTACGGGAAGGGGGCATCCTGCAGCATGCTTTCCACGGGGGGAATTTCCCGGAGAAATCGGCGCCGGGTCGCCCCGCCCACGAAGGCGGCCTCGAAGGAGTTCCGGGCTAGCGTCACCAGGTCGTCCGCGCTCAATTCGAGCGCGCCCGCGCAGCGCGCGTAGTTCTGCCCAATATAGCCGCCGAAGTAGGCGGGGTCGTCGGAGTTGACGGTGGCGACGAGACCGGATTCGAGCATGCGTCGCAGCGGGTGCTCCTCGAGCCGGCGTACCACGCGCAGCTTCACATTCGATAAGGGGCACACCGTGAGCGGGATGCGCTCGCGCCGAAGCCGCTCGACGAGCGCTGCATCCTCCATGCAGCGAACGCCGTGATCGACGCGCTCGACCTTGAGGATGTCGAGTGCCTCAACGATGTACGCGGGCGGCCCTTCCTCGCCTGCATGCGCGACGGCGCGCAGCCCTTCGGCTCGCGCGCGTTCGAAAACGCGCGCGAACTTCGAGGGCGGGTTGCCGAGTTCGGCGGAATCGAGACCGACCGCAACGATGCGTTCGCGGTTTGCGAGCGCGATCTCGAGCGTCTCCATCGCCGACTCGGCGGAACGGTCGCGAAGAAAGCAGAGGATCAAAAGCGCGCTGACGCCCAACGTTGCCTCGCCCTCGTGCAGTGCTGCGCGCAGGCCTTCGATGACGGTCTCGAACGCGACGCCGCGCGCGACGTGCGCCTGAGGATCGAAAAAAATCTCGGCATGCCGCACGTTCTGCGCCGCCGCGCGCCGCAGATAGGCGATCGCGAGATCGTGGTAGTCCTGCTCGGTACGCAACACGTTCATCCCGGCGTAGTAGACGTCGAGAAACGATTGCAGATCGGTGAAATCGTACGCACCGCGCAGCGCCGCGACATTGCGATACGGCAATGCGATCCCGTTGCGCTCGGCGATCTCGAAGATCAGCTCGGGCTCGAACGTCCCTTCGATGTGTACGTGCAGTTCCGCCTTCGGTAAGGCAAACACGTCGACCATCAGTGCGGCTTCGCTCCAGCCACCGACGGTCCCTCGACTTCGCTCGAGTTACGCGGCGACGTGTTTCGAGAGCATCGACGAGATCGCGTTCTCGGGAACATAGCCCACGATGCGGTCCGCAACCTGGCCGCCCTTGAAGAGGATCAGGCACGGAATGCCGGAGATTCCGTAATGCCCGGCGAGGCTGGGGTTCTCGTCGGTGTTCAACTTCACGAACTTCGCCTTGCCGGCAAACTTCTGTGCGACTTTTTCAACAATGGGCGAGAGCATGCGGCACGGCCCGCACCACGGCGCCCAGAAATCGACGAGCACCGGCTCGCCGTTCTTGAGCACCTCGCTCTCGAAATTGCTTTGGGAAACCTCTGCTATAGCACTCACTGGCTCAACGCTACCTCCATGGCACACTAACTGCGTCTCCAGGTCGAGAGGTTGCACCGCCGCACCTAAAGCGTCGTCTGCTTGGGTTCGCCGGTGATCTCGGTAATCTGCTTCGCCTGTTTGCCGAGGTTCGTCACGGCAATCACCTCGGTGCCCTCTCCGAGCCGCTGCAGGCGGACGCCCTTCGTGGAGCGGCCGGCTTTGCGGATGTCGGCGACCTTGATGCGAATCACCTGATTGCCGGAGGTAATCATCAGGAGTTCGTCGTCGGGCGAAACCATCAACTGATCGACCACGTGCCCGATGTCCTCGCGCTCCTTGGCGAAGGCTTTCACGCCTTTGCCGCCGCGCAGCGTGTGGCGGTAGTCGTCGATCGGCGTGCGTTTCCCGAATCCGAGCGAGGTGACGAGCAGCACCTCTTTGCGAGCGTCCTCGACGACGTCCATCGCGACGACCGCGTCGCCGCCCTCGAGCGTCATCGCCTTGACGCCGCGCGCGTCTCGCCCCATCGGGCGCACGCCCTTCTCGTTGAAGTGCACGGCCATCCCGCGCTGCGTGCCGAGGATGATGTTGCGCGAGCCGTCGGAGAGATCGACGGCGAGCAGTTCGTCGCCCTCGTCGAGATTGATCGCGCGCAGCCCGCTGCGGCGCACGTTGGCGAACTCCGAGAGCTTCGTCTTCTTGATGA
Organism: Candidatus Tyrphobacter sp.; assembly: GCA_036567865.1. Classification (GTDB taxonomy): domain Bacteria; phylum Vulcanimicrobiota; class Vulcanimicrobiia; order Vulcanimicrobiales; family Vulcanimicrobiaceae; genus Tyrphobacter. The sequence continues at coordinate 2,071 of DATCTQ010000095.1, read as the reverse complement.
CGCCGCGATTCGTGACCATCACGAGATACTTCTCGCCCTCGAACTTGTCGATCGGGAAGACAGCCGTCACTTCCTCGCCCGGCGGCAGCGTCAGCAGGTTGACGAGCGCGGTTCCGCGCGCCTGACGCGTCGTGTCGGGAATTTCGTAGGCGCGCAGCCGGTAGACGCGGCCCTTGTTCGTAAAGAAGAGCACGTGATCGTGCGTCTTGGTGACGAAGAAGTTGCGCACGATGTCCTCGCGCTTGAGGTTCGAGATGCCGATCACGCCGCGCCCGCCGCGGTTCTGCGTGCGGAAGGTGTCGACCGTGACGCGCTTGATGTAACCGCCGACGGTGTACGTGACGACGACGTCGACGTTCGGAATCAACTGCTCGACCGAGAACTCGTCTTCCGCGGGCAGGATCACCGTCCGGCGCGCGTCGCCGAAGCGCTTCTTCAGATCGAGCGTCTCGCTCTTGATGATCTCCGCGACGCGACGCGGGCTGCGCAACACGTCTTCCAGTTCGGCGATCGTCCTGATGAGTTGCGCGTACTCGTCTTCGATCTTCTGCCGCTCGAGTCCGACGAGCGTGCGCAGGCGCATGTCGACGATCGCCTGCGCCTGGACGTCGGAGAGTTTGAACCGCTCCGCGAGGCGCGTCTTGGCTTCGTCGGTCGTTTGGCTGCCGCGCACGATCTCGATGACCTCGTCGATGTGATCGAGCGCGATGCGGTACCCTTCGAGGAGGTGCGCGCGTTCCTTCGCCTTCGCCAAGTCGTACGCCGTGCGGCGAGTAACGACGTCTTTCCGGTGCACGATGAAATACTTGAGCAGTTGCTTGAGCGTAAGCACCTGCGGCTCGATCGGGACCGTTCCGTCCGCGCGCGGCGCGCCCGCCGGAACGAGCGCGAGCATGTTGAAGCCGAAGCTGGCCTGCAGCGGTGTGTGCCGAAACAACTGGTTGAGCACGACCTTCGGCGTCGCTGTGCGCTGCAATTCGACGACGACCCGCATGCCTTTGCGGTTCGACTCGTCGTCGAGGCGCGCGATGCCCGTGATGCGTTTCTCCGCGTGCGCTTCGGAAATCGCCTCGACGATGCGGTTCTTGTACACCTGGTACGGAATCTCGGTGATGACGATCTTGTGCTTGCCGCGATCCTCGATGATCTCGGCCTTGCCCCGAATGGCGATCGATCCGCGACCCGTGCGATAGGCTTCACGGATGGCCTCTTGACCGAGAATCTCACCACCGGTCGGAAAGTCCGGGCCGTGCACGATCGCGCACAGGCCGTCGGCGTCGATTTCCGGATCGTCGATCACCGCCACGATCGCGTCGCAGATCTCGCCCAAGTTGTGCGGCGGAATGTTCGTCGCCATACCGACCGCGATGCCGCTCGAGCCGTTGATGAGCAGTTGCGGCAGGCGCCCCGGCAGCACGCTCGGCTCGGTGGTTTGATTGTCGAAGTTGGGGATGAACGCAACCGTCTCTTTGTCGATGTCGGCGAGCATGTCGAGCGACGGGCGCGCGAGGCGCGCCTCGGTGTAACGGTAGGCCGCCGGCGGATCGGGATCCAGCGAGCCGAAGTTGCCGTGGCCGTCGACCAACGGATAGCGCAGCGTGAAGTCCTGCGCCATGCGCACGAGCGCGTCGTAGACGGAGCTGTCGCCGTGCGGGTGATAGCTCTTCAGCACCTCGCCGATGATACCGGCGCACTTACGATGCTGCTTCGAGGGGTCGAAGCCCATCTCGCGCATCGCGTACAGGATGCGCCGCTGCACCGGCTTGAGGCCATCGCGGACGTCGGGCAGCGCGCGAGCCACGATGACCGACATTGCATACGAGAGGTAGCTCTCGCGCATCTCATCTTCGACGTTGACCTGTTGTATGATATCGTTGTTCATGGATTCTGACAGCCCGCTATTCGCCGCGCCGCTCGAACGCACTTGCTCGAACGAGCACGAACTCGCGACGGTCGCCCAGGAACTCGCGGTGACGCTGCGCGCCGGCGAGGTCGTCGCGCTGTCGGGGCCGCTCGGCTCGGGAAAGACGGCCTTCGCTCGCGCGATCGTGCCCGCGCTGCACGTTCGCGA
>DATCTQ010000094.1:0-19865 GCA_036567865.1 Candidatus Tyrphobacter sp. | reverse complement strand
CGACCGGCGGCGCCCGGCGGCGCCTGCATGCCCATGAACGCCGCTTGGGCCAGCGCCGGCGGCGCGATCGCCGCAAAGGCTCGAACGCCGAAGAGTTGGGGCGTTGCGAGCACCACGGCTATCGAGGCCGCAATCGCGACCGGAACCTGCACGGGCAACGTACGCCTGGTGATCGTATGGATGGGAACGCCGGTGAAGTTCGCTACCCAGACGTTCTGCGTGTTCGTCGGATCGCAGACGTTCTGCACCTGCACCACCGCCATCACCGCCGCAACGAGAACGATCGGCGGCACCGCGTGCGATGCGAGCAACACCGTGAATATCGCGATGCCGACGCCGAAGGGGTTCAGCGGCCCGCGATAGAGTGCGAGCGGACTGGCGAGGCCGAACACGATCACGTAGGCAATCGGGTTGCGAATCCAGTCGCTTGCAACCAGCGGGTGGAGCGCGGCGGCAAATTGCGGCTGCTTCGTCGCAACGAGCAGCATTCCGATCCCCATGAAGAGCACGACCGCCGGCGCGACGTCCTCGACCCCGCGGATCGCCGCCGCAACCAGGGTCACGATCGCTTTTCGCGGCCGGGTTACGATCGCGCCGAAGAGCGCCGAGAGCGCGAAGGCCGGCGTCGCGTCGAGGTGCAGCGCGTAGTACAACACGATCGGCAGCAGCGGCGTCACCAGCGACCACCACGGTACGCCTCGCTCGCGCGGCTCGGCCGCGGCGGCCCAGGCCGCATAGTCGCGCTCGCGCCGAAACGCGACGATCGCGTAGGCGAGAAGAGCGACGGCGTCGATGACCGCGAGCACGATCGCATAGCGCACGACCTGCTGCTCGGTAACGCCGAAGAACGTCGTGTAGAACGTCCAGTTCGCGATATTGAAGATGAAGCCGAGTGCGAAGGCCATCAGAAACAGCGTCGCGGCGACCGTGCGCGGCACTCCGGTCGTCATCATGATCGGCAACACGATCGAACCCACCATGATGATCGCGCCCAAACCGTTCAGCGACGTGAAGAGCAAAGCGACGATCGCACACAAGACGAGCGAAAACGCGAACGGATTCTCACCGCCATACTCGGCCGCGAGATTCACGAGCGCGCGCGCGATCCCGGTATCGAGGGTCACGCGTCCCAGCAGCGCGCCGAAGATCACCGCGACGTAGGCTTTGGAGAGCGCGCCCGCACCGTCGGTGACGATGCCGCCGAGCGCGCCGGCCGGAACCCCGGCCGCAAGTGCCATGACGACGGCCATGAGCGGCACGGCGACGATCGCGGGCATTTTCCGCATGTACATCAGCACCGCGAAAGCGGCGAAGACGAGCAGGACGAGGAACGCGCTCATGGCGTCGGCGTCGGCGCAGCGATGACCACGTCGAGCGGAGGGAGCGCGTGATGCGCAAGGTAATCCTCATCGGTAACGCGCTGCAATGCATCCGCGCGCTCGATCGCGCGCATCGCGGCAAGATGGTAGCGCTCGAGGTTGCTGCCGAGATGTCCAGCCCGGCTCTCGTAGCGCCACGCGCGCTCGTAGAGCGGCGCCAACTCTTCGAAATCGTCGCGTAATTCCCAGAACCAGTATTTGCACCACAACAGATCGCGGAACGACGGCGTGTAATAGCCGCGAACCTCTTGGGCGATCTGGTATTCGCGAGCGAGCACGTCGTATCGTCGCGCCGCGAGGAACATCACCGCGGCCGCCTGGGCATGCAGCGGCGGGTGAGCGTGCATGAGGTGCGTCTCCACTTGCTCCGCTTCCAGGCGCGCGGCTCGCAGATCGACCTTCGCCATCTGCGCATCGATCGCGGGATCGAAGGAATCGCTCCAAAACAGCGCGTCCGTTGGAGCCGCAGAGGAGGCCTCGAGATGCGTCAGGACGTCACCCAGCCGCGTCGCATCCTCGCCGTATCGTGGATCGTCGCTGCCGAAGAACGCGTGCGGAAAGTCGGAGCGGAAGCGTGCCGGGTCGAGGTCGCCGCGCTCCCAGGCGGCACTCGCGGCGTAGAGCACGGGGTACCAGGTCGCCTCATAGAGCGTCTCGCCGTCGTCGTGCCACACGGTTTGGAAGAGGCCGAGGACGTGCGCGGCCTTCCCCTCGTCGATGAACCGGCGCTCGTTCTGCAAGGCGGTTGCGACGTCCGGAAAGATCTCATTCCAGTTACTCGCGCCCGGTGCGACCATTTGCTCGAAGCCGCCGCGCGCGATCAACGCAATGTACGGCTCGAAGGAGCGCTCCGCTCCGTAATGCCAGTTCACGATCACCGCGCTACGCGGGATCATGCGCATGATCGACGGATCGTTCTCGATCCCGTCATCCCACAGCATGATCCTCGCTCCTGAGGGCGCCACGAGCCGCGCCATCGCGGTAACGTGCGCGGCATAGACGCGAGAACGGCCGCCGTGCGACGCAACGTAGCCCGCCGTGCTGCCTTCCCCGAGCGTTGACGTTTCGTCCGAGCCGATATGGAAGAACGGCGGCCGCGGTACGGCCGCAAGCTCCTGTCGAATGATCCGCGTGAGATAGCTCGAGGAGACGGGCGACGCCGGTGAGAGGAGGAAGCCGTGCGGAAACTCAGCGGCGCTCGCGTATTCCTCGATCTTCAGCGTGTTGTGCATATGTGCGAACGTCTGCTGCTCCGGGATCAGCGTAACGTGAAAGCGTCGCGCGTAGCGGTTCAGTTCGCGAAGTTGCGCCGGCGTAATCCCGTCGAGAGGCGCCGGGAGCGGATCGCTTGGCGAGACGAACACGTGCTCCATGTACGGTGAGTAGCCGTTCATTTTGAAGGCCGCGATGGTGCGAATGCGCTCTTCGAAATAGCGCATCGTCGGCAGTGGCCCGCGCGACACGTCGTCGGAGAGAATGCGCCAGCGCATCGCCGGCCGGTCCTCGATGCTGACACACGGCATGCGCCAGCGGTCCGCGACGCGATGCGGTAGCTGCGCCAGCGTCATCGCCGCATTGAATACCCCGTCTGAGTCCGCACTTTCGATGCTCACGCCTGCGGCATCGACTTGCAGACGGTACGCTTGCGGCGCGAGCGCGGCATCGTGGCGCACGACGACGTCGGGCGAGCGCACTCTACGCAGCGAGCCGATGCGCAGCGCTTGCCATCGCTCGTTCAACTCCTCACGCGCGCCCGCGTCGAACTCCATGCCGACGCTTCGCGGAACCGCCGCGCTGCACGCAGGCCGCACCACGACGTGAGCCGGGCGCGGCAAGAGGTGCAGCGCGGCGACCATCAGGAGAGCGTCCACCGTCGTTGCCTACGACGAGCGGTTGCTTTGGGCCTCGGCGTCGGGGAAGCGAGGGCGGCATCGCATCGGAGCGAACGTGGAAAGCGTGAACTCCCGCACGGCTCCGCCCTACGCACGGCCGCGTCCACCGGTCTGGCCCGCGTATTTCGTCGCGGCCTTCTGTTTCGCCATCGCAATCGTGACCACGTTGAGCAATCTCACGCTGACCTCGCAGATGCGGGACCTCCAGGCAAACATCGCGCGCAACGATCGACACTCGCGCGAACTCGAGCGGGCGCTCGCCCTCGAGCGCACCGAAGTCGCGGACCTGATGAACGGGCAGGCTCAGCGATACGACGTTTCCTACGGGCAGATCGTGGCAAGCAACGACCGTCTCTACCTCCTCCTGCACGGCATGCGGATGCCGCCTCGCGGAAAGGTCTACCAGGCGTGGACGCTCGCGCGCGGCACGAGACTGATGGCCCCGTCGGTGACGTTCATTCCGGATGCGCACGGCCTCGTGATCGCCGCTCTTCCCGACGTCGATGCGGACCGCACGAGCGCGATCGCGGTCAGTATCGAGCCGGAAAGCGGCAGCCGGCAGCCGACGAGCGAGCTGCTCTTCAATGCGAGCCTGTGAGCCTCGTGACGAGCGCTCAGCCTCGCGTCGAACGCCTCTCCCCCGCAAACGTTGGCCCTGCGCTCCGGTACTTGTCGCGCTCCCCATATGAAAACGTCTTCCTGACCTACCTCGCGATGGACGGGACACCGGCGATGCAGCGCGACGTTCACGTCGTTCTCCAATCTTCGAGCAATGTCGTCGGCGTGGGTTTCCTGGGTCGGCAGATCGTGCTCGCAGCCGAACCGGAGGGCTCGGAGGCCTTGGCGCAGTGGCCCGCACGATCGGGGGAACGCGCCATCGTCGGACCGCGCGACGTGGTGCGCGCGTATTGGGAGCGCGCGCGCACGCACCATGCGCGGCCACGACTCGTGCGCGAGCACCAGCCGGTGATGGCCGTCGACGAGGCAACGCTCCTGCGCGGCGACGTACCCGTCGTCGTTCGTCGTGCGAACGACGGCGATCGGCACGACGTAGCGCAGAACTCGGCAGCGATGATCGCGAGCGAGTTGGAAACGCAACCGCGCCGGGACGCGGACTTCGACGCCGCGATTCGAACGATGATTCGCCTCGGTTTGTGGTGGGTCGGCGAAAGCGAGGGCCGGCTCTGCTTTTTCTGCAATGTCGGTGCGTGGAGCCCGCAGACGGCGCAGTTGCAGGGCATCTGGACGCCGCCCGCGCTGCGCGGCCGCGGTCTTGCGACCGCTGCGCTGGCGGCGATCTGCCGTGCGCTCTTGAACGTCGTGCCGACGCTCAGTCTTTACGTCAACGACTTCAACGCGCCCGCGATCGCACTCTACCGGCGCCTCGGATTTCGCGAGGTCGGCGAACTGCAAACGATTTTGTTCTAGCGGCCTGTCACGAGTGCGCTACAGGCCGCCGTTGAGCCGATCGGCCAGGCGGCTTGCATTGCGCGCGACGATGCCGTAGATCGAAAGCTGCGGGTTCGCACCTAGGCTCGTCGGAAAGATCGACCCGTCGAAGACGTAGAGGTTCTCGACTTGGTGGTGGCGGCCACGCGGGTCCACGACGCCGGTCGCAGGGTCGGCGCTCATCGCGCATCCGCCCATGACGTGCGCGCTCACGACACGCGTGCGCAGGATCTCCATCGGCAGCGCCACGATCGCCGCGTTTGCTTCCGTCAGCGAGGCATACGGCTGCGCGGATTCGTGCAAGGGGAAGACGCTCTTCGCGCCGGCCGCGAACTGAATCTCGGCCATGGTCCGCAGCGCGCGCCGCGCGCCTTCCCAAAGGTACGGTGTCATCGGATAGTCGAGAACCGGGCTCCCGTCGCCAAGAAGTTCGACGCGGCCGCCCACGCTTTGCGGATGAAACCCGTCGCGCAGGAGTGCGATGATCACCTGCGTCTGCGGCATCGCCGCAGCGAGGTCCGCGTGCGCGCGTCCGAACCCCGGCAAGGTCGTGGTCATGAGCACGGGGTGCACCGGCGGAACTTCCAGCTTGAATCCGATCGGACCGTCGAAGGGCCGGCCTGCAACGAAGTGATCGCTGTAAACGGATTGCGGCGCGCCCGCATACGCGGCCACCACCTGCGGCATCCGTGCCGCGGAGACGAGCGTCGGGTGGAGAAAGGTGCGACTGCCGAGCAACCCGTTCGGATCGGGTGCGTTGCTCCGCATGAGCAACGCCGGCGTTCCGATCGCGCCGCCTGCGGCAACGAATGCTCGCGCCCGCACGCGTATTCGGTGCGGACCCGGGCGCAGGCCCGTTGCATCGAGTCCCCTGCATTCGAGCTCGGTCGCGACTGCGCCCGAAAAGCTCAATCGCTCGGCGCGCGCGCGCACCAGCAGCGTCGCCCCGCGATCGAGCGCCGCGGGAATCGTCGTGACGAGCATCGATTGCTTCGCGTTCACCGGGCATCCCATGCCGCAGTAGCCGAGATTGCGGCAGCCGTTGACGTTGCGCGCGATGACGCCGGTCGGGATGCCGAGCGCCGCCGCACCGCGCGCGAGAACGGCATTGTTCTCGTTCGGCGGCACGCGCCACGGGCGTATGCTCAACCGCTGCTCCATGCGCTCGAACCACGGCGCGAGCGCGGCGGGCGTGTAATCGCTCAAGCCGTAGCGCTCGCGCCAAAACGCGAGGGTCTGGGGAGGCGTCCGAAAGCTCGTGGTCCAGTTGACCGTCGTCGATCCGCCGACGGCGCGACCCTGCAGGATGACGATGCCCTTGTCTTTGGTGCGCCGCCCGGCCGACTCTTGGTACAACTGCGGATACGCCTCGCGCTCGAGCATGTGGAAATCGCGCGACGTGCGCAGCGGACCCTCCTCGATCATCACGACGCGCAACCCTTGCGACGCCATCATCTCGGCAGCCGTACCGCCGCCCGCGCCCGTTCCGACGATCGCGACGTCCGCATCGAGCGCGAGATCGCGGCCGATGGTCGAGGCATCCACGATACGCCCCCTGCTCACCCGGCGATCTCCGGTGGCCCAGGATAACCGATGGGCGGCCATGATACGTTGTTGCCGTACCACCCTGCCATCACGAGCTGGTGCAGCGCATCGTATCCGCTGCGCAGTAACTGTATTCCCGAGAAACGCCAGCGGGTGAGGAAGGCGGCAACGTCATCCGGCGTCGCATCCGTCCACGGCGGCAGCCCCGCAATCAAACGCCGAGTCGGCGGAAACGTCAGCAGCATGAAGAGTTGCTGCACTTCGCCTTGCGTTTGCGGCGGGAGCCCCGCAACGGCGATCACGAAGCCGTCGACCGCCTCGGCGAGTGCGCGCTCCGGTTCGTCCGAAGGAATCGCACCGTCGAGCATCACGCCGGCGATCTTTGCGACGACCTGCTTCTGCGTTGCGTCGAGCCCCGCGCCGGATGTACGGCGCGCGCAATCCGCGAGCGTCAGCAGCGCGACGCCCGCGGCACCGGTCTTCAGCAGCTCCCGGCGCGTGAGGCTCACGCAAGAGCCTTCGGAGCTAGCTCCGAAACCTCCCCGTTCGCTGGAGTGGCGGTCTAGTACCGCCGAACGACGATGCGGAAGGCTTCGAACATTCCGTACGGGCCCACGTAGCGTCCATTCACCGCGACCGGCATTCCGGGCTCGAGCGTGATCCCGGTCGGCCAGATGATCGTGCCCTGGTGCAAGTGGATACGATATCGGCGCCCGTCGCATCCGCGCACGCGCAGATCGAACGCGTAGAAGTAGACGACGGTCCCGACGATCGTGCGGCCGGGAACCTCGTTGCAGCCCTGATACCCTCCGGGCTGCTGCCCATAGGGTTGCTGTTGGTACGGCTGCGGATATGGCTGTTGCTGCTGACCAGGCGGCGGATATGGTTGCTGCTGACCCGGCGGCGGCGGATACGGCTGCTGCTGCGCCATCGCGCCGGCAGTGCTCGCGGCCATCGCCAGCACGAGCGTTGCCGCGAATAGGAGCGTGGAAAGACGGTTGAACTTCATTTCCGTTTAACGCGCCGCAAGCGAACTACGTTCCTAACGGCTTGCGTTCTCAGAGAAGACTTACCTCAAAACCGCGCAGCGGTAGCTTGCTACCGGTGCGCTGGAGCCAGTTCTTCGTGGAGTAACGCGAGCGAGCGTCGACGGCATGCACGGTATAGGCGTGACGCGACTTCGGCGAACGATTAGGGCCGCTGTAATGGGGCAGCATGCCGCCGAAGATCACGAGCGCGCCGCGCTCGACTTCGACCGCCGTGGCGGCTTGCAGCGTCGGCCAGGGCGTGGGATCGGCACGCTCGAGCGCCGCTTTCCCGTCGCGCACGACGAAGCGCTCGCGTAACGGGCCGCGATGGCCGCCGCGTTCGACCCAAAGGCAGCCGTTCGCGCGGTCTGCGTCCTCGAGCGCAAACCAAAACGCGGTAACCCCCGGCGGCTCCGTGTCGAAGAACGCTGCATCTTGATGCCACTTCACCTCGCCGCCGATCCGAGGCTGCTTGAAGATGTACATCGATTGATAGAGCAGCGGCCGGTCGAGCCCGAGATCGCCCGCGATTTCCACGAGGCGCACGTCTCGCGAGAACGCATCGAAGACCGGGTCGAGATCGTGCATCGCGTGGCCGATCTTGTTGATTGCGAGGGATTTTTCCGCTCGCAACCCGCCGCGTTCGTCGAACGCATCCTCCTCGAAGAAACAGCGAATCTTATCACCCGAATCCAGGAAGTAACGGTCGCTGCGCTCGGCCTGATCGCGCGTCGAAAAGATCGCGCTTCCCTCCGAGGGGTCGAAGGCCTCGACGATCTCCTCCGCGCGTTGCCGCAAGCGCGCGATCTCATCCGATGACTTGAAGCCCGGGAGAACGAGATACCCGTCCTCTTCGAAGCGTTGCCGCCGTGCATTCACAGCTCGATTCCTTTCGTTTCGGGCAGCGCGAGCGCTGCAATGGCCGCGAGCGCGTAGGCGCCGACGGCGATCGCGATCATCGCCGTACCCATTGCAATCCGTGCTGCCAGCAATCCGACGGCGTATGGCGCGATCCCCGCAACCCCGCGCCCGACGTTGTAGCAGAAGCCCTGCGCCGCCCCGCGCACGCCCCTCGGGAACAACTCGCTCAGGAACGGACCGAAACCGCTGAATATCCCCGAGGCGAAGTAGCCGAGGAGCAGTCCCGCGGGAATCAACTCCCAGTTTGCGGTCACGAATCTGAGATAGAGCGGCACCATGAGCGCCGAGCAGATCGAGAAGAGCACGAACGTTGCGCGGTGCCCCAGCAGGTCGTTCACCGCCCCGGCCGTCACGTAACCCACGAACGATCCGGCAATCAACGCGTAGAGATACGCACCGCTCGCGAGCGACGGCAGACGGCGATCGCTCGCGAGAAACGACGGCATCCACGTGAAGAGCGCGTAGTAACCGCTCTGAACGCCGGTTGCGAGTAACGTGGCGAGAATCGTCGTGCGCACGAGGCCTCGCTGGAAGATGCGTGTCGGTGCCACGCGCGGCGCGCGCGTGAACAACGGCGGATCGATGACGGAGCGCCGAATGTAGAGCAGCGCGAGCGCCGGAAGAATGCCGAGAAGGAACAAGATGCGCCATCCATGCTGCGCTCCGGCGGTCGCAGCCAGAAGTTGAAAGGCGGCGTTCGCGGCAAGCCACCCGACCGCCCATGCGCTCTGTATCGCGCCGAGACTGCGCCCCCGGCGCGACGGGTCGGCCCATTCCGCCGCGAGCACCGCGCCGACGGCCCATTCGCCGCCGAAACCCAGTCCCTCCAGCGTTCGAAGGACGGCGAGCTGCGCGTAGTTCTGCGCGAATCCGCAGAAAAACGTGAAGAGTGCGTACCACGCGATCGAGAGCATCAGCGCGCGCTTGCGCCCGATGCGGTCCGAGAGCACGCCCATTCCGATCCCGCCGATAGCGCTGGCGACGAGCGTCTGCGTCGCGAGAAGCCCGCCTTGCGCTCTCGTCAACGAAAACGCGGCGATGATTCCCGGCAATGCGTAGACGTACAGGTAGAAGTCGAAACCGTCGAGCCCCCATCCCAAGCCCGCAGCCCACAGCGCGCGCGAGCGAGCGGCAGAGGGAGGAGCGACCCCCGCCGTCAACGTCTTTGCGGACTGCATGAGCCGAGAACTTCGCTACCGAGTCGTCGACGTCTTCACGGAGGTTCCGCTCGAAGGCAACCCGCTTGCGGTTTTCTACGAAGGCCGGGGCCTCGACGACGTAACGATGCAGCGGATCGCACGCGAGTTGAACCTATCCGAAACGGCCTTCTTGCTGCGGACGACCCATCCGAAGTGCGTCGCGCGCCTCCGGATCTTTACGCCGGCACGCGAGATGCGCTTCGCCGGACACCCCACGATCGGGGCCGCGTTCGTCGCTCGCGAACGCGGCATCGCCGCGCGTGACCTCCCGGCATTTGCCCTCGAGGAGGGCATCGGCCCCGTCGCCGTGCGCATCGAGGATGCACGCCTCTGGCTCTCGACGCCGCCGATCGAGCGTGTCGGCGAGTGCGATCGAACCGCTTGCGCGCGGGCACTCGACCTTCGCGAGTGGGACCTTCTGCCGAACGTTCCGCCGCAAGTCTACAGCGCCGGAAACCCGATGCTGTTCATTCCCGTCACCGATCGCGAGAGCGTCGATCGCGCGAGCGTCGACGGCACCGCCTTTCGTGCGCTCGAAGAGGCAATCGGCGAGTCGATCGGCTTGTTCGTCTTCACGCCGACACCCGCAGGCGCCTACTCGCGCATGTTCGCTCCGGAACTCGGCATCGTCGAAGATCCGGCGACCGGCAGTGCGACCGGTCCGCTTGCGGCATATATGATGGAGCACGACCTCTGCGCGACCCGCGACGGAACGTCATTCGTCAGCGAACAAGGGACGAAGATGGGGCGCCGTAGCTTCCTCCACGTCTACGTTCGCGGCGAGCGCGGACGCGACGGTATCGACGTGGGCGGCCACGTAACGCCGCTAGCGGAAGCCGTCATGACCTTGCCCTAAGGGAACCTTTAAGCCAGGAGCATCTCCGGCGCAATCGGGAGATCGCGGACGCGAACTCCGGTCGCGTGATAGACGGCATTGGCAATCGCGGCGGCGACCCCCGTAATACCGATCTCGCCGATGCCTTTGACGCCGATCGGATTGACGTGAGAATCTTCCTCTTCCACGATGTATGCCTCCATCTCCGGTGCATCCGCGTGAACCGGAACGAGGTAGTCGGAAAGATTTGCGTTCACGATCCGCCCCGTGCGCGCGTCGAAGCTCGTGATCTCGTGCAACGCCATGCCGATCCCCCAGATCATCCCGCCCAGGTATTGGCTGCGCGCGGTCTTTGCGTTGAGAATCCGGCCCGCCGCGAAGGCACCGACCATCGTGCGCACGCGCACGATGCCGAGGTCCGGATCGACGTCGACGCGTGCGAACTGGGCGCCGAAGGCGTGTTTCGAATACCGCTCGTGCTCCGGCGGCTTGGAGTCCGCGCGTGCCTCGAGCGGTGCCTTCTCTCCATTGCGCAAGCGCTCGCGCAGTGCCGATGCCGCCTCGTAGACCGCGGAACCGACGCTCGTCGCCGTCATCGAACCCGCCGACAGCGGCGCGGGCGGCAGCTCCGTGTCGCCCAGTTCGACGCGAACGCGATCGATCGAAACGCCGAGCACCTCGGCGGCGACCTGCGCGTACACCGTGTAACTGCCGGTGCCGAGGTCCTGCGTTCCGCTGCGCACGACCACGCCGCCCGCCTCGTCGATGCGTACCGTCGCCGAAGCCGCCGCGCGATTCACGGGATAGGTCGCTCCGGCCATTCCCATCCCGACGAGCATGCGCCCGTCGCGCATCGAGCGCGGCTTGGGGTCGCGCTGCGACCAGCCGAACTTCTGCGCTCCCAGCCGGTAGCACTCGCGCAGGCCCTTGCTGCTGAAGGGCTTGTCCTCACTGAGATCGCGCTCGGCGTAGTTGCGCAGGCGCAGTTCGATCGGGTCGAGATCGACGGCGTAGGACAACTCGTCCATCGCCGACTCGAGCGCGAAGGTCCCGCTCGCTTCGCCGGGCGCGCGCATGAACGTCGGCGTCGCGGCATTGACCCGTGCCAACTCGTGCGTCGTGTGCACGTTCTCGACGGCGTAGAGCATCTTCGTTACGAGCGCGCTCGGCTCGACGAACTCATCGAACGTCGAGGTTTGCGACAGCACGTCGTGGGCGATGCTGCGGAGGCGGCCGTCGCGATCCGCTCCTAGGGAAATCCTCTGGATCGTGCGCGGGCGATACCCGATGGAACCGAACATCTGCGGACGCGTCAGCACGAGTTTGACCGGACGCCCGACCTCGCGCGCCGCCATGGCCGCGAGCGCGACGTGCGACCATACGCCACCCTTGCAGCCGAAACCACCGCCGAGGTAGGGCGAGACGACCCGAATGCTCTCGGCGGGAATTCCGAAGACGGTTGCAAGGCGTCTGCGGACGTTCGTGATGCCCTGCGTCGCGTCGTGAACCGTGAGGCGATCTCCCTCCCACTGGGCGATCGTGGCGGAGGGTTCCATGGGGTTGTGATGCTCGACGGGCGTCGAGTAGACGCGCTCGAGACGAACGGGGGCTGCGGCGAAGGCGCCGTCCGGATCGCCGCGCGTCACGTCGGCCGGATCGCCGAAGATCTCTTCGGGCGTGTAGCGATCCTGCGAGTCTTCGATGCGCGTGACCGGAGGTTGCGTTTCGTACATCGTGCGAAGCAGCGACGCCGCGTACGTCGCCTGCTCGAACGATTCGGCGACGACCACCGCGATCGGTTGCCGGTCGTAATGGATCCGAGCGTCTTGCAGGAGCATCAGCGCGAAGGCGAAGCCGCGGCCTTCGGCATGCACGCGCGGTGCGTTTTCGTGCGTCATGACGGCGAGCACGCCGTCCTGCCGGCGAGCTTCGGCGTCGTCGATTCGCAGGATGCGCCCGTTTGCGATCTCGCTCGTCACCATAGCCGCGTGCACGAGCCCCGAGAACGAGAAATCGGCAGCATAGGTCGCTGCGCCGGTAACCTTCGCCGGGCCGTCGAGACGATCGTATGGCGCTCCGACGAGCGGGAGATTCATTCAGGCGATCCGACGTCTTCGAGCGCGCGGACGAGTGCGTTCCGTGCAAGCGTGACCTTGAAATCGTTGCCGCCGTATCCGCGGGCGCCGCGCAGCGCGACCTCGGCCGCCTCGCGGTACGACGCCGGCGTCGCCGGGTGGCCGACGAGTACCGCTTCCGCTTCGGGAACGCGCCAGGGAATCGGTGCGACGCCCCCGAGCGCGAGGCGCGCCGCACGAACCGTTCCCGCTTCGATCTCCAATCCGGCTGCGACGGAGAGCAGCGCAAAATCGTAGTCCGCGCGGTCGCGCACCTTCACATACGTCGAGTTCGCAAGCGCCGCATCGAGCGGTAGCGTCACCGCCGCGATCAACTCGGCGTGGTGGAGCGCGGTCTCCACGTTCGCCGTGTCGCGCGGTAAGAGGTAGAAATCGGTGATCGGAATCTCGCGGGCGCCGCCCGGACCCATGGTATGGATCGTCGCGCCGGCAGCAGCGAGCGCGACTGCGAGATCGGAGGCGTGCACGCAGATGCAATCCTCGCTTCCACCGAGGATCGCATGGCGGCGATTTTCGCCGCCGATCGCGGAACAGCCCTCGCCCCGATGACGCTTGTTGCACGGCGCCGCGACGTCGCGAAAATAACTGCAGCGCGTGCGCTGCAGAAGGTTGCCGCCAATCGACGCCATGTTTCGCAACTGCACGGAGGCGCTCTGCTGCAGCGCGCTCGCCACCATCGGAGCGTGGCGTACGATCTCCGGGTGGCCGGCGACGTCGCTCATGCGCGCGAGCGCACCGATCTCGATCTCATCTCCGCGACGCAGGATCCGGCGATCGGCGACGCCGTTGACGTCCACCAGCAGGCTCGGTTGTTCGACACCGCTTTTCATCAAGTCGAGGATCGTCGTACCGCCGGCGATGAAGCGCGCGCCCGCGTCGGCGGCAAGCCGTTGTATGGCGTTCTGCGGATCGCTCGCGCGAACGTAGCGAAACGGGTTCATGCCATGCGGCGTGCGCCTTCGCGCACGGCGGCGAGGATGTTCTCGTAGGCGCCGCAGCGGCAGATGTTGCCGCTCATCTGCCGGCGGATCGCATCGTCTTCGGTCGCATGTCCTTCATCGGCGAGCGCGACCGCGCACAGGATCTGCCCGGGCGTGCAGTACCCGCACTGGAAGCCGTCGTACTCGACGAACGCGGCTTGCATCGGGTGCAGCCCGTCGCCGCGCGCGAGCCCTTCGATCGTGGTGATGTGATCGCCGACGTGCATGACCGCGAGCGTCAAGCACGAGTCGATCGCCCGGCCGTTCACGAGCACCGTGCACGCGCCGCACGTCCCCTGATCGCAGCCCTTCTTGGTGCCGGTGAGCTTGAGGTGCTCGCGCAACGCGTCCAGCAGCGTTACGCGGGGTTCCACCGCAAGCTCGTACCGTTTTCCGTTGACCTCGAGCTCGATCGGAGCGTCCACGCCCCACTCTTCCCGTCCCTACGCCGGAGTACTCCTCAATGGCGCTGCACTTTGCGCAGCGCCTGGCGCTACGCTTCGCTTCGGCCGTGATGCGGCCTCAACTGCGCTGCGCGCCCCCACGCGGACTTCGCCGCGTGGGACCCCTTCTCAATGGCGCTGCACCTTGTGCAGCGCCTAGTGAGCTAATCGCCGGCGGAAAGTCGAATCACGCCCGCATCGACGTCGCCGCTCGAACCATCGAGCGTGACCCGGTACGGAGCATAGTCGCTTCCGCGAGGCGGCTGCACGACGACCTGCAACATGCTCGTCGGGAGACCGTCGATATCGAACGAGCCGTCCTCTCCGGTCGCGACGAAGGGCGCCGATGCCGGGTCGCTTGGAGCGCCGTCCGTCGTGACGAAGACGACCGCGCCGGCGATCGGCTCGCCGCTCTGCGCGTCGACGACCATGCCCGCAAGCGAAATCGTCTCGGCCTCGGGCGCAACGTCCGCTGGAGGCGCAGCGTCATCCGGAGGTGCGGCGTCATCAGGAGGTGCAACATCACTCGGCGGGTCGGCGGGCATCGCGCCGTCGGCGATCGGCGGCTCCGAAGCACCGAAGATCGAGGCCACCGTTTGGGTCGTCTGCTCGTCGTCGGGATAGGCGCTCTGCATGAGCGCGATGATCTGTAGCGATGCCGGGCTCGACGCCGCACCGGCGCGTTGATAGTCGCGAAGCAGGCGGTGCAGCGAGCGCGGCAGCCATGGATCCCTTGGGTACTTGTGCTGCCAGTCGCGGATGGCATCCTGAAGATCGTCTAGAGCACGGGTCGCACCCGGCTGCAGCATATCGTCATCGCTGCGGCTGTCGAGATTGTCGAGCCGATTTCGGATTTCAAGAATGCTCTCTTTGTGGCGCCCGAAGTACTCATCCGCCGGTGCCAAGCGCACCAGGTGAGCGCGCGAAATAGCGTGGTGCTCGTCGCCGCGATACTGGGCCGCAGAGGCGGCGAGGGGGATGCCGGCGACCACGAAGAGTGCGGCGATCGCAAAGATCGTTCGCATGGGTGTGTCCTTCCTGGGTTCTCTTCGCGGCCGCATCAGCACGGCCGTATAGAAATAATCGGTCGCCTGGTCGCGAACTTACACTCCCTTTACGCTTGGCCGGACGCCCTTTAAACGACCACCCGCCGTCACGCCATGCCCAAAAATCTCTTGCCTGGTAAGGGATTGCGCCGCAATCCTGCACCCGGTTCGGCAAAAACTCTTACGCCGCCATTACAGAACCTTTACAAACAGGTTCTAGCGGCTTCGGCGGGCAAGCAAGCGCCGTGAGAACCCGCCCGGATATTCGCAACGTTGCGATCATCGCGCACGTCGATCACGGCAAGACGACGTTGGTCGATGCGATGCTCAAGCAAAGCGGCGTGTTCCGGGAGGGGCAGGCGGTCGAGACGCGCGTGCTCGATTCCAATCCGCTCGAGCGAGAACGCGGCATCACGATCCTCGCAAAGAACACGGCGGTCAGGCACGGCAACGTCAAGTTCAACATCGTCGACACTCCGGGACATTCCGATTTCGGCGGCGAGGTGGAGCGCGTGCTGCAGATGGTCCAGGGCGTGCTCCTGTTGGTGGACGCCGCCGAGGGCGTGATGCCGCAGACGCGATTCGTCCTGCGCAAGGCGTTGGAGTTGGACCTGCGCGCGATCGTCGTCGTCAATAAGATCGACCGCAGGGACGCGCGGCCGATCGAGGTGGTCAACGAGGCCTTCGACCTCTTCGTCGAACTGGGTGCGACCGACGAGCAAGCCGATTTTCCCGTGATCTTCACGAACGCAAAGGCCGGCATCGCGAAACGCGCCCTCGACGACGCAAGCGACGACCTCGAGCCGCTCTTTGCCGTCATGCTCGAGCGCATTCCCGACGCGCCGGCGCAAGACGGGCCTTTCCAGTTGCTGATCTCCGCCATCGATCACAACCAATACGTCGGACGTATCGGCGTCGGCCGGATCTTCCGCGGTAGTTCGCGCGTCAACATGCCGATCGCCAAGGTAGCGCGCGACGGCGCCGTGACGAGCGGCCTGCGCCTGACGAAGATGCTGACGTTTGCGGGGCTCGAGCGCATCGAGGTCGAGGAGGCCTCGGCCGGCGACATCGTCTGCATCTCCGGGATCGAGGACTTGAACATCGGCGACACGATCGCCGACGCGGTGGCGCCCGAAGGCCTGCATGCCGTCGCCGTGGACGAGCCGACCGTCTCGATGTTCTTCAGCGTGAACACGTCGCCGTTCGCTGGACGCGAAGGCAAGTTCCTCACGTCGCGCCAGATCCGCGAGCGTTTGATGCGAGAACTGGAATCGAACGTCGCGCTACGCGTCCTCGACACCGCGTCGCCGGACACGTTCGAAGTGCGCGGGCGCGGCGAACTGCATCTCTCCATCTTGATCGAGACGATGCGCCGCGAAGGCTACGAACTCGCCGTCTCCAAGCCGCAGGTCATCGTCGCGGAGCGCGACGGTAGACGCTGGGAGCCCGTCGAGTACGTCGTCGTCGACGTTCCCGAAGCCTATGCCGGCGCGGTCATCGAGGCGCTCGGACGCCGGAAAGCGAGCATGTCGAATCTCGTCCCGGTCGCCGATTCGCGCCGCCTGGAATACACGATGCCGACGCGCGCGATCTTCGGGTTACGCGGCGAACTGCTCACGCTGACGCGCGGCACGGCCGTGATGTCCCATACTTATTACGACCATCAGGAATGGCAGGGCGAACTGCCCGGCCGCTCCGTGGGCGCCCTGGTCGCGAGCGACACCGGCCGCGCGACCGGCTACGCGCTGATGGGCGTCGAA
The DNA here is from genome assembly GCA_036567865.1 of Candidatus Tyrphobacter sp. Lineage (GTDB taxonomy): Bacteria > Vulcanimicrobiota > Vulcanimicrobiia > Vulcanimicrobiales > Vulcanimicrobiaceae > Tyrphobacter. Next base: position 3,253 of record DATCTQ010000094.1, on the reverse strand, counting down.
CAGCGCGGCCGTTTCTTCGTCGAGCCCGGAACCGATATCTACGAGGGCATGATCGTGGGGCGTGCCAACGACACGTTCGACGTCGCGCTCAACGTCGTTCGCGAGAAGAAAATGACCAACATGCGCGCTGCCGGCTCCGACGAGAACGTCAAGCTCGCGCCGCCGGAAGAACTCTCGCTCGAACGCGCGATCGAGTTCATCGAGGACGACGAGTTGGTGGAGGTCACGCCGCAGTCGATCCGTCTGCGTAAACGTATCCTCGACGAGAGCGAGCGCCTCAAAGCACGCCGTAGAGAATTGAGTAGGCCGTAAGCCGGGGCTTGCGCCGGAGGACGCTAGCGCAAGTGCTCCTCCAAGAACGAGGCCGTTGCTTCGTCGGCGCGCAGCCAGGATGCGTAACGGAGGAAGCCGTGGATCTCGTTGGGGATGACGAGTTGGCTATAGGAAACGTGGGTTCGGCGCAAGCGCTCGACCAAGTCCACCATCTGATGGAACTCGACGTTGCGGTCGTCGTCGCCTTGGATCAGCAGCACCGGCGAGCGCCATTTGGCGATCGAGGCATTCGGCGAGGATAGCCACGCAAGACGCATCAGCGCCCTGGTATCGTACTGCTCGTACCGCTTGGGCTGCGTGAACCCCCAAACGGGGTTGTCGATGTCGAACGACCAGTCGTGGATGCCGTGGAAGTCCACGCCCGCCTTGAAGATGTCGGAGTTGCGCGCGAGCGCGAGCGCGGTGAGCAGCCCGCCGTAGGAGCCGCCCCAGATGCCGATGCGCGTGGGATAGACGTGCGGATCGCGCTGCAGGAAGCGCGCGCCCGCGACGACGTCTCGATACTCCGATGCTCCGGTCGGTCCCCAATGCGCGGGGTAGTTGAAGTCGTGGCCGTACCCGATGCCGAGGCGATAGTTCACCGCGAGCACGACGAAGCCGTGGTCGGCGAGATACTGATTCACCGCGTAGCCGTTCGTGTAGTAGTCCATGTAGTGCCACGTCAGCAGCATCTGCCGCGGCGGGCCGCCGTGCACGAAGACGACGCCGGGATGACGCCCGCCGCCATGCGGAACGAAGAGCGTGCCGTGGATCAGCCATCCGTCGGCCGCACGGAACGAAACCTCACGCGGCGTGACGAGCTGGGCGCTCGGAAAATCCGCAGGGAGTTGATCGGCATCGAGCGTCCGGAGCGCGCCGTGCGAAATCAACGAGAGCAGCAGCGGCTGCTGCGCGGTGGCGCGGTTGAAGGCGACCGCTCCGTCCGCAAGGGCGACGGGGCCGGTTTCGCTGCTCGCGCCGTGCGTCAGCTCCGAAACGCGGCCGCTCCCGACGCCGACGCGGAAGAGATGCCGGCGATCGTCGTCGCCCGGCGTCGAACCGGTGTTCGCGGAGTAGACGACGGCGCCGCGATCCGGCGTAAACGACGTATCCTCGACCATGAAGGCGCCGGACGTCAGTAGACGCGCGCGCCCGCCGAACGCCGAGATCGCATACAGATGCGGCCAATTGCTCTGCTCGCTGTTGAAAGCGAGACGATTCCCCGCAACCCATTCCAAGAGCGGCCCGCCACCGCTTTGCGGTAACGAAGCGCGAGGCGCGTCCCCGCTCGACCAGACACGATGCGCGCCACCGATGCGCGCGTCGCCGACCCAGATCTCCCACGGAATCGGATTCCAGTTCAGCGGGTTCTGCGGCGGCCCGCCGTCGCCGTGCAAGCGGATGAAGGCGATGCGCGAAGAGTCCGGGGACCAGCGCGGCATGACGTCCTGTGAGGTCGTCGGCGCCAGATACTGTATCGACGTGCTGTCGTTGCGGTAGATCGCGATGAAGCTGTGGTCCGTGCGCGCCGAGACGAACGCGAGTGCGGAGCCGTCAGGCGACCAGTGCAAATCCGAATCTTGGCCACGGTCGAAGAAGAGCCGGTGCGCGGCCGCGCTGCCGTCGATCGGCGCGATCATCACCGCGCCCGCGCTGACGAATGCAACGCGGCTTCCGTCGGGAGAGATGGCGGGCGCGTCGCCGCCCCCGAGAAGCGCCGGCATGCCGCCGTCGGTTGCGACGGACCAGACCTGCATCTGCGGCTGCATGGGGCTCGAATTGGGATCGGGCTGCAGCGCCTCCGGCCAGTTCGCGTCGTGATCGCCGCCGCGCACGTACACGACGTGCGCGTCGTCGCGCGAGATCGCGACATCGCTCAACTCCTGGCCGTCATCACCGTTCGACGCAAAGAGCCGCCGCGGCGCGAAGGCCGGCGCTTGCGCGTACCACAGGCTGCGTGCGCCCCGCGTATCGAGAACGTATGCGATCGCGTGACCACCTGCGTCGGCAACGATGGAATCGGGAAAGGGATACGAGAGCACCTGCGCCATGGAGAAGCCGCGTGGTGCCGCCGAAGCGACACTCCCAAGACAGGCGCACAACGCTGCAATAGCAACACCGAATCTCATGCGACTGTCCTTCGACAGGCTCAGGACGACACCTTAGTGCCGGAGGCGTTATGCGGGGACTACGGCCTTCTTCGTCGTGAACGTCAGGTCGCCGCGGACGTCGTCGTATCCGACCTCGACGGTTTGCCCGTCCTCGATCTCGCCAGCGAGGATCTTGCGCCCGAGCGGCGTCTCGACCTCGCGCTGGATCGCGCGCTTCAACGGGCGCGCGCCGTAGTTCGGATCGTAGCCGGATCGCACCAGGTGTTTCTTCGCCGTCTCGGAGAGCTCGAGCGTGATACGCCGGTCGCCCAGGCGCTCGCGCACGCGGCGCAGTTGAATCTCCACGATCCGTTCGAGTTGCTCCTCGGAAAGCGCGTGGAAAACGATCGTCTCGTCGACGCGGTTGAGAAACTCCGGACGGAAACGCCGGCGCAGTTCGTCGAGCACCGTCGCGCGCATGACTGCGTACTCGCTACCGTCGAAGGAGCCCTTGTAATCGAGAATGCGATCGCTCCCGACGTTCGAGGTCATGATGACGATCGTATTGCGAAAGTCGACGGTGCGCCCTTGACCGTCGGTCAAGCGTCCGTCGTCGAGGATTTGCAGGAAGACGTTGAAGACGTCGGCGTGCGCCTTCTCGACCTCGTCGAAGAGAATGACGCAGTACGGGCGGCGACGCACCGCTTCGGTGAGCTGCCCGCCCTCCTCGAAGCCGACGTATCCCGGCGGCGCGCCGAGCAGCCGCGCGACCGTGTGCCGCTCCTGGTATTCGGACATGTCGATGCGGATCAGCGCGCGCTCGTCGTCGAAGAGATACTCCGCGAGCGCGC
>DATCTQ010000093.1:0-29440 GCA_036567865.1 Candidatus Tyrphobacter sp. | reverse complement strand
GCGCCGCCTCGACGCGCAATGCCGTGCGTTGGGCACGGCACGCCAAAGCTGCGGGAGCGGCGGGAATCATGGCGCTTCCGCCGAGTGCGTATCGGCCAAGCCGCGCGGAGATCAAAGCGTGGTTCCAAGCATTGAGCGATGCCGGCTTGCCCATCATCGCGTACAATAATCCCTTCGACACGACGGTCGATCTGACGCCCGATCTTCTCGCCGAGCTGGCGCAGATCGAGAACGTCGTCGCCATCAAGGAATACTCCGGCGACGTGCGCCGCATTCCGACCATTCTCGAAAACACGGATCTCGAGGTGATCGTCGGCTGCGACGATCTGGCCCTCGAGGGACTGCTGGCTGGCGCGACCGGATGGATCGCGGGACTCTCCAACGTCGTTGCGCGCGAAAGCATCGAACTCTACGACCTCGTCCGCGCCCGCGATATTGACGCCGCTGCAGCACTCTATCGCCGGCTGCTGCCGCTCTTTCGCTACGACTCGCGACCGACGTTCGTCCAGGCGATCAAGTATGCGTTCGAGGCGATCGGCAAACCCGTGGGCGCGACGCGGCCGCCACGCCTACCCCTCGACGACAGCGATCGCCGGGTGATCGCAGCCGCACTCGAGTCGTTCGTTGCGCACGCCTGACGTCGCCGTCATCGGCGGCGGAATCATCGGCACGTGCAGCGCCCTCGCGCTGCAAACGCGCGGACACGCCGTCACGATCGTCGAGCCGAACGAACCCGGCGCGGGGACCGCAGCCGGCAGCGCCGGCTACCTGGCCTGGGACGACATCTTTCCGATCCCCTCGCGCAGCGTCGTCGCGGGGCTGCCGCGCATGCTTCTCGATCGCAGCGGACCGCTCGTCATCGCTCCCTCGCATCTTCTCAAGATGACGGGCTGGGGATTACGTTTTCTGGCCGCAGCACGTCCCTCGGCGGTGCGACGAGCGATCGCGGCGCTCGCACCGCTCAACCGGCTCGCCGAAACGTCGCTCTACGACCTCGCGCGATCCGCGGACGCGCAGCGCTATCTCGTGCGCGAGACGGTTTTTCACGTTTGCCGCACGCCAAAAACGCTCGCCGACGCGAAGAGCCTGCTGCCGATCCTCGCGGCCGAAGGTTTTCTAGCGGAGGCACTCGACGGCGATACGCTCCGCGCGCAGGAGCCTGCACTCCGCGCCGGCCTCGCGGGCGCAATCGCCTATCCGGGTTCCGGGCGCTGCACGAATCCCGGCGCCTTCGGCGCGGCGCTCGCGCAGCATTTTCTTAGCAACGGCGGCGCCCTGCTCAAAGCGCGTGCAACCGCTTTGCAGCGCGATGGCGACCTCTGGCTCGTGCGAACAGACGCCCAAGCCGTGCGCGCGAGGCAACTGGTGCTCGCCGCGGGCGCGTGGTCCGGCGCGCTGATAGCCGCGCTCGGGTATCGCGTGCCGCTCGAGAGCGCCCGCGGTTATCATTTGATGCTCCCGGAACCCGGCGTCGTGCCCGGCCGTACGCTGCTCTTCGAAGAAGATCACTTCTGCGCGACGCCGATGGAGGAAGGGCTTCGCCTCGCGGGCACCGTCGAGTTCGCACGTCTCGACAGCCCGATGAATCCGCTTCGGGCTGATCTGCTCTACGACGTCGCCCGCGGATATCTGCCGGCACTGCGCCGCGACTCCGCAACGCGCTGGATGGGGAACCGCCCCTCGCTGCCCGACTCGCTGCCCATCATCGCGGAGCTGCGCCGCCATCCCGGTATCGTCGCCGCCTTCGGCCACGAGCGCCGCGGCCTTACGGAATCGGGGATCACCGCGCGCTGCGTCGCGGATCTCATCGAACACCGCCCGCCGCCCGTCGACGTGCGTCCGTTTCGCGTCGAAAGATTTTAGTGGCAATGCCATTGCCTGTCCCAACGGGCCGCGTCGTCTGCTTCGGCGCGGCATGCGTGGATCGAACCTTCCGCACGCTCGACGAAGTTCGCGAAGGGACCTCGAATCCGGCGCTCGCGCAAACCGGATTTGGCGGCGTCGCACGCAACGTCGCCGAGAACTTGGCGCGGCTCGGCGTGCCGGTCGCTCTCTGCAGCGTCGTCGGCGACGACGAGGCAGGCCGCGCGCTCGTCGCACAGCTTCGCTCGGCGGGCGCGGAGGTTACCGGCGTTGCGATCGCGCGAGACCTTGCGACGCCGCAGTACGCGGCGATGATCGCACCGGACGGCGAACTCTTCGCAGGAACCGCGGACGTGCGTGCGATCGACGCGCTCACGCCCGACGATCTCGAGCGAGTGCGGCCGCAGCTCGATGGGATTGCATGGCTTTTCGTCGACTGCAATCTGCCGGCGCCGTTGATCGAGGCGTGTATCGAGTTGCGGCTCCCATCCCACTGGCGGCTCGCCGTCGACGCGGTAAGCGTCGCCAAAGCACCGCGATTGCCCGCGAACCTTTCCGGGATCGATCTGCTTTTTCTCAATGAAGAGGAGGCCGGCGCCTGCGACGGCCTCGCCGCGATCGCTCGGCGCGGGGCGGCAAACGTCGTACTCTCGCGCGGTCCGCGCGGAATCGTCGTCGGCGACCTTGCGATCCCGGCGCCTGCCGCGACCCCTGTCGACGTGACCGGCGCGGGCGACGCGCTCGTCGCCGGAACGCTCTACGGACTCTTGAGGGGGGAATCGCTCGAGGCGTCCGCGCGCGTGGGCTCGCGCTTAGCGGCGCTCACCGTCGAATCGACCTTCAGCGTCCGACCCGATCTTTGCGCGGAACTGCTCGACGATGATACGCTTCTCGCCTGAGGTCGAGCGTGCGCGCGAGCGGAACGCGCCCCTCGTCGCGCTCGAGACGACGATTCTCTCCCACGGGATGCCATATCCGCAGAACCTCGATACAGCGCGCGCGCTCGAGTCCATCGTGCGCGACGCCGGCGCAGTTCCGGCGACGATCGCCGTGCTCGATGGATCGATCCGCGTCGGCCTCGATGATGCGGCCTTGGAGCGCGTCGCGCGCACGCCGATGCTCAAACTCGGTCGCGCCGATCTCGCCTACGCCGTCGCGGCGCACAAGGACGGTGCGACGACGGTCGCGGCGACGATGGATTGCGCCGTGCTCGCGGCCATCACGGTCTTTGCAACCGGCGGCATCGGCGGTGTGCACCGAGGTGCCGAAAACACGATGGACGTCTCCGGCGATCTCGACGCGCTCGCGACGTCGCCGGTCGTAGTCGTCTGTTCCGGTGCCAAGGCGATCCTCGACCTGAGCAAGACCCTCGAACAACTCGAAACGCGCGGCGTTCCCGTCGTCGGCTACCGCACCGACGAGTTTCCGGCGTTCTGGAGCCGATCCAGCGGCCTGCGCGTTTCCTTTCGGCTCGACGAGCCGAGCGAGATCGCAACGCTGCTTCGAGAACAGCGCGCGCTCGGATCGCGCACCGGCATCGTGGTCGCGAACCCGATCGCTGCCGAAGACGAGATCCCGGCCGCGGAGATGGAGCGACATATCGAAGCCGCGGTGGCGGAGGCTGCGGCGGCCCGCGTCTCGGGAAAAGCGCTCACCCCCTGGCTGCTCGATCGCCTGCTGACGCTCACCTCGCATCGCAGCCTGCGCGCCAACATCGCGCTCGTGCGTGCGAACGCGCGCCTCGCCGCCGAGATCGCCGTTGTGATGACAACACCTTGATCATCTCCCGGCAATGCTGTCGCCACGGTCATGGTCCATGATCGGGGAATGGAGATCACCTGGAAGCCGCCGCGCGCGAACGAGCCGCGATCGCAGATGCCGTCGAGCGTTTTTGCCTTTCCGCAGGAGCGCAAGGAACCATTGACCGATGCCGCCCACGTTCGCAGTGCGATCGGCCGCTTCTCCGATGTGGACGGCGTGAGCGATCGCGAGCGCGCGCTCGCATTCGAGAACATCAAAGCCGCCGCGGAATACTACGGGGTGGCGTTGCACGCGCAGAGCTGGCACGATCTGACCGCATAGGAGCAGGAACTTCACGCCGCGAGCCTTTATCTTTTGGCATGGAGTCGTATCCGCGCAATCTCGTCGGCTACGGCGCGCATCCGCCGAATCCGAAATGGCCCGGCGGTGCGCGTATCGCCGTGCAGATCGTGTTGAACTACGAAGAAGGCTCCGAATATTCGATTCCCGACGGCGACGGATTCTCGGAGACGTATCTCACGGAGGTTCCCGGCGCCTCACTGGGCGGCGGCAAGCGCGATCTCATCGTCGAGTCGATCTACGAGTACGGCAGCCGCGCGGGGTTCTGGCGACTCATGCGCCTGTTCGCCGAGCGCGATCTGCCGATCACGGTTTTCGGCGCCGCGCTGGCGCTCGAGCGCAATCCCGACGCCGCGCGGGCCATCCGCGACGCGGGCCACGAAGTCTGCTCGCACGGCTGGCGCTGGATCGGCTTCCAAGACATGCGCGAGGACGAAGAGCGGGAGCAGATGCGCCGTGCGGTAGCATCGATCGAGCGCACGATCGGCGAACGTCCGTACGGATGGTATTGCCGCTATGCACCGAGTATCAACACCAGGCGCCTCGTCGTCGAAGAGGGCGGTTTCCTCTATGACTCCGACGCATACGATGACGATCTTCCGTATTGGGTCCGGGTCGCGGGGAAGGATCACCTCGTTATTCCCTATACGCTCGACGCCAACGACATGAAGTTTGCCGTCGCGCCCGGTTTCTCGGCGCCCTCGGGATATTTCGAGTACCTGCGCGACGCTTTCGACGTGCTCTATCGCGAAGGCAAGACGCAGCCGAAGATGATGTCGGTCGGTTTGCACGCCCGCCTTGCGGGGCGCCCGGGGCGCGCTGCCGCCGTCGAGCGTTTCCTCGATCACGTGCTCGCGCACGACGACGTTTGGGTTTGCCGTCGCGTCGACATCGCGCGTCACTGGATCGCGCAGCATCCGCCACGATGAGCACGATCAACGAGCGCCTCGCGGAACTCGCCGCGTTCGGCCGGCACGAAAATGGTATCGACCGCCCGCTCGCGTCGCCGCAAGAGCGCGCCGCGCGCGAGCGTTTCGCTGCCTGGGCCGGCGAACGCAACTACCCGCTCACGCAGGATCGCGTCGGCAATCTCTTTGCACGACGCGAGGGAACGCGCCAACGCGCACGCCCGATCTTGGTCGGGTCGCATCTCGACACCGTGCCGACGGGCGGTGCCTACGACGGCGCGTATGGCGTCGCCGCCGGGATCTGCGCGCTCGAGCTGCTCGACGAACGATCGATCGCGACCGAGCACCCTATCGACGCAGTAGCGTGGGCAGGAGAGGAGGGCGGGCGTTTCCCGCTCGGGTGTTTGGGGAGTTCCGTCTTCACGGGAGCGTATGACGTGGAGCGCGCGCTTGCACTCGAGGATGCCGAAGGGATCACCCTCGGCGACGCTCTCGCATCGCCTGAGGCCGGATTACTCCAAGGAATTCCGATGCGCGACGACAGCCGAGTGTCCGCGTATCTCGAACTGCACGTGGAGCAGGGCCCGGTGCTCGAACGCGAAGGCGTCTCCATCGGCATCGTCTCGGCCATCGCCGGACAGCGACGCTACCGCGTCGTTGTCGAGGGTGCGAGCGGCCACGCGGGAACCGTGCCGATGGCGCGTCGAGGCGATGCGTTGTGCGCTGCGGCGGAACTCATCCTGGCGATCGAACGCGCCGCGCTCGTCGCGGGAGAGACCGTCGCGACCGTCGGGCGCCTCGTTGTCGATCCCAACGGCACGAACGTCATACCGGCGAGCGCGACCTTCTCCATCGACATACGCTCCCCACACGACGATCGCATCGATGCCGTGGAAGCGGCGGTACGCGAAGCTGCGAGCGATGCTCAGACGCGTCGGCGCGTGCACACGGCGATCGAGCGACTCGAGTCACGCGCTCCCGCACCGATGGACCCGAAGCTCCGCGCAATTATGCACCGAGCCGTCGCCGCAATGGATCGGAAAGCGTTGGACGTACCGAGCGGCGCGGGTCACGACGCCATGTGCCTCTCGCGCATCGCTCCAACGGCGATGCTCTTCGTCCCGTCGATCGGCGGCCGCAGTCACGTCGCCCAGGAGGAGACGTCGCCCGAAGATCTCGAGGCCGGCGTTGCCGCGCTCGTCGCGTCGATCGTCGAAGTCGACAAGTACGTCATCTAGGAGTCTAGCCATGCGATTCTTTATCTGCGGCTCCGCGCTGCGCGGTCAATCCGATCATGAAAACCTCGGCGACGCACGCTTTATTTCCGAAGCGCAAACCGCGCCGAAGTACCGGCTGCATGCGGTCAAGAACGGCTGGCATCCGGGCATCTACGAGGTCGCAAGCGGTGGAATCTCGATTCTCGGCGAGCTCTACGAACTTACCGAGGAGCAGTACCGGCATTTGCTCGCAGGGGAGCCACCGGATATGTACGAGGCGCAGATCGAACTTGACGACGGATCGCGCGTTTCGGCGATGCTCTATCCGCGCGAGATCATCGAGAGCGACGGCGAACCTGATATCTCGCACTACGGCGGCTGGGCGGCATACAAGGCACGCTCGCAGTAGTCCATATTAAGCGGAGATCCATCCTAGGGCACCCCAATCGGAGAAGCTACAACTTTTTTGGACGTTTTCACAGGGATGTGAAACTTCAAAACTTCGTTCTTCCAAAAAAGTGTCGCAGCGCGAGCGAGCCTGGACGGCGAGCGAGCAGCGGTTCGACGATTGAGGTGCCCTAGGATGGATCTCCGCTGATAGATTTACTCTTCAACTTCCTCTATACGTCGAGTAGCCCCAGGGAGAGAGCAAGAGCGGCACGTGATAGTTCGCCGCGGCATCGTCGATTCGGAAGCGCACGGGAACGTCGGCGTAGAACGCGCCCGTGCTTTGCTGCGCGTAATAATCGCCCACGCTAAAGATGAGTTCGTACACGCCCTCCGCGAGGTTGCCGCCGAAGGGCGCGGCAATGCGACCGTTGGCGTCCGTCAGTGCCGACGCGACGTGCGGGCGCGCATCCCCGTCGATTCTAAAGAGTGAGACAGCCAAGTCCGAGGCCGGAACGCCGCCGGCGAGGTCGAGGACGTGCGTCGAGAGCGGCATTATCGTCTTGCTCCTTGGGCGATCCAGGCGCCGATTTCATCGCGCTCGGATTGCGTCATGTTGGTGATGTTGTTCAACGGCATCGCCCGCGTCTCGACCGCTTGCTCCTGGATACGTACGGCGTTCTCGCGGATATGCGCGGGCGTGTCGAGCAGCACGCCGCCCGGCGCGGCGGCGAAGCCCGGCGCCGTTGGATGCGCCGAATGACAGACCGCGCAGCGCTGCGCGAAGATCGGTGCGACCTGCGCAAAAGAGACCGTCGCCGTGGATGCCGTGGAGCGAGGCACGACGGCAAACGCCGCACCCGCGACGATCGCAAGGGCGGTAATGGGCAGCACCCACACTAGGCGGCCGCCGTATTTTGCGTGCGTCAAGATGAAGAAATAGCGCACGAGAACGCCCGCGAGCCCGAGGGCAACGAGGACGAGCCAAGCGTATCGGCTTTCGTACGTCATCGGATAGTGCCCGCTGATCATCGTGAACAAGACGGGCAGGGTGAAATAGGTGTTGTGCACCGAGCGCGTTTTACCGAGCTCTCCTGGGCGCGGATCGGGCTGCTGCCCGGCTCGAATCTGTGCGACCATCTTCTTCTGTCCGGGGATGATGACGTGCGCGACGTTCGCGACCATGATCGTGCCGATGATCGCGCCGACGTGCAGGTACGCTGCCTGCGCTTTGAAGACGTGCGCGAGCCCCCATGCCATGCAGCTGAGAAAAACGAAGACGGCGACGCCAAGCAAATAAGGACGCTTCTCCAGCACCTTGCAGAGCGTATCGTAGACGAGCCAGCCCACGACCAGCGATGCGATGCTGATCGCGATGGCCTCGCCTCCAGTGAGATTCATCACGCTGGGATCGACGAGGAACGTCGAGGCGCCGACCCAATAGACGAGGGCGAGCAACGCGATGCCCGAGAGCCACGTCGTGTACGCTTCCCATTTGAACCAATGCAGGTGCTCCGCGAGCGGCTCACCGATCGGTCCGGTCGGATACTTCTGGTTATGATAGAAGCCGCCGCCGTGAACCGACCACAACTCTCCCAAGACGCCGCGCTCTCGATCGCTCGCCGGCTTGGTGAGATTGTTGTCGAGCCAAACGAAGTAAAAGGACGCGCCAATCCACATGATGCCGGCGGTAAAGTGCAACCATCGCACGACGAGGTTGAGCCACTCGAGCGCGTAGGCGCCGTTCATGCCTGCACCGCGTCGCGCAAGCGGAGGCGCGCGATCTCGCCGATCTCGCACAACGCCGTTTCGATCTCCGTCGCGCGATCGTTCTCGAGGCGACGCGCGAGCGTGGCCAGTATCGACGCCTTCGTCTGCTCACGCGCGCAGATCACGAACGGAAAACCGAAGCGCGCGCGGTAGGCGGTGTTGAGCTCCTCGAAGCGCGCGATCTCTTCCGGCGTCAAGCCGTCGAGTCCGGCAGCAGCCTGCTCCTGCATCGACGCGGGCGTCAAGCGGCCCTCGCGCGCGAGACGTCCGGCCAAGTCCGGGTGCGCCGCGATCACCGCGACGCGCCGGTTCTCGGGCGCCGCCGCGACCGCGCCGAGCATCGCCGCGTGCAACGCTCCCACGTCGGCGAACGGCCGTCGCTCCCATGCCGTTTCGGCGACCCACGGCGACTTCTCGAAAGTGAAGCCGACCGCCGCGACGAAAGCCGCGCGGTCGGCGGCGTTGAGCTGCTCGATCCTCATCTTCTCTACGGGAGAATCTTCGCTCGATGGGCACCCTCCTTCTCCGGCACGCCGCGCTACTCGCGACCTTCGACGAGGCCGATCGCACGATCGAGGACGGCGCGCTCTTCGCACGTGACGGCGTCGTCGAGCAGGTCGGCTCGACGGAGGCACTGCCGAAGGCTGCCGACGAGATCGTCGACGCGAGCGCGATGGTCGTCTTGCCGGGCCTCGTTTGCGCTCACCATCATTTCTACCAGACTCTGACGCGAAACGTTCCCGCCGCGCAGAACGCCGAACTCTTCGACTGGCTCGTCGCGTACTATCCGATTTGGGCGAAGATCGATGCCGAAATGATCCGCGCGAGCACGGCGGTCGCGATCGCCGAGTTGATGCTCTCCGGCTGCACGACGGCCGCGGATCATGGGTACATCTGGCCGAACGGGTCGCGCGTCGACGACCAAATCGCGGTTGCGAGAGAGATGGGCTTCCGCTTCCATGCGTCGCGCGGCTCGATGTCGATCGGCCGCTCGCGCGGCGGGCTACCGCCCGACGATGTGGTCGAAGACGAGGACGCGATCCTCGCCGACTGCACTCGCGTCGCCGATGCCCACCACGACGCGGCGCGCTTCTCGATGACGCGGATCGTCGTCGCACCCTGCTCGCCGTTCTCCGTTTCGCCGGATCTGATGCGCGAGAGCGCGCGGCTCGCGCGCAAACGAGGCTTGATGTTGCACACGCACCTTTGCGAGACCGCCGACGAGGAAGGTTATTGTCTGGAGCGCTACCGTAAACGGCCCGTGGAGTTCGCGGAATCGCTGGACTGGAGCGGTGAGGACGTGTGGTTCGCGCATGCGATCCACATGAACGGCGGCGAAATTCGCCGACTCGGCGACAGCAGGACCGGCGTCGCACACTGCGCGACATCGAACATGCGCTTAAGTTCGGGCGTCGCGCAGCTCCGCGCGCAGATCGAAAGCGGGATGCGCGTCGGCCTCGGTGTCGACGGCTCGGCTTCGAACGACGGCTCCTCCATGCTCGACGAGGCGCGCCATGCCATGCTGCTGCAGCGCGTAGCGCGCGCGTTGCTTCCATCGCAGGGAGCGATGCTCACCGCGCGCGAGGCCCTTGCGTTGGCGACGCGCGGCGGCGCCTCCGTGCTCGGACGCGACGATATCGGTGCTCTCTCGCCGAACATGGCGGCCGACTTCATCGGCGTGCGCGTCGACTCGCTGGAGACGGCCGGCGGCGCCGTGCACGATCCGCTCGCGTCGTTGCTCTTCTGCCGCATCCCGCGGGTCGATCTCGCCGTCATCGCGGGAAGAGTCAAGGTTCGCGAGGCGCAACTCGTGGGCGTCGATGTTGCGGCACTGACCGCGAAGCACAATCGGCTCGCCCGAACGTTAGGGAGCCTAGACGCCTAGCGGCGTTGCCGGACGGTTTCCTTCTCGTTCACGAATCGCGCGCAGCACGCGTTCGGGCGTCATGGGCAGATCGCCGACCCATGCGCCGGTGGCATCGTGCACCGCAGCCGCAACGGCGCCCGCAAAGGGCACCAGCGCCATCTCCGCGACGCCGCGCGCGCCATACGGCCCGTTGGGATCGGCGCCCTCGACGATCACCGGGTGAATCTCCGGCATGTCGAGCGCGGTCGGCAGGAGATACGTCGAGAGATACGGCGTGAGGATCTTGCCGTCGCGGCAGATGAAATTCTCGGTGAGCGCAAAGCCGATCCCCTGTGCCAAGCAACCTTCGATCTGCCCTTCGACTTGCCGTCGATTGATGGCGCGGCCGACATCGTGCACGCTCACGACACGCACGACGCGGATCAGGCCGGTGCGAATGTCGACCTCGACTTCCACCGCCTGCGCCACGTAACCATAGCAGTAGTTCGGCGTTCCATTCCCGGTCTCGAGGTCGAGCGGTGTCGTGCGCGGCGGCCGGTACTGAACCGTTGCAGCCGGCGCTTCTCCCGCGAGCCATCGCTGCCGGGCTTCGTCGCAGGCATCCTTTACCGCGCGGCCCCCCATGAGCGTCATTCGTGAAGCCGATGCCGACCCGGCGTTCGGCGCTTCCGCGGAATCGTCGGTGATCATCCGCACGCGCTCGAGATCGAGATCCAACGCTTCGGCGGCAATCTGCCGCAGGGCCAAGTGCGCTCCTTGACCGACGTCCGCGGTCCCAATGCGTACGACCGCGCTCCGGATGGAAACGGGCGTCACCTCCAGCTCGACCGTCGCGGTCGACTGCTCGGGAAAGCCGAAGGAATAGCCGACGTTCTTGATGCCGCACGCGATGCCGATGCCGCGGCGCAGCGGCGAGAGCGCGCCGTTGCGCAGCGGCACCGGGAGAACTCGTGACTCCTCGAGACATCGCTCGAAGACTTCGTGCGCACCGACACCCGACGGCAACGGCCGTCCGGTCGATTCCAGGCTGCCCTCGCGATACAGGTTCTTGCGCCGTACCTCGGTCGGATCGCGCCCGAGTGCCTGCGCGAGGCGCGTCACCATCGACTCCGCGGCAAAGTGCGCCTGCGGCGCGCCGAAGCCGCGAAAGGCGCCGGAGGGAACGTTGTTCGTGTAACAGACGATGCCGTCGGTTGCGACGTTGGCGATCTCGTACGGACCGGTTGCAAAGATCGTCGCGCACTTCAGCACTTCGACCGAGGTCGAGGCGTAGGCGCCGCCGTCGGCGACCAAACGCGTCTGGGCGGCCAAAATCGTGCCGTCGCGCTTCGCCGCCCATTTACTCGTGATGTAGAACGGATGGCGCTTGTGGTGGCCGACGATCGACTCCTCGCGACTCCACTGCATGGCGACCGGAACTTTGAGCTTCCATGCCGCGAGCGCCACGAGCGGCGGCAGCGAAAGATCCTCGCGTCCGCCGAAGGCACCGCCGATCTTCGCGTAGCGAATGACGACGCGATCTTCGGGCATCTCGAACATCGCCGCGATCTGACGCCGGTCTTCGTGCAACCATTGTCCGGCCGTCTCCAACACGAGCCGGTCTTCTTCCCAGTAGGCGATGCCGGCGTCGGGCTGGAGGTACGCGTGCTCCTGCCAACTCGTCGAGAACTCGCCCTCGATCACGACGTCCGCGCCGGCGAATGCCGCCTCGACGTCACCTTTACGAATCTTTTGATGGAGCAAAACGTTGGAGCGATCGTCGTGCACGCGCGGCGCATCGGGTCGCAGCGCTTCGCGCGGGTCGACGATGAGCGGCAAATCTTCGTATTCGACCTTCACCGTCGCGGCCGCCGCTGCAGCCGACTCCGGCGTCTGCGCGACGACGATTGCGACGCGATCGCCCGCGAAGCGCACGCGATCGTCGCAGAGCAGCGGCTGATCCGCTTCGATCAAGCCGAATCGGTTATACGGAACGTCGGCAGCGGTAAACACCGCACGAACTCCCGGCATCGCGCGCGCGACATCGGCGTCGATGCGCAGGATGCGCGCCGAGGGCCGGTGCGCAAAGACGGCCTTCGCATGCAGCATTCCGTCGCGGATCAGGTCCGCCGGATACCGCGCTGCGCCGGTCACCTTGTCGTGGGCGTCCGGGCGGGGAATCGATGCGCCGATCTTCGTCACGCCGGAACGCCTTCCGCATTCGTGGTCGCGGGCACAAGCGCGGCCTCTTCCATGGCATCGAGAATCTTGCGATACCCCGTGCAACGGCAGAGGTTGCCGCTGATCGCGACTTGGCAATCCTCGCGCGTCGGCTCGGATCGTTCTTCGAGCAGCTTCGCCCCCGCCATGAGCATTCCGGGGATGCAGAACCCGCACTGCACCGCGCCGTGAGCGATATATGAACGCTGCAGCGGATGCAACCCTTCATCGGAAGCGAGACCTTCGATCGTGACCACGTCTGCGCCGTGCGCCTGCGCCGCCGGAACCAGGCACGACATTACCGCTTTGCCGTCGAGCCACACCGTGCAGGCACCGCACTCGCCCTCCGCACAGCCTTCCTTTACGCCGGTGAAGCCGACGTCGCGCAGCGCGTCGAGAAGCGTCTTGCGCATCGCCGTCGGCAGCGTGCGCCGCTCGCCGTTCACACGCGCGGTCACGCCCGCATGGTCGATCTGCGACGCCGCTCGCGCGGGCCGGCGAACCTCCAGCAGCACGGGTGAATCCGGGAAACCTTCAGCCTCTCTTCCCGCAGCGAGCGATTCGAGCGCTTGAGCGAGCAGTGCCGCTACCGCTTCGCGCCGGTACTCCGCGGAACCGCGAAGGTCGTCGATGGGCGCGATCTCGCGCGCGGCCCGTTCGGCAACGCGCGCAATCGTCTTCGCATCGAGCCGCGCGCCTGCCAGCGCCGCTTCGGCGTTCGGGATTCGAATCACGGTCGGCGCGACGCAACCGAGCGCGATGCGCGCGCTTGCCGGATGGGAGCCCTCGAGTTCGACGACGATCGCGACGTTGATCACGGAGATCGCCTGCGCGCGGCGCAGACCGAGCTTCAGGAAGATCCCGCGATGGCGCAGATCGAGCGCACGGAAGCGGATTTCGCGCACGATCTCTCCGGTGCGCAGCGCCGTTTGGCGAAAGGCCGGGTAGAAATCGTTCAGCGCTACGGTGCGCTCGCCGCCGACACTCGCGAGCACCAGGCGCGCGTCGAGCGCGAGCAACGGCGCGATGGTATCGTTCGCCGGCGAGGCGGTTACGAGGTTGCCCACGACCGTTGCGCGCGTGCGAATTTGCGGGGCGCCGATCTCGAGACACGCTTGCGCGAGCGGCAGGGCCCAGCGACGCAGATCGCCGGATGCGAGCACGTCGTTGTGCGTGACGAGGGCGCCGAGGGCGAACTCATCGCCTTCGCGGCGGATGTATTTCAGTTCGGCTTCGAGTGCGGTCAGATCGATCAATCGCTCCGCCGGCTTGACGCCGCGCTGCTGCTCGACGACGACGTCGGTCCCGCCGGCGACGAGGCGCGTACCCGGCGCCGCATCGCGCCACGCGCGCAAAGCAGCGGCGAGGCTATCGGGGCGATACACGGATGACCACATAGGAGCATCAGGACTTTAGCGAGAGCGAGGAAGCAACCTGCGAAAACCAGGAGAGACGCCCGAGGGCCTCTCCATCGACGCCGCGCCCATCGGCGCTCTCGTCTACTAGATGACACAGCGCCGCGCTCGTCGTAGTTCGCGCGGAGATGGGCGATGCGGTGATTTCGCGGCTCGGTCAATCGGCGATCGTCCTCGACGCGCCCGGCGATCTTTCACTTGAAGTGCAACGACGGATTTGGGCGCTCGCTCGCGCTGCGCGCGGGTGGCCGCACGTGCGTGAGGCCGTCCCCGGCATGAACAATCTCACGCTGATCTTCGATTGGAAGCACGAAGATGCCCAGGCCTTGTCATCGCGGTTGCGCGAGGCGTGGGATTCTCGACTGTCCCTCGACTTCGCTCGCTATGCTCGCTCCGCGCGGGATGACAAGAAGAACCCTCGCGGTAATGCGCCAATTGAGATTCCCGTGCGTTATGGCGGCGAGGACGGCCCCGATCTCGCCCTGGTTGCAAGACACGCAGGTCTGAGCGAGGAGCAGGTCATCGAGCGCCACGCGGCGATCGAATACGTCGTCTACTTTCTCGGCTTCAAGCCCGGATTTGCGTACCTCGGCGGCCTCGATCCGCGCCTTGCAACGCCGCGGCGAAAGGAACCGCGCGCGCGCATTGCCGCCGGCTCGGTCGGAATCGGCGGCGAGCAGACCGGCGTCTACGCCGTGCAATCGCCGGGTGGATGGCAACTCATCGGGCGCACGACGCTGGAGCTTTTCAACCCCCAACGCGATACTGCGGCGCTGCTCTCTCCCGGCGATATCGTGAGATTCGTACGGACCTCGTGAACGCGAACGAGATCGTCGTCGTTCGGCCGGGTCCGAGCGCGCTCGTCGTCGATCGCGGACGCTTCGGCTATCTCGGAATCGGCGTTTCATGGTGCGGGGCAGCGGATCTGCTCGCGTTGAGCATCGCCAACCGCCTCGTCGGGAATGACGGCGCTGCCGCCGCCGTCGAGATCACCTTCGGCGGTGCGGCATTCTGCTTCGGACGGCGCACCCGCTTCGCGCTCGCGGGAGCGGATTGCCCCGCATCGCTCGATGGCGAACGCATCGCGACGTGGAGTTCGCATGACGCGCCCGCCGGATCGACGCTCGAGATCGGCGCGTCGCGGTGTGGAGTGCGCACGCTTCTCGCCGTTCGCGGCGGAATCGACGTTCCGCAGGCGATGGGCTCGCGCACGACGGACCTCGCGGCCGGAATCGGCGGGCTGAACGGACGCCGTCTCGCGACAAAAGACCGATTGCCGGTCGGCGCCGCCCCCGCACTCGCGTACGCGAAAGCGCTCGCCGTCGAGCCTCCCGATTTCTATCGCGAGCGCGGGCAAAAGGTGGAGATCGGCATGATTCCCGGCGGCGAACAAGCGTCTTTCCCAAAGGAAGCACAGGCAGCGCTCTGGAGCATGCCGTGGCGCGTATCGCCGCAAAGCAATCGGATGGCGTGTCTGCTCGAAGGCGCACCGCTTTCGACTCGGGGTGTACCGGAGATGCGTTCGCACGCGGTCGTTCCCGGCGTCGTCCAAGTTCCGCACTCCGGTCTGCCGCTCGTACTCCTCTGTGACGCGCAGACGACCGGGGGCTATCCAAAAGCAGGCGTTATCGCGGAAGCGGATCTCTGGAAAATGGCGCAAGTCGAACCAGGTGTATGCGTGCGCTTCAAACCCGTAACGATCGAGCAATCCGCGGCGGCGACACGGGGGATCGCAGCCTACCTTGCGGCGATGGAGAACGCGATCGCGGCGCAATCGGTGCAAGCGTGAGCGCGAAGCAAATCGACTTGAACGCCGATGTCGGCGAAGGTTGTGGGAACGACGCGCTCCTCTTCGAGTTCGTCACCTCGGCGAACATCGCGTGCGGCTGGCATGCGGGAGACGAAGCGACCATGACGGCAACCGTGCGCGCGGCGCTCGAGCACGGCGTCGCGATCGGCGCGCATCCATCCTTTCCCGACCGCGAGCATTTCGGCCGGACAGAAATGGCGCGCACGCCACACGAAGTCTACGAGGACGTGACGGCGCAGCTTCGAGCCCTTGCGAGCGTTGCGAGTCGCGAAGGCACGCACCTGCGTCACGTCAAACCGCACGGTGCCCTCTACAACATGGCTGCGCGCAGCGAAACGCTCGCCGATGCCGTCGCTCGCGCAGTGCGCGATCACGATGCATCGCTCGCGCTCGTCGGCCTTGCCGGAAGTGCGTCGATCTCAGCCGCGCGACGCGCCGGCCTGCGCGCCGTCGAAGAGGTATTTGCGGACCGCGGGTATTCGCCCGACGGCAGCCTCCTACCGCGCGGAACTCCGGGTGCGCTGATCGACGACGCGGGTCGGGCGGTTGCCCAAGCGCTGGCGTTCGCCGAGCGCGGTTTCGGCCAGACGCTATGCGTGCACGGAGACGGTCCGCACGCGCTCGAGTTCGCGCGGCGCATCCGCGCCGCGCTGGCCGCGGCGGGAGTCGAAGTGCGCGGCTTCTAGTGGAGCGCGGGGTGACGCCGCACGCGTGGCGCGGCGTCACCGAGACGAAGGCCTTAGTAGTTCACTCGCAGGTCGTAGCGACACGTGTCGAAGTTGCGCTTTTCGACCTGATGATGATCCATGAACGTGACGCGGATGTCTTGGTCGCAGCCGCTCTGAATGGTAAACGTGATGCGCTGGCCGGGTTCGAGCACTTGGTCGGAGCCCAACCAATCGTCGCCCCATTGGTTGCTGTCAACCGGGGAGATGTTGATGTACTCGATGCCTTGATCGGCATTGTTGATGATCGTCAGCGGGTGATCCGCGAGCGCGATCATTGGAGCGGAGGTAAGGAAAAGTGCGGCGGCCGAAAGGGCCATAAGCAGCGTTTTCATTGATCGAGGGAGTCCTTTCCAAGAGATGGCGTGGGAACCGAAAGCAACCTAGCTGATCGTTCCATAGCGTCGAGCCGATGCCCTGTCGCGGGCGCTCCCGGGTGCTCTCAAAAGCCCCACGAGCGACGACACCCGATGACGCTCGCGAGCCGTCACGGGGTGTACGCCACGGCTCTCCGGGCCTCAGCCGTTTACCCGCAGGTCGTACTGGCAGGTGTCGAAGTTGCGCCGTTCGACCTGGTGGTGGTCCATGAACGTGACGCGGATGTCTTGCATGCAGCCGCTCTGGACGGTGAACGTGATGCGCTGGCCGGGTTCGAGCACTTGGTCGGAGCCCAACCAATCATCGCCCCATTGGTTACTGTCCACCGGGGAGATGTTGATGTACTCGATGCCCTGGGCGGCATTGTTGATGATCGTCAGCGGATGATCGGCGAGCGCCGTCATCGGTGCGGTCGTGAGTAGCAGCACCGCTGCCGACAGCGCGACGAACAAGGTCTTCATCGTTGTGCGTTCCTTTCTAAATATGGAAACGAGGGACCGTTTCCTGACCATAGGAACGCGGCTGACCGGTCCCTTGTTCGCCGCCGCTAAGAAAGCATGACAAGGCTGAACCTTTGCTGGGAGGCAACCCAAGCGGCTCAGCGCCGACCGACCGGCGAGAAGCCTTCGTAGCCGCCGCGGGGCGACCGAATCACGCGAATCGAAATCAGCGCGCGCTCTTTGCCGTTCGTTGCCGAGATCGTCCAACGGCCTAAGCGCAGCAGCCAGAATGCATGCCCCTCTGCATCGACGCGAAGCGGCGTCCTGCCGGCGCTCCAGCGGATGCGCCCGGCGCCTACAGCGCGCAGTTCGAGTCGCTGCATCGAGCGAGCGAGGGCGTCGGGCGCCGGGTTGAGCACGAAGACATCGCCGTCGTGCGGGAAAAGAATGCGAACGGAAGCGCTCCGATAGCGCATCGGGCGGCGCCACGCGGCCAACTGCTGCGGTAAAACCCATTCCATGACGGCGGCCTCGCAGGATGCGTCCGGCCGTAACCCCGTCGTCGCGCAGATCGGCACGTGCACGTATCCGGGCGGCGATGCGAACGGGGGCGCATCGTGCGTTTCGTAGAGATGCAGCATGATGTGATTCCAGAGGGGGCCCGCGCCGGTGACGCCGGAGATGCCGCGCATCGCCGAGCCGTCGAAGTTACCGACCCAAACGCCGACCGTGTAGTCGCGCGTGAAACCGACCGTCCACGTGTCTCGATAATCCGACGACGTACCGGTCTTCACCGCCGCCGGAAACGGTAAGCGCAGGATGGAGTCGACCCCGAAGGATTGCGCGCGCGCGTGCGGATCCGCGAGCATGTCGGTGACGAGCTGCCAGGTTGCGGAATTGCCGATCTGCACGGGTAACCCGCGCGGAGCGTCGAGCGTTGCGCGCAACGGAATCGCCGCACCCGCACGCGCCATCGTCAGATACGCGTGCGCCAGTTCCCACAACGTGACCTCGCCGGATCCCAGCGTAAGGCCGAGGCCATAGAAGGACCCGGGCTTGTCCAGATGCGTGAATCCGAGCGCGTGCAGACGATCGAGCAGCGTATCGACGCCGACGCGCGAGAGCACGCGCACCGCCGGAACGTTGAGCGAGTTTGCAAGCGCGTAGCGCACGCGCACCGGCCCGGCGAAACGCGTGGAGTAGTCGGCAGGCTGATAGAGTTTCCCGCCGGGTATCGCGTAGGCCGCCGGGGCGTCCGCCAAGATCGTGGTCGATTCGATCGAACCGCGTTCCAGCGCTAGCTCGTAGGTGAACGGCTTGAGCGAGGAGCCCGGCTGACGCAGCGACTGCACGCCGTCGTTGCGACCGAGCAGCGCGTCGGAGTAGTAATCCGGCGAACCGACGTAGGCCAGAACGTCGCCGGTGCGATTGTCGATGACGAGCGCGGCCGCATCGGTGACGTGGCGCGCGATCAGCGCGTCGGTGATCGCCTGCACCTGCGCCTGTACGAATCGCTGCAATGAAGCGTCCAGCGTCGTACGCACTTGCTCGTTACCCGAGGTGACGTGCGGATAGAGCGCAAACAGGAAGTGCTGCGCTACCCGTGGCCCCGCGCGCGGGGGGAGCACCTCGATGCGCTCCCGCTGGGCGAGCGCAGCCTGTGCGGGGGAGATCGCTCCGTCGGCGGCCATGCGCGCCAGTACGTAGCGCTGCCGTTCGCGGAGCGCCGCCCAATGATCGTACGGCGAGAGCCGCGGCGGATCGTTGGGAATTGCCGCCAGCAGCGCGGCTTGCGCGAGGTCGAGATTCGCCGCCGAGACGCCGAAATATGCGTGCGATGCCGCCTCCACGCCGTAGAGATCGCCGCCCATCGGTACGCGATTGATGTATGCCTGGAGCACCGCATTCTGCGGCGAGCGCAGCACGATGCGTTCGGCCTCGACGATCTGCGCGAGCTTTCCTCGCAGTGTGCTCGGCGAGTACCGAATCGAGCGCGCGAGCTGCATTGCGATCGTCGAGCCGCCACTGCGCGCTTCACCGTCGACGACGTACTCGTAGCCCGCACGCGCGAGCGCGGCGACGTCCACGGCACCATGACGGTAGAAGCGAGCATCCTCCGCGGCGAGGATCGCCCGGCGAAAGACTGGGGCGACGCGGTCGAGCGGTACCCAGGCGGTGTCGGCTTCGTTCGAAGCGACGATCGATCCGAGCGGCACGCCGGTGCGGTCCGTGAACTGCACCGTCCCGCGGCCGTGCGGCAGCGCGCTCACGTCGATGCCCACGACGGCGCGCGCGACGAGCCAAATGAGGCACGCCGCGGCGGTTCCGGCGCAGATGACGGAGGGCCGGCGCATCCACGCCCCTTCGACTTCGCACCCTGCGGGTGCTTCGCTCAGGATGACAGAAACGGAAGAGGAGAGCGCTTTCTTTCTCGGAGGGCCGTTGATGCGTCCATGGTTTGCTCCCGCGTCGGCGATCGCCGTCGCGGCCCTTGCCGCCTGCCAGGGTACGGGCGGGGGTGCGAGCCTAGCGCCGGTGCAGGCGCTGCCGTTGCCGAGGACGCCCGCGTGGATCGCCTCGATCTCCCCAACGAAGCCGGCGCAGACGCTCGCGCAGATTCGCGTGATCTTCACCAAGCCGGTGACGACGGTCGGCGCGCTCGAGGGCAACGGGCCGATCGACGTGCTCTCCCATTTTCGCATCGAGCCCGCGCTGCGCGGGAACTTCGTCGTCCTAACGCCGCACATGATCGGTTTCGTCCCGGAGCAGGCGCTGCCGATCGGCACGCGCGTGCGCGTGACGCTGACGGCCGGACTGCGCGATCTCTCCGGCGATGCACTGCAGCGCGATCTCGCCTGGACGTTCGAAACGGCGCCGTTAGCCTTTACCGACCTTCCGGCGCTCGGCCCCGATGAGAACGGCGAAACGCCGGCTCCTGCGAATCTGCACCCGACGCTCCAGGTAACCGCCAACGCGCAGGTCGATGCGCGCTCGCTCTCGCAGCACGCGACGCTCACCGGCGGTGGCGCGCACGTCGCGCTCGATGCCACACTTGAAGCAACGCCGACGCCGATTCCAGGCAGCGGTGCGACGGAGGCCTTCGATCCGTCGCTCTCCACGTGGGTCTACGATCTCGTTCCACGCGGTTCGTTACAGAAGGATACGACCTATCGTCTCGTCATCTCGCCCGGCATCGCCCCGCAATATGGAAACGTTTCAACGACGGCGGCCTTCGCCGGAGCGATCCGCACCTACGCATCCCTCGGTATCGTCGCGACGCCGACGCCGTCGCCCGGGACGTTCGGCGAGCGCTTCGCCCGGGGCGACCCCGCGATCGCCTTCAACAACCCCCTCGATCCAAAGAGCCTCGCCGCCAACGTCACCCTCTCCCCGGCTCCGCGAACCACCGCGAGTCCCGCGTCGATCGGCCAGGACACGCCCAACGTCGTTTCCATCGATCCCTACCTGCTCGCTCCGCGCTCGACCTACACGCTCACGATCGGCGCCGGATTGACGGACGTCTTCGGACAACAACTCGGCACATCGCAGACGGTGACAATCCGGACCGGCGACTTCACGCCCGGCCTTTGGGCGCCTTCGGGAACGAACGTCTTCCCGAGCGTCGACAATCTGGCGCTAAACGTATTCGCCACGAACCTCCCCGGAGATCGCTACCGTTCCGCGTTCCTGCGGTTGGCTCCGCCGATGCTCGTCAACGGCGACGAAGCGAGCGCGCTGCTTCCCGACGCATCGCATTGGCCGCAACGCACGATCGCCGACGCGCGGCCGAACGTGCAGAGCACGGTCGAGATCCCCTTGCGGCAACTACTCGGTGGAGCGAGCGGCGCGCTCGCCTACGGCGTCAGCGTTCAAATCGCGTCCGGCGACACGATCACCGATGTGGGCCTGGTCTCGCTCACGAATCTCGGCGTCTTCGCGCAGATCTTCCCCTCCCGGGCGATCGTCCGCGTCGCGCGCCTCTCCGACGGCGCCCCGGTTCAGGGCGCGAGCGTCGCGCTCTACCGCACGGGCGAGCACCCTTCCACCGCCCCGTGCGCCGGAACGACGACCGGCGCCGACGGAAGCGCCGAAGTCACCGGTGACCCGCTGCAGGCCTGCTTCGTCGGCAGCGCGAGCTATGCAGGCGAGGCTCCGGCGATCATGGCGGTTGCGTCGTTGGGTGCCGATTGGGCTTACGCGCGCCTCGATTCCTGGGCCGGCACGATGAACATCGAGGGTGACACCTCGTGGGATAGCGGCGCCCCGCTCTCACGCGGAACGCTCTTCACCGATCGCCAGATGTACCAACCTGGTGAGAGCGCACGCATCACCGGTATCGCCTACGCGGTGCGGAGCGGCGTGCTCGCTGCCGATCGCGATACGTCGTACGCGATGACGCTCACCGATCCAAACGGCGCAACGCGTTCCCTTGGCAGCGTGCGTACCGATGCCTTCGGCGTTCTTTCCTTGCCGCTGGAGTTCGGCGCGAACCAGGCGCCGGGATATTACGGCATCGCCGCCAAGGGCGCCGACGGCAACGAAATCGACGGCGGCTTGCGCGTCGCGCAGTTCAAGCCTCCGAACTTCAAGCTCGACGTGAGCTTCGACCGGCAAAGCGCGCAGACGGGCTCGAGCGTCAACACGACAGCGCGCGCGAGCTATCTCTTCGGCGCACCGCTCGCGGGCGCAGCGGCAAAGATCGATGTCACCCGCGACGTCGCAGCGCTCGCGCCGCCGGGCTGGGACGATTTCAGCTTCGGACGCCAGTGGTTCTGGCCGGAGCAGCAGCCGGAGTTCGATACCGACGTGCTCTCGACGACCGGAACCTTCGATCGCACGGGGACGCTCGTGCAGTCGGTGCCCGTTGCCGCCGACCTTCCCTTCCCGATGACCTACAGCGTCGACGTCCAGGCGACCGACGTTTCCAATCTCTCGGTCGATACGACGCAGAGCTTCACCGCGCTCGCGAGCGACGGCATCATCGGCTTGAAGACCGACCTCGTCGGGCGCGCCGGACAGCCGATCGGCGTGCAGGTCGTCGTCACCGATCTCGCCGGCAAACCCATTTCGGGACGCGCCGTGCACGTCGAGCTACAGTCGATGACCTATACCGCGGCGACGCAGCTTCTCGCGGGGGGCCAGACGGCGCAGAACGGCGTCGAGTACACGACCGTCGACACGGCGGACATTACCCCCGGCAGCGCGCCCGGAACCGTTCGGCTCCATCCCAAGGATCCCGGACCCTATCGCATTCGCGCGAACTTCGCGGGAGCGCGCAACGACGGCAGCGAGAGCGATCTGCAAGCCTTCGTCGTCGGCGCGGGTGAGGTCGATTGGGGCGGTCAAGACAACACGATCGTCAACGTCAAGCTCGACAAGAAACATTACAAAGTCGGCGAAACCGCGACCGCGCTCGTCGCCTCGCCTTTTGCGCAAAGCGACATCTACTTTGCAGTCGTGCGGCAAGACGTACTGGTGAGCCGCCTCGTCCATGCGACGGGCAACGGCCCGACGATCTCCTTCCGCGTCACGCCGGCGATGCTGCCGAACGCCGCGGTGGAAGCGGTCGTCGTTCGGCGCGGCCCGTCGATTCGCACGCTGCGCCCGGGAACGCTGGACAGCCTCGCGCGCGCCGGCTTCGCGCCGCTGCACGTCGATCTCGCGAGCCAATATTTGAAGATCGCGATTGCGCCGCAGCACGCGCGGCTCGAACCGGGCGCGCGGCAAAGCGTCTCCTTGCGCGTGCTCGATTCCGCCGGGCGGCCTGCGAGCGGCGGCGAGGCCGTCGCGATGGTCGTCGACGATGCGATCCTGCAACTGACCGGATACCGTCCGCCCGACTTGGTCCAAACGATCTTCGCCGACCAGCCGATCTCGACACGCTATGCGGACAATCGCGGCAACGTGCAGTTGCAGCCGGTGCGCGCCCTCATGGAGAAAGGCTTCGGCTACGGCGGTGGTTACCTCGCGGGCGCCGGATCGACGCGCGTTCGCGAAACGTTCCGACCGCTCGCGTATTACGCCGTCGTTCGTCTCGACGGCAGCGGGCGTGCGAACTTCTCCTTCACGCTCCCCGACGAGTTGACGACCTGGCGCACGATGGTGGTCGCGATCGGCGCCGACGATCTGCACTTCGGCAACGCCGACGCGCCCTTCATCGCAACCAAAACGCTCTTGACCAATCCGCTTCTTCCGCAGTTCGCGCGGCCTGGCGACACGATCGATGCAGGCCTCTCCGTCCTCGACATCGCGGGCGGCGGTACGCTGCGCCTGACCGCGCGCCTGAGCGGCGCACTTTCCTTCACGAGCGGCAATCCGCAGACGCTCGCTCAAACCTCGAGCATCGGCGGCGAGATACAGGCGTTGCGCTTCCCGATGATCGTCGGTACGCCCGCGCCGACGACGCTGCTCTTCTCCTCGCAAGTCGGCTCCGCGAGCGACGCATTCCGCGTGCCCTTCGTCGTGAAGGATCGCGCGGTGAACGAGTCGGTCGTCGAGGCGGGCGCAACGGCGGCGAATGCATCGGTGCCCGTCGATTTCTCGAGCGGCGGAACCGTGCACCTCACGCTCGCGAACTCGGTCGTGCCCCAGTTCGCACTGCCTGCCGCCGATGCGATGGCGGCCGATCCGGCGCCCTTCCTCGACGATGCCGCGAGCCGTCTGGTCATCGCGGCGGCGACCGCGGCGCTCGCGCCACGTTACCATCTTACGCCGGCCTTTGATGCGCGCGCCGCGCAACGCAGCGCGCTGGTCGCGATCTTTGCGCTGCAGCAGAGCGACGGCGGCTTCGCGCTCTTCAAAGGCATCGCCAGCGATCCGTTCGAGTCGGGCTACGCGGTCGAAGCGCTCGCCTTCGCGCGCGATCGCGGACTTGCGATCGACCCACACGCGCTCGATGCGGCGAAAGCCTATCTCGCGCGCACGCTGGAGAATCCGGCGCGCTATTCGTGGTGCAAGGACGTCGCGTGCCGCGCCCGCTTGCGGCTGCAGATGCTGCTCGCCCTCGACGCATTGGGCGACCGGCGTAACGACTTCCTCGCCGACATCATCTCACAGAACGCGACCTTCGATCCCGCGACGCAGATCCGGCTGGCGCGCTACCTGCTGCGCGTTCCAGGCTACCATGCACAAGGCGTTGCGCTCGCCGACTCGCTGGAACAGATCGTGTACCGCACGGGACGATACGCGAATATTTCGATCAGCGATCCGTGGGGCTGGCTCGGCTCTCCGGTCGAGGGGCAAGCCGAGATGCTGCGCCTGCTCGTCGAGCGCGGTGCGAGCCCGGAGGAGACCGACGGCGCGGTGCGCGCCCTGGTCGCGCAGCAGTGCGGCTGCGGTTGGGGTTCGCTGACGAGCACGGCCTCCGCGGTCGAAGCGCTCGCCCAGTACGCCGCTCACGAGCGCCTCGTGGCCTTTCACGCCTCGGTGCTCGCCGGGACTCACACGCTCGCGAGCGCGAGCTTCGGCACGACGGCATCCTCACAGACGATCGCCGTCCCCGCGTCGTCGATCGAGGCAAGGCAACTCACCTTCCGCTCGAGCGGCGGAACGCTCCACTACGCGCTGCTCTACAGCTATCCGGTGCGCAGCGATGCGCCCGGACAACTTGCAGCGCTGCGCGTGATCCGGACCGTGCAGGCCGTCGGAGAATCGGCGCCGCTGATTTCGATGGATCTCGCACCGATCTCACAACCGGTCTCCATTGATGCCGGCGGCTTGTACGACATCGGCGTTCGCGTGATCGTCGATCACCCCGTCGATCGCTTGATGATCGAAGATCCGCTACCGGCGGGATTCGAAGCGGTGGATGCGGCCCTGCGTACGTCGAGTACCGCGGTGACGGCACAAGCGGACAGCTGGCAGATCGAAGATCAGCAGATCTACGCCGACCGCGTGACCGGTTACGCCGATCACCTGGAGCCCGGGATCTACGAGATGCACTACCTCGCGCGTGCGGTCACGCCGGGCAGCTTCCGCTGGCCGGGCGCGCGCGTATATCTCCGCGACGCGCCCGAAGAGTTCGGACGCAGTGCCTTTGCCGTGCTAGAGGTCCATTAGGGTAAGCGCTTTGTGAGGGTGAACGTGTAGACCGCCGGCCCGAAGACATTGCCGATGGTTGCGTCGCTGCCACAACCCTTTCCAATCGTCCCCGGACAGCCCCCTGCTGCTGCATTTGCCAACTCGATCGGCAAACCGCCGCCGTAGATCGGAAAGTCTCCGGAGAGTGCGCTGAACAGGTTCTCGCCGGAGATCTGGAACGAAAGCGTACGAGCGATCGGTACCCGAAGCGTGGCGTGCGCGATCATGAACGGGCGCACGTTGAATGAGTTGTTGTTCCCGTAGTAGGTCTCGCCGAACTCGGCGTAACCACTTCCACCCGCAAACGCATATGACAACGCACCGTAGCCCTGCGCGTACGGCTCGCGTGTGTTCAGCGAGCCTACCGTGCTGGTGTAGGTGACTCCCTCACCGCTGAGATTCTGACCGGCGATGACATTGAGATTCTGATCCCAATTCGACGGATTGTTGATGCATGACGGCACCGGATGGCTACAGTAGAATCCGATCGGAAGATTATACACGTAGCCGCGTTGCATTCCCCCCGCAAGCGTGTAGCCGAAGCCCGTTACCGGATGGCGATTGATCGACACCTCGACGCCTTCGAAGCGGAAGTTGCTGATGTTCGTGTTCGTCTCATAGTACACTTTCGTGCCGGGCGGTGCCGGAGGAGCACATGGAATGGGCGCACCGCAGATCGTGCCGCTATAAAGCGACTCGCCAAAGTAATGGTTGAAGAGATTATTGAGGTAAATGTCGACCGAAGCAACGGTTTGACGGTCCCCGAGCTGGTAGTCCGCTCCGAGGTCGTATCCAAATGCGGTTTCGGCCTTGAGTTGTCCGCTGTTCCTGGTGATGGTTGCGATTCCGCTCGACGCCGAGTAGCTGGCCGTCGGAGCCGAGATTTGGCTCAGGAGGCTGAGGTACGGCGGCGCGATCGCGCTGCCGGCCGCGAAGCGGAGCGCGAGATTCGGATCCGGGCGGAACTCGAACGCGATGCGGGGATCGTTGTGGCTCGTGGTCGTTGTCGCGAACGTGACGTTGCTACCATCGATAAAGCAGTTCGAGAAGCCGAACGAGAACGGACAGTTGACCGGATAGGTGCTCCGGTATACGTTCATGTAATCTGCAACCGTCATCTGAAGTTTCGGCGTCAGGGCGAAGATGCCGCGCAGCTGATACGTTGTGAACAACTGTGAAGAACCTTGCGGCAAGAAGACGCTCGTATACGTCAGGAGTTCGTAGTCGAGGGCCTGCGTATTGGTCTGATCGACCGCGAACGACAGGTCGTCGCCGACGCCGAACGGATGATCCCATTCGAACGACCAGCCAGCGAGCTTGTCCTGCTCGACTTCACGGAAATAGTTCTCATTGAACAACGTTATGTTCGAACCGTTGTAGACTTGGTCCGGATAACTATTGTACGGAAACACATTCTGCTGGTTCGTCGAGACGCCGTATACGTTGAACGCGTAGGGAGCGAGGAACGGGCCTCCGGTGAGCTGCGCGGCCGTGCCGGCATTGACGTCGCGGTAGATCGACGCATGATAGTAACGCGCGAGGATCGTATCGTTGCCGATCGTCGTGCCGAACTCGGCTTGAAACATCGGCTCGTTGTCGGTCTCGGAGTTTCCAGGGTAGAGGTAGAGCACTTGGTACGGTCCGGGCGCGAGGGAACCGGTGTATCCTGGACCGCCGGAGCTCGGGATGAACGTGGCATTCGTCGCGTTGCCGACGTTCGCCGTCTGGTCGGCGAAAGCTTGAACGCCAAGATAGCTGACGGTGATATGCGTACCTGGGGACAGATGATAGACCAACTTCACCAACTCCGACGTGTCGTTCAAGTAGCCTTCTTCGGTGTAGCAGCACGCCAGCAACGAGTACCCCGTCTTAATAAAGGCCTCGGTGTTTGGCACCTGCGTGTACGTCGCCGTCCCCGAGAGCGAGTTCGCGTTCGTCGAGTTCCCAAGATAGTAGGACGACGGGTTGATGATAACGCGCTTCCCGTTCAGCACGGAGGGATCGTTGACGTTGGAGATGGCGACGACGAAACCGAGCCTTCCGGTCGTGCCCGCCGCACCGAAATTGGCGACCGTCCCACCAATATTCGTATAACTGAACTGATAGTCGGGCGTGAACGCTAGCGTCGGATCCTTCGTGTGGAAGTCGACGGTTCCGTTGATTGCGTAGTTGACCTCCGGTGCGGTTGCGCCGGGGCCCTTGATCACCTCGACGTCCCCGAACATATAACTGCTCAAGAACGTGGTAACGAAGTCGCCGTAATCTTCGACGGCAAGCGGGTGTCCATCGATCAACGAGGCGGTTTCATATGAAGCCGCGCCGCGGATGGTCGGGACCGTGATCGATCCGGGAGAAGCGCCGTTGGAACTTCCGCCGGGATAAGATATTTGAATACCCGGAATTTCATTAAGGACGTCACGGACTTGCGGCGCCGCCTGATCTGCAAACGCCTGCGCCGAGATGACGTTGATCGAGGCCGGGCTTGCGTTAAAATGCGCACCCTGCGTCTGAACGTGCGCGATCGTCGTGAGGTTAGAGAAGGATGCGAGATTGAGTTGGATCCTGAGGTTTTGCGACTGGCCGGCGACCAGCGCAACGTCGTCGGTCGCCGTGGCATAGCCGGCCCTGCTGACCGTGATAGCGTAGATTCCGGGGACGATCGACGCTACCGAAAAGGCACCGGCTGCATCGGTATGCGTCGAGTACGACGACGGACCGCGCAAGTCGACGCTCGCGCCCGCGAGCGGAACGCCGGTTGCATCGGTGACATGGCCGCTCACTGCGGCCGTGTTCTGCGCGGCCGCCGGGGCCACGGGAAGCATCGCCAGCAATAACGCAAAAGAGACAGCCGAACGAAAGATCATCGTGCGCACGTTATCCTCCACTCTGAGAACCAGGCTACTGGAGGCACGCTACGGCGCCGCCTTCCTTTTTCCCCCAATCCCCCTAAAAAAGTCTTGGGGGAGAGCCGGGTAAAGCACGAGGGCGCCCGGCAGCGTGCCCGGCGCCCTCAGCTTTCTGAACTGACCGTTATTTAGCGGTAGCTGGATTTGGTCGCGAAGCAGTCGCGGCAGTACACCGGCTTGTCGCCACGCGGTTGGAATGGCACTTGGGCCACGCCGCCGCACTGGCTGCACGTTGCGGTGAACATTTCACGCTGGCTCGCGTAACCGCGTCCGCCCCCACCGCCACCGCGGCCGCTCTGGCCGGAGGCTTTACGGGCGGCCCGGCAATCCGGGCAGCGGTTCGGCTTGTTTTGAAAGCCTTTGGATGCAAAAAACTCTTGCTCGCCGGCGGTGAACGCAAAATCGCGACCACAGTCTACGCAGCGAAGATACTCATCTTGGTACATTATGAACGAGGGACTCCTGTTAGTTAGATAGTTGCTCGGAATCGACTCGCTCAGAACTCGAGAGTAGTAGGACCGAATTCGATACCTTGGCCGCGCCATGATAGCATGGGCGGCACCCCGGCGCAAGCACAGGGGCCTCTCAGGAATCCCGGCGAGCATGCGCGTGCACCGCAGGGCGCGCGCCCAGGCCGGGGGAAGCAGCGCGCGATGACTCGGCTTGGCCTGGCCGTCTTGATGACGGCAATCGCGATTTTGCTCTTGAAGTCCCCATCCGCCCCTGCCGGCACCCGGCCCTCCCACAACGCGCAGGCGGCCTCCGTCCCGCTTCCCCACATGTCGCCCGACGACGTCTTCTTTGCGATCCGGCGCGTCTTCCGCTCTCATCGCCCGCCGCCGCCCTTCGAAACCTACACGCTCGTGCGGCAGAACAACGATGCGGAAGGATATCCCGATTACGCGAGCAGCTACACGTTCCACATTTGGTGCCGTACGTCCGATAAGGCGGCGCTCGCGCGCTCGATCGCACGCCTCGGCGCAATCGGCCCGCTCGAGTTCATGCGGCCGCAATTCAACAACGTGGACGGTGTGGCGGATCACCCCGAGTACGCCGATCCGGGGCCGCCGACCGCCGATCTCTTCGAGCCCGCGCCCATCCACCCGCATCCGGTGACATGGGTGCCGACACCCGAGCCCACAACGACCTCGGCGCCCGTGATCGCGAGAACGAGCATCACGATCAACATCGATTACTACGTCGTATCGGTCGGCGCCGATCAGGGCCTCCTGCACGTCGTGCTCACGCCGCGGCGCGACCCCGAGCGCAACCGCTTGCGCGAGCTATGGGTCGATCCCAAAACGCTTGAACTTCGCAAGGTCGTCGCGACCGATCGGCTCGAGGTTTCGGGTGGCGGTCGTACCGATATCTATCCC